>JAJYWK010000003.1 GCA_021791515.1 bacterium | reverse complement strand
CTTTGGCCGAATGAAAAAATTGCTGTCTGTTCATAATGGATTAAGCCGCCGAAATCGTTACCTATTTATCTCTGAAATTCTATCCCAGTAGCATTACGTATGTTCCATTAAGCCAAAGACCCTCATAATAGAGGGTCTTTGGCTTATTTACTCAATTATTCCTTTTTAACGTTAATCTTCTTTGGTTGAACTTCCGGCTTTTTGTCAAAAACAACTTTCATTACCCCGTTCTTGCAGGAAGCCTCGGGCTCTTTGCTTTCGTCAATTTCACCCGGCACAGCCACATGATAGGAAAATGCGGACGAGGCTTTGCGGTAATATTTTTTCTTATCGTCTTTTTCTTCGCTGGCCTGGTTGCCGCGTATCCATAAGACGCCTTTGTCAAAAGTAACCTCAATTTTATCCGCGTCAAGCCCCGGCACAGCAGCCTCTACATAGACGCGGTTTTGGTCTTCGGAAACCGTAAGACCGAAGGACGGCAAAAAGCTGGACCAGTCTTCTTCATCCAGCCAATTTTGCCATCTGGATGGGCCCATAAAGGCCCGGGGTATTAAATCAAAGGGCATTTTTGTCTCCTTTCTCTCTCTTTTGGGGGGAGGATAGGGGAGGGCGACTCCTTCTCCCGGACTTTTGCCTAGGATACCTATAACGCCCTCCTCTAACCCCCAAGCTCAAAAGAAAGACTGTTAATATTTCTCTCTATTATCACTCTACACCCAAGAGTGATAATTTGTCAAGGGTAATAATTTAGAAAATTGAACTAAAAAAACCGCTCAAAAAGAACGGTTTTTTTATAATTATCCGCCTAGATATTTATTATCCTCGCCGGGCGGAGTTTGCTCAGGCTCAATATTTAAATGCCTGTGATCTGCGAAAGCGGTGTCCTCTGCACCCGGGATATGCTCATTGGGTTTCTTTTCCATATCCCCTCTGGTTATTCTGCCTTCAAAACCGGGACTATTGTCTGTCATAAAAATGATTTGTTAATTTTAAATACTATTTTTTTATGATACAATATTGTTATGAATTACGCAATAATCTATGTTATTTTGGGTATTTTAGTGGCAGGTTTTGGCTTAGCCTTGTATTTCCTTATCAGCTTGAAAAAACAAGGGCAAAAACCGGTTGATGACCAAAGCCTCAAAATCATGATGGAATGGATGAAGGAAATTAAGCAGGGAACGGAAGCCACCAGGGAAGGGATGCAAAAAAGCATTAACGAAACAAACAAAGCCATTAACGAGCGGTTGGATAACGCCGGGCGCGTAATTGCCGCTTTAACCAAGGAACTCGGCGGTATTTCCCAAGTCGGCCCCGACATCCGCAGGCTTACGGAAACCCTGGCCAGCCCCAAACTCAGAGGCAATTTTGGGGAAGAAATGCTGGAAAATATGCTATCGCAAGCATTGCCAAAGTCCGGCTTTGAAATCCAGCATAAATTCAAAAACGGCGAAGTGGTAGACGCGATAATTTATGTTGGTGAGAAAATCCTGCCAATAGACAGTAAGTTCAGCATGGAAAATTTTCGGCTGTATAAAGAAGCCACAACCGACGAAGCCAAAGAAGCTTTAAAGAAAACTTTTTTGAAGGATGTTAAAAAGCGCGTGGACGAAATCCACAAAAAATATATTTTGCCGCAGGAAAATACTTTTGATTTCGCGCTCATGTATATTCCAAGCGAGGGCGTGTTCAGCGAAGTGCTGGATGATACGGCCGTTTTAGGCTACGGCAGGGAAAAGAAAGTCTATTTTGTAAGCCCCAATACTTTATACCATCATTTGCAGATAATTCTGCTGTCTCTGCGCGGACAAAAAGTCAACCAGGCGGCGCAGGCGATTTTGGCGATGATTGCCGGGATAAAACAAGAGTCGGATAAATTCGGCCGCAACCTGGACGTATTGGGCAATCACATTAAGAACGCGGGCAACACCATGGGTACCGTAGCCAATGATTTCGCCAAGCTCAAGACCAGCATAACTAACGCATCATCTTTAAAACTTGAAGAGGCAAAAGAAGATCAAAAATTATTAATTGAATAAATTATGAGCATTCGCAATCCTGACCAAAGAGTGGGCGTGTTCGTGGACGTGCAGAATTTGTACTATTCCGCGCGCAACTTGTACAACGCCAGAGTAAAATTTAACGAGGTTTTGAACACGGCCGTGGGCGACCGCAAATTAATTCGCGCCATTGCCTACGTGGTAAAGGCAGACATGCCAGAAGAGCATACTTTTTTTGAAGCTCTTGAAAAAGCCGGTTTTGAAGTTAAGGTTAAGGAACTTCAAACCTTTGCCGGCGGGCATCAAAAAGGGGACTGGGACGTAGGCATAGCCATGGATATTATTAAAACCATGAACAAGCTGGACGTAATTGTTTTGTGCAGCGGCGACGGCGACTTTGTGCCGCTGCTTGAATATTTACAAATGACAGGCCAGCTAACCGAAACTATTGCCTTTGGCCGTTCCTGCTCCGGCAAAATCAAGGAGCTTACGGACAACTTTATAGACTTGGACGAAAGCCCGCGCAAATTTTTAATGCCGATAAGAAAATAATTATAAATACTCTCATGAGCAATAAAAATTCAGAAAGAACATCCCGGGAACTTCACGAAGAACTTACAGGTAAAAATTTGGTCAACAAAACTCATAAAAATGATTTGTTTATTGCCAAAGTAAAGTATGGTGTTGATGTTGTAGGCGGTGAAATTGTTAGAGTTAACCAAGAAAAGAAATTTCCAAAAGCAAAAATTTTATTGCTTCAAAAACTTCTCAAAACTTCACAAGGTGAAAAAACATTTTCTAAACCGGAAAATATTTATACTGTAGAGTATATAGCTTTTCAGACAGACCTTGAAGATGACCCGGATTTAATCAAAAAGTTTTTTGCTCAGGAAAATTTACTATTTTTTAAACCTATCCCAAATAAAACAAAAAGCGGGGCCCCCGATGAATACGAATTTTTTCCAGATGAATTCAAAAAATGGATTCAAGCAAATAACTTATCGGCGGATGAAATAAAGGGAGAGAAAGATGTTGAAAACTAATGTTTTGCAAGGCACTTACCAAATGACAAAAATAGTCATAGACACCAACGTTTTAATAAACGGCTTTAGGGATGAATATTCTTACGAAAAAAAAGTTATTGATGCCGTAATTGCCGGTGAAATTGAAGCTTATGCCAACAAGCAGACTTTGCAGGAAAACAAGCTCATCAGCAAACAATTAATTGAGAACGACGACTATCAGCATCAGCTGAATGACTTGTTCGCGCAGATTAACTGGGTGGTTAATCGCCGGCAAATAAGAATTGTTTCCGACCCGGAAGATAACAAAATTTTAGAAAGCGCGGTGGAGGCGGAGGCTGACTATTTAATTACTTCCGACAACGCGCTTTTGGATCTAAATAAATACCAGGGCGTTAAGATTGTAAGCCCTGCGCAGTTTTGGGCAAATTACAAAGACGAAGGAATGGATTTGTGGAAACAATGGACAAATTTTATAACTAAAAAATGAGAATGCGAAACTGCGAAAACATATGCGAAATGAAAAGCCAAAACAAAAGTTGCTAAGAAACGACATTCTTTATCCCGACTTGTCCTATAAAATAACCGGACTTTGACTGGAAGTGAAAAAAGAACTTGGTAGATTCGCGAAAGAAAAACAGTTTTGTGATCGCCTGGAACAAAAATTTATAGAAAATGAAATGGGATATGCTAGAGAATTTGTTGCCGTCGGGACTGGCAACAGAGTGGATTTCATAGTTGAAGATCTTGTTTTGTTGGAAATTAAAACCAAACCATTTATCGACAAAAAAGACTACTTCCAAACACAAAGATATTTAAAAATCCTTAACTTAAAATTGGGATTGATTGTTAATTTCCAAAGCATCTATTTAAAACCTCAAAGAGTGATTAATTTTCAAGCATGAGTTTTCGCAATTCTTTCGCAGTTTAGTATGTATTTCGAAGTTTCGCATTACATATATGACAAGCCTATTAGAAAACCTTAACAAAGAACAGCTTTCGGCCGTTAAACATGAAAACGGGCCGCTTTTGATTGTGGCCGGGGCTGGCACGGGAAAAACTACGGTTATAACCCGCAGGATTGCTTATTTGCTGGAGCAAAAACTGGCCAAGCCCGATGAAATACTGGCGCTTACATTTACCGAAAAAGCCGCCGGGGAAATGCAGGAGCGGGCGGACTTGCTTTTACCGTTGGGCTACCACGATATGTGGATTTCCACTTTCCACAGCTTTTGCGAAAGAATTTTACAGCAGCACGGGCTGGATGTTGGCCTGCCGGGAGAATTTAAGTTAGTAGATGAAACCAAAGCCTGGGTTTTGGTGCACGACAATTTGGAAAAATTTGACTTAGATTATTACCGACCCTTGGGCAACCCGAAAAAATTTATTTCCGCGCTATTGAAGCACTTTTCCAGGTGTAAAGATGAAGTAATTAGTCCTGAAGAGTATTTGGAATATGCGGAGGGGATAAAACTGGCGGGCGATAATACCGAAGGTATCGCGATAAAAAAAGATTTATCGGCAAGCCGGCAAGCCGGCAAGCCGACAAAACCAAAAAAACCCGCCCCACCGCCCCACCGCCCCACCGATTTGCCGATCTCCGACCCCTCTGAAACCGCCCGCCTGGAGGAACTGGCCAACGCTTTTCATGTTTACCAAAAACTGTTGCTTGATAATAATTATTTGGACTTTGGAGATTTAATTAATTACACAACTCAATTATTCAGCAAGCGGCCGAAAATTTTGAAATTTTACCAAAATAAATTCAAGTTTATTATGGTAGATGAGTTTCAGGATACCAATTTTGCTCAATATCAGCTGGTCAAGCTCTTGGCCGGCACCGATCAAAACCTGGTCGTTGTGGGCGATGACGACCAATCCATCTACAAATTCCGCGGAGCCTCAGTTTCCAACATTTTAAAATTTCAGGAAGATTACCCCAAATGCAAACAGATTACTTTGGTGGAAAATTACCGCTCTTCTCAGGCGATTTTAGATTTAGCCTACAATTTTATTCAAGCCAATAATCCGGACAGGCTGGAAATCAAACTAAAGATAAATAAAAAATTAAATAATCCAAACAAGCTTAAAACTGAAATTAAAGTTTTGGAAGGAAAGGACTTAAATGAAGAACTTGATTTGATTGCAAAAAAAATTTTGGAGCTAAAAAATACCCCCTCCTTAATTTCCCCACTTGATAAGGGGGGAACAGGGGAGGTATCTTGGAATGATTTTGCGATTTTGCTTCGAAGCAACGCGGCGGCGGAAAATTTGCTGCCGGTTTTGAGCCGCTACAGCATTCCGCATACTTTTGTGGCCAACACCGGGCTTTATTCCAAGCCATTGATTGCGGATTTAATTGCCTATTTTTCCAGTCTGAATAATTTTCATGATTCCTTTGCGCTGTACAGAGTTTTAACTTTTAAAGAATTTAATTTACCGGCTCAAGATTTAAGTTTGCTACTTAATAATTCGGCAAAAAAAACGCTGTCGCTGTATGAAATGCTTAAAATCGCTCCCGGCTTTCCGGAAATCGGATCGCAAAGTCAAAAAATCATAACAAAAACTCTAGATGTTTTACACAAGCATGCCAAATTGGCCGCTGAAAAATCCGCCAACGAGGTCTTTGTGGAGGTTGCCCAAGATTTAAATTTGGAAAAAGAGCTGGAGGAAGAAACTTTGGAGAACGCTGAAAATCGGGAACTTTTGGAACAATTTTACAAAAAAGTGGAGACTTTCGTGGCGGAAAATACCGACAAAAGCCTGCATTATTTTTTGCGTCTTTTAAATATGGAAATGGAAGCCGGAGACGAGGGACAAATAAAATTTGACCCGAATTTGGGGCCCGAAAGCCTGAAAGTTTTAACCGTACATTCAGCCAAAGGGCTGGAATTTGAATATGTGTTCATTCCCAATATGGTCGACCAGCGTTTTCCTACCCGCGCCCGAGGAGACCAAATAGAAATCCCTAAAGCGCTAATTAAAGATATTCTTCCTGAGGGTGATTTCCATTTGCAGGAAGAGCGGAGGTTATTTTATGTTGCCATGACGCGCGCAAAAAGCCATTTGTATTTTAGCTGGGCTAAAGACTACGGCGGAGCAAAAACCAAAAAGCCTTCGGTATTTTTGCAGGAGACAAAATTAGTGCCGGGAGAAATTAAAGCCGAGGCTACCGGCAAGGTCTTTTTTTCAGACACGGCAAAACACCGGGAAGTCTATAAATTGCTTCCGGACAAATTTTCTTTTTCCGCCATTAAGGCGTTTGAAAACTGTCCTTTGCAGTATAAATACCAGTACTACCTTAAATTGCCAACGCCGGGCAACGCCTATTTTAGCTTTGGCCAAACCATCCACAAGGCTTTTGAATTATTTTTAAAAGACTTTCAGACAAGGCAAAACCGGACCCAGCAGGATCTGTTTTCAAAAAAAGAAACTTCCGGGAAAATAATTATAGGCGATTTTGAC
Source organism: bacterium (assembly GCA_021791515.1). GTDB lineage: Bacteria > Patescibacteriota > Doudnabacteria > UBA920 > UBA920 > PALSA-1336. Next base: position 19,636 of record JAJYWK010000003.1, on the reverse strand, counting down.
TTGCTGGAACAGCTATACCATAAAAATTGGATAGATGAATGGTATAGGGATAAAAAGCAAAAAGAAGAATATCGAAAAAAAGGCTTAAAATTTTTAAGACAATTTTACGATTATTCTTTGGCTCATCAACCCAGGCCAAAATATTTGGAACAGTCATTTTTTTTGCCCTTAGGAGATTATAAATTTGTGGGCAAAATCGACCGCGCTGATTTAACGGACAACGGCGGAATTGAAATTTTAGATTATAAAACCAGTGAAAAAATTCCGGACAAAAACGGCAAGGACGACTTGGACCAATTATACATTTACCAGTGGGCGGCGGAAGAATATTTAAAAGAGCGGGTGGATAAAATGGCTTACTGGTATTTGCAGGAAAACAAACTACTGGAAGAGAGCGTGGCTAACAGAGAAAAAATTAATAAATTAAAGATCCGTTTGCTGGAATTAATTGAAAAAATCATCCACACTACCAAATATGACTTATTTAAGCAAATGCACAAAAGCTCCTCCAAGCACCAGTGCCCGTACCAAAACTTAGAATAACCGGACAAAATACAAAAACTGTGTTATAATTTTTATGCTAGCAAACCCCAAAAATCAGGTTTTCCTCATTTCCTTCAGCACCCTGCTCGCCGGATTTTCTTTAGCGTCAATAGTTAATTTTACCGATCCGGCCAGCAGTTCAAATTTAATTTTTGGATTTTTCTACGCAAGTTTGTTTTTACTAAGTTTGGGCCTTTTTACTCTTATTGGTTTAGGCTTAAGGCAATGGATGTCTCCCGGCCTTTACGTAACCAATTTTGCGAACAGCTTTAGGCAAGCCCTATTTATTGCTCTGCTTATAGTCCTTTCTTTTTTACTGCTGTCTAAACGACTGTTATTTTGGTGGGTGGAAGCAAGCCTGATTTTATTCTTTTTAACTTTAGAAGCCTTTTTAAATTTAAAAGTCTAAAAAACTTAATAATGTTAAGGCTAATATAAGCCACAAAAACAAATATAACTCCTAAATTTATGGACACTCCTAACGGGATGAATGAACCAAATAAAAATCCAGGAGCCTTGGGCTCGCCATCTCTCGGCCACCAAAACAATAGCGTGCCAGATATTAACAGCGAACCCAAAAATCCATCGCCGGACGCTTTATTTTACAATGTAATGCCAAAAAATAAAGCTGTTGGCGGACTTGTCACTGCCGAGCTTAAAATTACCAATAACTTGGGGCCGACAACCAGCGAAACAACATCCATAAATAATCTAAAAAAATATAGACTGTATATTATTGCCGTGTTGGTTTTATTAATTGGCGGGATAGCGGCTTATTTTATATTGCAAAAGATAAACAGCAACTCATATCAGCCGGATGATTTGCTGGTTCGCCGCGAACCAGCCAACACCAGTGAAAAGAACAGTCAAAATACCACCACCCCGGAAAGCGAACTTACAACTTCGCAGGAATGGAGAGATAAATATTTTCCAAATTGTTCCGACTCCAGTTTGTGCGGAGACAAAGCCGATCCCGACAGGGACGGCTTGGCCAATTTAAAAGAAGAGAAGCTCGAAACTGACCCGAATAATCCGGATTCAGATAAAGACGGGCTGGCAGACGGCGATGAAACTGTCGTATTTTTAAGCAACCCGCTAAATGCGCACTCAGCAAATGACGCGCGCTATTCGGATTCCGACTTCTTTAGGGGCGGTTATGATTTAGGTACAGGAAAGAAAATGACCCCTGAGCAAGTTAAGGCGGTTTCCGCCAGAATGCAAAAGGAAGGCCTGCGCGAGCCGACCATTAAGACTTTAGAGTCAGTGCTTAATAGTTTTTATAATTTTTCCTCTCCTATAAACAACGAGGAAAATTCAGCGACAACCACCCCCGCCGTAACAGCGACTCCCAGCGCGCTTTTAGGAATCGATACGTCCATAGAAGCCAAACAGGACCGCGACAGCAAACGTTCGGCAACAATCAAAAACATAGAGGCCGCTTTAGTAAAATACCAAACTGAAAATAAAGCCTACCCCATAACTTCCGACTTTAGCGTTATGTTTGCCAAAGTCAAACTCTATTTGAAAGTTGCCACCAATCCGGTTGACCCAATAAATAAAGACCCCTACGTTTACGGCTATACTACCGATAGTTTGGGAAGCGATTTTACCTTAAGCTTTTACAGCGAAGCGGCAGGGCAAATAATTAAAAAACACGCGGCAGACGCCATAAAAGATTCCAACGCCGAGCAGGCGGCAATTTATGACGACCAAAGAAAAAACGACTTGGAAAGCCTACGCACTTCATTACTGCTTTATTCTCAAAACAATATTGCGGGTAATCAAACATACGCTTTTCCGGGCGCGGATAAATACAAAACTGCCTTGGTACCGACATACATAACCCAAATCCCCAAAGATCCAAAAACCGCTCTGGATTATGAATACGCGGTTTCCGAAACCTTTGACACGTTTACCTTAAAAGCCATTTTTGACAACCCCGCAACAGGCACAACAGGATATTTGTGCAACCAGGAAGAGTGCCGCGCGTATTAACGCGCAAGTAAAAAGTTATAAAGTAACAAGTTCGTAAAGCACTTTATAACATTAAAAACTTTATGAACTTTATAAACTATTTTTTCAATTTCTTTTCTAAAAAACCCTCATTCCCCGGTATTATAGCTGCGAAAGTTCTGAATATTCAAAAACACCCTAACGCTGACCGGCTTAGGGTTGTTAAAGTTGATGCTGGCGACAAGATAATTGAACCGATTGTTTGCGGGGCTTTTAATTTTGAAGCAGGGGATATGGTGGCTTTGGCTTTGCCCGGCGCGACAATTGCACAAAATATTCACAACGACAAGCACGAAGCTTTTGTTTTACAAAAAGCCAAAATCCGCGGCATAGAAAGCCAGGGTATGATTTGCGCGGCTTTTGAATTGGGCCTGGCTGACAAGCCGGGAGAGGGGATTATGGTCTTAAAACCAGGTATAAAGCCCGGTTCACAATTTAAGCCGGAAATGATAGAATAAGCCATATATCCTTGATCTTTAATCCTTAGTCCTTGGCCGATTGTACCGGTTAAAGATTAAAGATAAGGGATTAAGGATAATTATTTTTTATGCCCGAAAACATTATAATTCCATCTGACGAAGAGAATCGCTTAAAAAAAGAACTTGAAAAAAGGACCGACTTTGAAGCCCAAAGGATTAGGCGTTATTTGAGCATGCCGGATTTATCCAGAACAGAAGGCAGCCCGATAGCAGAAATAGTAAAAAGGATTTTAGCCAGCCCTTATTTTAAAAACTTGGATATTATCCAAACTCCGGAAATTTTGCCCGCGGACATTAGTTTTGATTTGTTTGATTTTCCGGCCGACCATCCGGCCAGAAGCAAATCTGACACCTACTACGTAGACGAAAAAAATATTTTGCGCACGCACACCACTATAATGTGGCATTATTATTTAAAAGACGAGGGCGTAAAAAAGCGGATGGCGCAAAATTTACCCGTGGGATGTTTTAGCTTTGGCAAAGTCTATCGAAAGGACGAAATCGACAGAAAACACATGAACGTTTTTCACCAGATTGACGGTTGGTATTTAGCGCCCAAAACAATTGCGACTATTGGCCAAAAAGATTTAGAAGACTCTTTGGCAGCCATTGCAAAAGCGGTATTCGGGCCCGATGTGAAGTATCGGCTGAACAAAGACACTTTTCCATACACAGACCCTTCTTTGGAAATGGAAGTTGAAATCGGCGGAAAATGGGTGGAAGTGGTGGGCTGTGGCGTGGTCAAGGGTAAAGTTTTGGAAAACCACGGAGTGGATTCCAAAAATTATACCGGCTGGGCATTTGGATTCGGGCTGGAGAGACTTGCCATCGTTAGCATGGACTTGCCTGATATTAGACTTTTTTGGTCAGAAGATCCGCGCGTAAAAAAACAATTGGTCTTAGGACAAAAATTTGTGGAAGTAAGCAAATTTCCTCCCATTACCCGCGATATTTCTTTTGTGGTAAATGACGACTTTGTGCCGAATAATTATTTTGATCTTATCCGTGAAATCGGCGGCGACTTGGTGGAACAGGTGGAACTGCTGGATAAATACAAGGACGAAAAAAAATTTGGCGAAGGGCGCACCAGCTATACTTATCGTGTGGTGTACCGCAGTCCCGAACGTACTCTAAAGACCGAAGAAGTAGAACCCCTGCAAAATAAGCTTTACGAACAAACAAAGACTATTTATAACGCGGAGTTAAGATAAAAAAATTAACATAGAGAAATATGACAGAAAATTCTAAGGACAGATTCATAGGAGAAAATAAGGGAGAAAATAAGGAGCCTGAGATTCTAACAGCACCTAGAGTGGAAATAGAGCAAACCCCAAACGCGGCAAGATATATTGAACAATTTGTGAGAGAAATGAGAACCAGGTCACTAATTGTTGATGAAAATTGTATTCGTAAAGCCGTGAAAAATTTGTCGGAAAGCAATGCGACCCCGGAATGGGAGGTAACAAAACTTGATGACAATACTGTTTTAGTTCTTTCCGCCGACAGGCAGGAAGAGCAAGATCTTGATGGAGCTTATAGAACCTATCCAATCGGCGAGTTGCGAATAACTTTAGGCGCAAAATTAGAACCACTATATGACGGCGATGATATTAACGATTTAACTTTAGATTGTAATAAACTTGTAAAAAATGTTCAATTTAATGGGCATGGAGACTATGTTAAAATGTTTTTTTGGTTGTCGAGCCATTTAGGGGATTTCCCTAAAAAGCCTAAATTGGATGTATGTAAATCAATGTCTTTTTTAGAATTTAATCCAACCACCGGAGTAATTTCTCGTATAAAAGAAATTATAAAGGATCCACAAGAGGCTGAAGAAGAAGCAACAAGAATTAGAGCTCTAAACAATAACATACTAGGCATTGCGGAAAATAGGCAAAGAGAAGAGTTCGATAAAATTTGGGTGATAATAATTAAAAATGATTTGAAAAAAACGGATTGTGTATATCTTTTTAAGTCAAAATCCGCCTTGTTTAAGGCGGATTTTATGTATTTTAGCTCTGGCATTTTTACCAAATTTATGATAAAATAACAATGCTTAAGGAAAGATAAAAAATGGCCTGTAATAGGTCGTTTTATTAAAATATGACCGGTTCATTTCAGCGCGAAACTCAAACAGTATCAGAGGAAGTTTCTGGCTTATACCAAATACTGGAGACTCTTTTACAACATCCTGGCACAAGCTTAGAAATGAGTTTTTTAGCGCTACTAGGCGAACTAAAAGAAAAAGATCCGGTTTATTGCGAAAATAGAATTTCGGAACAGCTAATAGTAGCACGGGATAAAAATAATATTTCCTTGTATGAGTACGAAGTTCTGCGCGCTCTTCTTACTGAGCCTCCAAAAAAATAACAAAGTAAATTTAAATTATATATGACGGCTACCAAAAAAGACGAAAAAGTTAAAAAACAAACGGGATATACCAGTGAAAACATTACTGTCCTGGAAGGCTTAGAGCCGGTGCGCAAGAGGCCTGGTATGTATATTGGGTCCACTTCTGAGACCGGACTTCACCATTTAATATGGGAAGTCGTAGACAACGCGGTGGATGAAGCCATGGCCGGGCACGCCAACAAAGTCGGCGTGCTCATCCAAAAAGACGGCGGCGTGACTGTGGTAGATAACGGCCGCGGCATCCCTGTTGACATTCATAAACAAACCAAAAAGTCCGCGTTGGAAACCGTACTTACGGTTTTGCACGCGGGCGGTAAATTCGGCGGAGAGGCCAGCGGCTATAAAGTTTCCGGAGGTTTGCACGGCGTGGGCGTTTCCGTAGTCAACGCGCTTTCTACCGAACTCATAGCGCAGGTTAAGCGCGACGGCAAAGTTTACGAGCAAAAATATAAAATCGGCAAGGCACAAGGCGCGGTAAAAACCGTCGGCAAAGTTGACAAGGACGACCCTGACCCGACCGGCACGTCCATTACTTTTTATCCGGATAAATCAATTTTTGAAACTATAGAATTCAAATTTAAAACCGTGCTGGAACATTTGCGCAGCCAGGCGTACTTAACTAAGGGATTGCATTTTATTATCACAGACGAAAGAATTGGACTCACTTACCAATATTACTTTGAAGGCGGAGTAATCAGCTACATTAAACAATTAAACCGCAACAAAAAAACCAAAGGCCAGCCGATTTATGTTAACAAAACCGTAGATGACATAATGGTGGAACTGGCTATTCAATATACCGACGATTTTGACGAACGGATTTTAGCTTACGCCAACAACGAATATAATTCTGAAGGCGGGATGCATGTGACGGGTTTTAGAACGGCATTGACGCGCTCCATTAACAACTACGGCACTAAAAATAACTACTTTAAGGAAACCGAAAAGCTTACCGGCGAAGATATGCGCGAAGGCTTGGTGGCGATAATTTCCGTTAAACTGCCTAACCCGCAATTTGAAGGCCAGACCAAGGCTAAATTAGGCAACCCGGAAGTGAGAACCGCGGTAGAAGCCGTGGTCGGCGAGGCTTTGGAAATTTATTTGGAAGAGCACCCGGGCGAAGCCGGAAAAATTATTGAAAAAGTTGTTTTGGCGGCTAAAGCGCGGCTGGCCGCGCGCGCGGCGCGCGACAGCGTTATTAGAAAAGGCGTGCTGGAAGGTTTGGCACTGCCAGGAAAATTGGCTGACTGTAGCGAATCTGACCCTGCCAAATGTGAACTTTATATTGTAGAGGGCGACAGCGCCGGCGGTAGCGCCAAACAGGGACGCGACAGGCGTTTTCAGGCAATTTTGCCGCTTCGGGGTAAAATTTTAAACGTGGAAAGAGCGCGGCTGGATAAAATGCTGGCTAATCAGGAAATTAAAAATTTGGTAATCGCTTTTGGCGCGGGCGTTGGCGATATGTTTAATATAGCAAAGTTGCGCTACCACCGAGTGATTATTATGACCGATGCTGACGTGGATGGCGCGCACATCCGCACTTTGCTTCTTACTTTGTTTTATAGGTATTTTCCGGACATAATAAAAAACGGGCATTTGTACATTGCCCAGCCGCCATTGTTCCAGGTTAAGGTCGGCAAAAATTTCAAATACGCTTTTTCAGACGACGAGCGGGACAAAGTGTTAAAGGAACTGGTGGCCGAAGCAAAAGCGAATAAGAAGGCAAAAAGCGCGAAGACCAAAGCGGAAGGCGATCAAAATTCCGATGAAGCTGAAGAGCAGTCAACCGTGGAAGAAACCACGGCCGGCGCGATAGATGGCGTAAAATACGTTATTCAGCGCTATAAAGGTCTTGGAGAAATGAACCCCGGCCAACTGTGGGAAACCACCATGGACCCGGCCGCCAGGGTTATGCTTCAGGTTAACATTCACGACGCGGAAAAAGTTTCCGAAATTTTTGAGGTATTAATGGGCGACGAAGTCGCCCCCAGAAAGCGCTTTATTACAACGCACGCCAAAGCAGTTAAAAACCTTGACATTTAAAAATATTATTAACTAATTAACTAATAAGCAAATCATATGAAAAAAATAATATTAACGGTATCAGTAGTCGTGATAATATGTGCAACTACCGCTGCAATATTATTATTTGTCGTTTTCCCTAATTCAAAAGACAAAAAAACGATTTTAAAAGTTAATCAATCATTGGAATACATTTCTGATCAACAAAGAATAAATAATAAATTACCTACTGAAAATGATTTTTATACAAACTTTTATTTTAAGAATTATCCGGAAGAACAACAGGCTGGCGTTTACGCTTCCGCTGTCAGATATATGCCTTATGAAAAATACTTTCAATTAACATACAATTTATATAAAGAAAAGAATAAAGTGGGGAACAGCAGATGCGGTACACCAGGTGGGGCTCTATTGTTTGCCCCTATTAGCATTACCTGTAACATTTTCATACAGTTAGGTGGGCAGCCTGTATTTAAATAAATTTCTTGATTATTGACACGGAAGTAAATTTGCATTAACATATATCCAGTCTATTTATTCCCGCCAAAGATGCGGGAATAAATTTATAAATAATTAAACAATACTCATTCTGCTTCTCGGGCGTCATCCTGAGGGAGTGCATCCGACCGAAGGATCTCAAACCAAGAAAGAGATTCTTCAGCTAACGCTTCAGAATGACGCCGATGATAAAGATTGCCGGCTGAATAAACTTATGTCAAAAAAATACCTGCTTACCAAAGAAGGTTTGGAAAAAATGAACGAAGAATTAAAGACTCTTGTCGGCGATAAGCGCAAAGAGGTAATAGAGCGCATCCGCGAGGCCGCGGCGCACGGCGATTTAAGCGAGAATGCCGATTACGCCCAGGCCCGGGAAGAACAAAGCTTTATAGAAGGCCGGATCGCGGAAATTGAAGAAATCATAAAAAACGCCGAAATTATTACTACTAATAATCACGGCAATACCGTAACTATCGGCTCCACCGTATCGGTGAAAGTTGGCGGACAAGACCGCAAATATACAATAGTCGGCTCTAACGAAGCCAATCCGAAAGAAAATAAAATTTCCAATGAATCTTTGGTTGGCAAGGCCCTCTTAGGCCGTAAAGTCCACGAAAAATTTAAAGTTCAAACTCCAGCCGGAGAAATGGATTACGAGATTGTAGCAATTGAATAGCCAGACTGACGGATTAACGCAGATTAATTACTGACAAACACGGATACATAAAGCCGCCTTTGGCAAAAAGAGCGGTTTTTGTTATAATCAAAATGGCTGTTAAGCCATTTTGTCCCGAGCGTAGCGAGGGAACTTTTAACGTCTAATCTAATTAATTTTTGAAGGATTCCTCGGCTCACCCGTCCGCCTTAGGCGGATGGACCCGGTCGAAATGACACAAAAACCTATGTCAGAAAGACTTGAAGACATTTTAGCCGCCAGGCGCAAAAAACTTGAGGCAATTAAGGCCGCGGGGATAGACCCGTATCCTTCCACCGCCAATCGGACGCATACAAATCTGCAGGCGATTGAGCAGTTTGACAAGCTTGCCGACCTATCAATTACTTTAGTCGGCCGCATTCGCAGCTGGCGTGATATGGGGAAAATTATTTTTGCGCACATTGAAGACGGCAGCGGCAAAATTCAGGTGCTTATTAAATCCGACGATATTGGAACGGATAATTTTAAATTTGCCTTAAAAAATTTGGACATCGGCGATTTTGTTGAAATATCCGGCAAGCTTTTTAAAACTAAAACCGAAGAAAAAACCCTGCAAGCTGTAAGCTACAAGCTATTAGCTAAAAGCTTAAGGCCCCTGCCCAGCGAACATTTTGGTTTGGCCGACGACGAAACCAGATTGCGCCAAAGGTATTTGGATATTTTAACCAATCCTGAAGTAAAAGAAATTTTTATTAAAAAGAACAGGTTTTGGTCTGCCATGCGGCAATTCCTTGTTGAGAGAGGCTTTTTAGAGCTGGAAATGCCGGTTTTGGAGGCCGTTCCGGGCGGAGCCGAGGCCGAACCCTTTATTACCCACCATAATGCCTTAGACCGCGACTTTTACTTACGCATTAGTTTAGAATTACCGCTAAAGAAAATGCTGGTGGCAGGCTATGAAAAAGTTTTTGAAATTGGCCGAATTTTCCGCAACGAAGGAATTTCCACCGAACACTTGCAGGACTACACCCAAATGGAATTTTATTGGGCATACGGCGATTTTGAAAAACTGATGCAATTTTTGCAGGAAATGTACCAATATGTTATTGAAAAAACTTTTGACACGCTCAAAATCGCGAATCAAGGAACCGAAGTGGACTGGGGCGGCAGTTGGGAGCGCGTGGATTATTTTGAGGTCTTTAAAAAACATACCGGAATAGATTTAAATTCTGCTGAGGCTGAGGAATTAAAAGCGTACGCTGATAAAAACCACATTACTTACGAGAACTTTGCCCAAAAAGGCCGCGTGATTGATTTAATTTTTAAAAAATCAATCCGGCCAAAACTTACAACCAATAAACCAATCTTTTTAATAAATCAACCGATTGAACTTGAACCTTTAGCGAAGAAAGACCCAAAGAACCCAAAAGTTGTACAGCGCCTGCAAATTTTGGCGTACGGTTCTGAATTGGGAAAAGGATTTGGCGAGCTGAATGACCCGGTGGACCAAGAAGAGCGCTTTGAAGCGCAAATGAAACTAAGGGAGGCAGGGGACAGCGAAGCCCAGATGCTGGACAAAGATTATGTGGAAGCTATGGAATACGGCATGCCGCCGGCCGCGGGCTTTGGTATTTCTGAGCGATTATTTTCTATGTTAATGGATAAATCCATCCGAGAAACCGTAATTTTCCCGCTGATGAAGGAAAAGAACGATACGAATCAACAAAAATCACGCGAATAACACTAATATGGAACCAGCCCAGCATACGATTGTAATCGCCATTGTGACCAATGACAAAAGAGAGATTTTGCTGGCCAAAAGGCACGAGCCCGAAAGCGCGCACGCGCACAACAAATGGGAATTTGTTGGCGGCGGCATACATTACGACGAAGACCCAACTGCGGCGGTTATCAGGGAAGCCAAAGAAGAAGCGGGAATAGAAGTTGAGGTTGTTCGGTTGTTGCCGAAAGTATTCAGCCACTTATGGACATTTGCCGACGGCCGCACCCAGCAAATCATACTGATTTCTTACGAATGTAAAATAGCCAGCGGCATACCAACCCCGAACTTGGAAGAAAACATCAGCGAATTGAAGTTTGTGCCCCTGGAAGAAATTAAAAATATGGACACCTTGCCGCAAGTTTTTGAGATGGCAGAGATGGTATTTTCTAATCACTAAGCACTATTCACTAATCACTTTCCTATGTTAGACATCAAATTCATCCGCGATAACGCGGACAAAGTAAAAAAAGCCATTATCGATAAAAATATTGATCTGGATTTGGATCAGTTGCTGGATTTAGACACCAAGCGGCGCGGACTGCTTACGGAACTGGAAAGTTTACAAGCTACCAAAAACCAGGTTTCCAAAGAAATCCCCAAACTTTCGGCAGAAGACAAGAAAGTTAAGCTTTTGGAAATGAAGGAAGTGGATAAAAGAGCCACGGAATTAAAGAAACAGGTTGATGAGGTGCTCAAAGAATACGAAAAACTAATGTACTTGGTTCCAAATATCCCCAGCCCCGAAACCCCCATAGGCCCAAACTCCGTGGCTAACGTGCCGTGGCGCTATTGGAGCGTAAAAACAGGCGTGGTAGATCCGACCAAAGACAAGGACAAAGCCAAAGAGGTGCCCGCGGTATTTGATTTTGAAATTAAAGACCATACGGACTTGGGCAAAACTTTAGACTTAATTGATACCGAAGCCGGAGTAAAAACCGCCGGGTTTAGGGGCTATTATTTAAAAAACGAGGCGGTATTAATGCAATATGGGCTTATTTGGCTGGCAATGAAGAAGATGCAGGAAAAAGGCTTTACCTTAATGGTGCCGCCGATTCTTGACCGCGAATTTGCGTTCTACGGCAGCGGACATTTTCCGTTTGGCAAAGCCGACCAATACCAGGTTTTAACCGAAGAGGACAAAGAAAAAGGCGTTAGTGAACCCACCTATTTGGCCGGCACCTCGGAACCAAGCCTTTTAGCTTACAGCGCGGGCAAAACTTTTGAGGAAAAAGATTTGCCAATTAAATTTTGCGGTATTAGTCCGTGTTTTCGAGGCGAAATTGGAAGTTACGGCAAGGACACCAAGGGGATTTACCGCGTGCATGAATTTATGAAAGTGGAACAGGTGGTATTATGCAAAGCGGATGTTGTGGAAGGCGACAAGTGGCTGGAAGAAATGAGGGAGATTGCGGAAAGCTTGCTTCAGGATTTAAAATTGCCGTATCGGGTGTTGAATATTTGCACCGGGGATATGGGCGCGGGCAAATATAAAATGTATGACATTGAAACCTGGATGCCCAGCCGCAAAGACTTTGGCGAAACGCATTCGGATTCCAACCTAACCGACTGGCAGGCCAGAAGGCTCAACATTAAGTATAAAGCGGCTGACGGTAAAATTAAACATGTTTACACTCTGAATAATACCGTTATTGCCAGTCCGCGCATTTTAATTGCCATTTTGGAAAACTATCAACAAAAAGACGGCTCGATAATCGTGCCGGAGGCCTTAAGACCGTACGTGGGGAAAGATGTAATTAAAAAATCCGGAAATTAAATGCTGCGCTACGCCTGCCCGCCATGTCATTCTTTTGTAAACAAACTAAGTTAATTTTAAAAATTAGTGATTACTATCATCAAACTTTTTCCAAGCAGGCTTGGCAGGCGGGGAAAACTACAGAAATTAAATTCCGCAGCTTTCCGCAGATTGTTTCTATTTCCGTAGTTCCGGATAATCGTATGTTTAATCAAAACAAAAAAAAGATTGATTCCAAAATCCGCTTCCACAGGCCAAGCTTTCAAAGACAACTGCAATCGGCCAGAACTTATAAAAGAAACCCGGCCAGCAATTCTACAAAAAGCTGGACGGGCTTTTTGTCTAAATTTAAATTAAATTCCTGGCTTAGCAAAATCATAACGGTCGGAGTTTGTTTTCTTTTAATATACCTTATTTACATCCCGAATTTTCTGTTTATTAAACATATAAAAATCATCGGCGCCGGACAGGAAACCCAAAATATAACACATGGCTTAATTAATTCTTATTTACAAAAAATTTGGCCTTGGCCGCAGAAAAATGTACTGCTTTTATCTAAAACCGGCCTTGCGAATTTCTTGCTGAAAAATAACACAAAAATTTTGAGTATAAATTCTGTTCAAACAGAATTGCCCAGCACCCTAATTGTGGATGTTTTGCCGCGGGTAGACAGGCTATTACTTCAAAAACAAGACTCATATTTTACTATTTCCAACGATGGGATTGTCAGCCAAATAATCTACCCCAATGCTTCCGGCACCTTGCCAAGCGGACTTAGTTTGGTTAAACTAACTGAAACCCAGGATGTAATTATAGGACAGCAATTTTTATCCCCGGAACAAGTTGGTTATATTTTTAGACTAAGACAGGAGTTGCCGCAGGCCGCCCGTTCAGAAATAACTTATTTTGACCTTACCGGCAACAAAACGACACTCACTGCGCATTTAAAAAAAGGCAATAAAATCCTGTTTGACCTGGGCTCTAATTTGGAAAAAATATTGCCCCGCTTAACCTTATTGCTTTCACAGTATTCGGATTCCGACCTAAGCGCGATTGCATACGTGGATTTACGCTACCAGGACAGGGGATACTTGTGTTTGAAAAACGCGCCTTGCGCCAAGCAAACCACAATTGTCGGCACATCCACAAACGATACTTTAAAATAATTATTGTTACATGAAAAAAAACTTATTTATTATTTCCCTTGGCGGATCGTTAATCAATCCGGGAAAAGTTGATGTAAAATTTTTAAAAGCCTTCCGCTCGCTGATTTTAAATCAGACTAAAACCGGCAATCGATTTATTTTAATTACCGGCGGCGGCGCGCTGTGCAGAGAGTACCAGAACGCCTTGTCTAACGCCTCTTCGGCAGACAACGACGCGCTAGATTGGCTTGGAATTTTTTCGACACGGCTAAACGCACAATTGGTTCGGTTAATGTTTTACAAATCTGCGAATTCGCAAATTGTTAAAGACCCCAATAAAAAAGTTAAGTTTACAGAAAAAATTTTGGTGGCCGGCGGCTGGATGCCGGGTCGGAGCACGGATGACGATGCTGTGCGTTTGGCTAAAATTTACGGCGCTAAAACCGTAATTAACTTAAGCAATATTGATTACGTTTATACCAAAGACCCCCGCAAGTTTAAAACGGCAAAAAAAATCACTCAAATTTCCTGGAAAAATTTCAGAAAGATAGTCGGCGATAAATGGGACCCGGGAGCGAACAAGCCTTTTGACCCAACAGCGGCAAAACTGGCCGAACAATTGAAATTGAAAGTTATTATTGCAAACGGTAAAAACTTGCGGAATCTAAAGAAAATTTTGCAGGATAGGCCATCTATCGGTACAACCATTTCTTAATCACAACAAACAAGACAGTCGCCTTCCAGTTAACTGGAAGGCGACTGTCTTTATCTGCGTAATCTGATTTTAATCTGTGTATCTGTGGTCTAGTTCACCTTGTACTCGCTCAAATATATATAAGCGCCATTAAACGGCTTAACATCGGCAAAGCCCTTGTCCTCGCCAATTTGAGTCCAGTTAAGCGGTAAATTTTCCGGCTTTTTTGAGCCAAAGGCGTTGGTCCATATCACCCACACCGTATCCGCAGGGTGTACATTCTGATTATACTCCGGCAACAAGTCAGCGTCGGTTAAAAGCGATACCCCTTCTACGTGGGAGATTTCGCTTGCTTTGCCGCGCCCGCCGGTATAAAGCAGGGGACGAACGCCTGAAGGCAGACGATAATAAGTCTCCAAATAATATTTTAAGTTAAAAAATTCAAAAGAAGTGCCCACAAATACATGATGCCCGCTTGATTCTGCGTTGGTTGAAAGTTCTTTGGCCAATGCGTTCATTCCCGGCTTATTTAATACATCCATGCTTTTCCAGTAATTTCCAAACGCGGCCAAGTTGAGAATAATATAAATTACAAACAGGGAAGAAGAAAGCCATTGAATTTTAATTTCTTTTAGCCAAACCGCCACCGCCAAGGAAAAATAAACACCGGCAAACAGGAAATAGCGATCCAAATATATTGAAGTCCCGCTGCAATATGATGGGCTTGCAAAAAAATCAAACGGTGATCTAAAAGCACAGTGAACATTTTTTAAATAAAATAATATTGCTCCAATAAAAGGAGCCATTATGGCAAAAACAACAAGCCATTTATGTTTACTATCAGAATTTTTCAAGAATCTATAAACAATCCATAAACAAAACAATAATACAACTATCAACCAAATTTGGGTTGTAGGATTATTTGTATCGCGAGAAAAGCCCAAAAGCATATCCCAAAAAGTGGAAGGGATGCTCCAAATAGTCATTTTATCTATCCAATACCCGGCTTCAACCTGGCGGAGCTGGAACAAAAAAGTTTTGAGCCAGGGGAGGAAGGAAAGACCAATAACAATAAATGATGACAATAGTGGGATGTATTTTTTCCAGGAGCCCAGATGGTGAACAAATAAATATAACAAACCATAAAAACCTAACGCCGCGGCAGTAAAAAATAAGTAGTAGTGGGAATTAATAATTATAGCCGTAGACAGAGCAAAACCTAAATAATTCCAAAAGACGGTTTTGCCACCTTGAATAATCCCCGGCAGGTTCGGCATATTTTGCGCGCCGGTTTCATAAACCAGTTTTTGCGTGTTTAAGGCTCTAACTAAAAAGTAGCCAGCGAGCACCGCAAAAAATGCTCCCATGGTGTACATCCTGGCCTCTAGCGCAAACCTAAGCCCAAAGGGATTAATTGCCACTAAAAGCGCGGCCCAAAGGGCAATTTTTTCGTTTTTAAAGGCCTCCCTAACAAACATCCAAGCCGCCCAAATCGTGCCGGTTCCAAAAAAGATGGACATTCCCCGCAGACTTAACACAGAGTCGCCAAAAACATAGTGCCAAAGCCGTAAAAATATGTAGTACATCGGCGGGTGCACATCTAAACCTAAGCGATGGAACATTTCGCCCCAGGGGTAGCGGATCATTAGCGCGGAAAAGGCCTCGTCGTGCCATATTGAAATATCCAAGTTGTGATAAAACCTTAAGGCCAAACCGATAACTAAAATTATATAAAGCGGGATATATCTTTTCATGGTTATTGTTACTAGTTATAAATTATTATTTATCAGTTAACCTCATACACTGCCATCACGGTCTGCTCAAATTTGTTTCGGTATTCCATGCGCAAACTTGCTTCCGGGTGGTACTGCTTAAACTTTTTGACATCAAATACACTGCTTTGGGTAAAAACTATTTCATCGCCGGGTTTTAAACCCGAAAGCTGCCAGGAGTTTTCCGGGTCCACCTGAATGTAAGGCACGCTGCATTTGTCGCTAAAGTTGCCTTTTGGGTCAGAAGTTAAATAGTCTGTGGTTTGCACGGAAAATTTATCCAAAACTAAATAAGTTTTCTCTTTTTGACAACGCTGAACTAAATAATTGCTCACCGGAGTTAAATCGGAACGAAAATAATAATAGTTGGAAGGGTCGCTGGCCGCGTAAACAAAATACAAAAAATAAGCTTGAAAAATCAGGGCAAGCAAAAAGCAAACAGCAGTAAGCTTTAAGCCAATATTGATAATTCGCATTCTTAAGGGTACAAAACGATTTTGATGCATCCACTCCGGGTCTTTGTAATGCGCGCCAATAGCAGACCACAGTTTTTTATGAAGATTGACAATAAGAATGGCAAATTCATACAAAACCCAGGCCGAAATTATAAACACCGCCGGAATAACGCCAATGCTTCTTAAGCCGTGCGGGATGCCTTCGGCCGTGGTCACTACGGGCAAAAGCATGCCCCAAAACCAGCAGGTCAGCAAAAAATACTTCCACCACTTTGCCCTTTTATTCGGTGTAAAAAAATAGGCAATTGACATTAGACAAATTAAAATCAACCCAACGCCGAAAAATGGGCTAAACAGCGGGGAGAGAAACGGCAGCCCTGAAATATTTGAGCGCCAGTTTAAATCGCCGTGGGTAAAAAATCCTAAAATCTGCACCCTTGCTACTTCCAAAATTACTGGAATGACAACTCCAAACGGCGGTTGGCCGGTGAGTTGGATGCCATCAACCGTATACAAACTCGGGTTAAACACGCTCACCTGGCCGGCGCGTCCCACAAACGAACCCGGGTGCTGGTAAAAATATTTGCCTAAGGGATAGAAAAATATGGCAAACCCGACAAGAAAACTTACAACTAATAATTTATAACTTATGACCGTCTTCCAAAACTCTCTTTGCCTGATCTTTGCCAGCAAAGGCCACAGCAGTAAACCAAACAGCAAAGGAGCCATTATTCGAAAAGCAATGTAGGTGTAGAATCCGCCGGCAAAACTTGCGCCGGTTAAAAAAGCAAACCACCATTTTGCTTTTTGGCTATTGGCTTGGTAAGCAGCGATTAAAAAATAAAATGTCATGCTGGCAAACAGCGGAATTTGAATTGCGCGGAATGCCGTGCGCGAAAGGACAATATGCCAGGTAGAAACAGCCATTAAAAAAGCGGCGAGAAGGGCAATGTTTATTGCTCGCGATTTGCCGATCTCATCTTTTTCCTCCACATCCAAAGAAAATATTCGGCGAGCGACAAAATAACACATTAAAACTGACAAAAGGCCAATTAGGGCCGACACAATGTGATGCTGCCATGCTCCTTTGCCAAATGCTTCAATGCTGGCCCATTCTTCGTAAAAAAATAAAGCCTCCCGCCCGTTACCCCGTTCGTAAAAGGGTTGTAATTGCCCTTGTTGCATCAAATTAATGTCCAATCCATTAGCCGCTTCGTCCGGAAACAACCCGCCGGGCAGGGCAAAAATTTGGTGAAAACGGAAAAAAACGGCCAAGAGAATAATCGCAGCAAATAAAAATTTTTGTTTATAACTCATATCACGCTAGGTTTGCTGGCTTGCGTGGTAATCAAGCAGGCCAGCTAGCTTGTTTTACTCGCTTAGATTGGCTAGATAATATCCCAATTTTCTGATATAATTAAAATCGCTACCTCTTAAATAAGCGCTTTTTTAGAATTTATGAAATTTGAACAAACTGGGTTAAGTAAAATTTTTTCAAATGTTTGGTTTCTTTGGGCCTTGTGCCTGATTTTTAATATTATAACATTTTTATTCATCTTTTTCAAAATCCATCCGGGCAATCAAAGCATGGCATTACGCTATAATTTTATTGCGGGGGTGGAATGGTATGGCAGGGGCAAAAATCTTTATTTCATTCCAGGCGCCGGATTTGCGATTACTTTAGTCAATTTTGTGCTGTTTACCTCCATTAAACAAACCCAGAAATTTTTTGCGCCATTAACTGCGTTTATTAGTTTAAGCGTCCAAATTTTATTATTAGCCGCCGTGCTGTTTTTAGGACAGATAAATTAAATCTACAGAAAATATTTCTGCACTACAGATGCCTACAGACCTAGAATTCACATCTGTAGGCATCTGTAAATTCACAGACTCTGTAGTTCTGTAGCCTTATGTTTAGAAAACGAACAATCAATGAAAGATTTTGGGAAGTCATTCCGGGCCTGCAATTCTGGACCGTCTTTTTTGGCAGTATATTATTATCTTTTTTTCGGCCGGTGTGGGCGGCGATATTTATTGTATGCTTTGACCTGTACTGGGTACTCAAAGCCATAAATGTTGCGGCCCACTTGGTGTCCGCTTACAGAAAATTTCGCGTGGTAGTAACCATAGACTGGCTTAAGGCAATAGAAAAGCTAAATAGTCTGCCTGCGGCAAAAGCCTTTTTTAACGATTTGCAAAAAAACGCGGCAAGCTCCCAGGCAAAGAGCTTTCTTTTTGCCCAGTCAAATCGTCTTTCCGCTTTAATTGACAAGCGGACCACAGGCTTTAATTTTTTGGATTACTATCATTTGGTTTTAATCCCTTTTAGCGACGAAAGTTTTGAAGTATTGGATTCCACGCTTTCGGCCATAGCAAACTGCCAATATCCCAAAGAAAAAATTTTTTTGGTATTAGGCAGCGAACAGCGAGGCGGGGAATCTGCCCGGCTGGTAGCCGAACAAATCAAATCTAAATACCAAGACCAATTTTTTAAATTTTTTGTCACAACCCACCCGGACGGCCTGCCTGACGAAATTAAAGGCAAGAGCGCCAACGCCAGCTTTGCAATGCAGGCAATTTTGCCGGAGCTTAAAAATTTGGGCATCACAGACGAACAAGTTTTGGTTTCAAATTTTGATTCCGACACCATTGTCCACCCGCAATATTTCGCGCGGGTAATGTTTGAATTTTTATTGTCGGAAAATCGCTACCAAAAAAGCTTTCAGCCCATTGCCATTTATAATAACAACATTTGGGACAGCCCGGCTTTAATCCGCGTTGTAAGCGTCGCCAATTCTTTCTGGCAATTTACTGAAAGCAGCAGGCCCGATCGTTTGCGCACTTTTTCCTCCCACACCATGACGCTAAAAGCCCTCAAAGAAGTCGGCTTTTGGAAAAAAGACATTGTTAACGAAGACGGCTACATTTACTGGCAATGTTATTTGCACTATAAGGGAGATTACCAGGTAGTGCCCCTGTTTATCCCCATAAGCCTGGACACCTGCCTGGCTAAAACCACCTGGCAGACCTTAATTAACCAATATAAACAAAAACGCCGCTGGGCCTACAATGTGGAATATTATCCGCATCTCGTTCCGGCTTTGCTGAAAGTTGACGCGCCGTTTTGGGACCGGATGTATAAGCTTTACCAATACGCGGAAGGCAACTTTAACTGGGCCACGGCCAGTATTTTAATTTCTTCGCTTGGCTGGTTGCCGCTATTTTTGGGCGGGGATGCTTTTACCCAAAGCGTCATTGGCTACAATTTGCCAGTCGTGACCAAAACTTTAATGACCATTGCCACGCTGTTTTTGATTTTTAGCGTTTACATTAATTTGATTTTATTGCCTCCGCGTCCGAAAAAATACAGCGCCTGGCGCTCGGTTATGATGTATTTGCAATGGTTTTTAGTGCC
>JAJYWK010000042.1 GCA_021791515.1 bacterium | reverse complement strand
GGGTACACCATGCTTTCCAAAACAAGCTTACCCCGGTACAATTCATCCAAGGACAATTAAGCCAGCTATCCCAGGAGTGCAAAGTTGGGTGGGCGCATACAATTTTTTGACATCAAAATTATCGAGGAGTATAATTAGGTTATGGATACCAAAGAATTAAAACCGCTATTTGATTACTTGGATGATAAATTTTCAGCAATTGATGAGCGTTTTAACGTTGTTGAAAAAAAACTGGATATTTTGCAAACCACAGTAGATGCCTTAGCCAAAGACGTTAAAGATATGAGAGACGAACATTTGGTCTTGTATCGAAGAATTGAATTATTAGAATCCTGGGTAAAAAAAGCGTCTGAAAAATTAGGCATACCAATTCCAAATTAACTTTTATGCTACAGCCGCCTGCTCAAAGGCGGTTTTTTTGATTTTATGAGCCATTTTTAGTACAATACCCCCATGTCTGTTCAAGAAAACATCCGCAACTTCTGCATCATAGCCCACCCCAGTAGAAGTCCCGCAATCGGCGGGACGCTACTGGGCAAGCATCGACCACTATGCCTCAAGAGCAAATTAGAAATTTTTGCATAATTGCACATATTGATCACGGGAAAAGCACCCTGGCCGACCGGCTTTTAGAAGTGACGCACACGGTTGAAAAACGGCAAATGAAAAACCAATTACTTGATCAGATGGATTTGGAAAGAGAAAGGGGAATTACCATCAAGCTTCAGCCGGTGAGGATGAACTATAACTATAACAATAACGATTACGTTTTAAACCTCATCGATACGCCAGGGCATGTCGACTTTAGCTACGAAGTTTCGCGCTCTTTGGCCTGCTGCGAAGGCGCGATTTTGGTCGTGGATTCCACCCAAGGCATAGAGGCCCAAACTTTGGCCAATGTTTATTTGGCCTTAGAGCACAACTTAACGTTAATTCCGGTAGTAAATAAAATAGATCTTCCAAATTCCGACCGGAAAAAAACAGCGGAAGAGCTAAAAGCCGCGTTTGGATTTACGGATGACGAAATTTTATACGCTTCCGGCAAAACCGGCGAAGGAGTAGAAGAAATTTTAAAGGCCGTAATTGAGCGCGTGCCGCCGCCCACAGGCGACACAACAAAACCTTTTACGGGTTTAATTTTTGACTCAATGTATGACATTCACCGCGGCGTAGTGGTGTTTGTGCGCGCCATGGACGGCCAATTAAAAAATCGCGAAAGAATATTCATGATAGGCAGCCAGGCTGAAGCGGAAAGTTTGGAGGTTGGCTACTTCCACCCCAAAATGGAAAAATCGGACGGGATTAAAACCGGCGAGGTCGGCTATATTGTCACCGGCCTTCGCGATGTTAGCAAAGCGCGCGTGGGCGACACAGTCACGCTGTTTGACCGCAAAAAAGACGTAAAACAGGTACCGGGCTACAAACACGTAAAGCCCATGGTTTACGCCACCATTTTTCCGGTTAGCGGCGACGATTACCCAATTTTAAGGGACGCTATGGACAAATTAAAGCTCTCAGACGCGTCTTTAGAGTTTGAACCCATAAACATCCCCTCCATTGGTTTTGGCTTCCGTACGGGCTTTTTAGGGCTTTTGCATATGGATATAGTCCAGGAGCGGCTTACGCGCGAATATAACCTGGACTTGGTGCTCACAGCGCCTTCCGTTGCCTACCGGATTGTAAAAAGCAATGGCCAGGAGTTTTACATCCATAACCCGGCCGAAATGCCGGACCCTTCCGTAATAAAAGAAATATACGAGCCGTGGATGGCGGTAAATATTTTAACGCCTACGGATTACATTGGCCCCATAATGGAAATTGCCACCCAGCGTCGCGCAATTTCCAAAGATATAAAATACATCGGCTCCAGCCGGGTAGATATGCATTTTGAAATGCCGCTTTCCAACATTATTATAGATTTTTACGATAAGTTAAAATCTGTCTCTTCCGGCTACGCCAGTTTGAATTATGATTTTATAGAAGAGCGGGTAGGGGATTTGGTTAAGGTGGATATTTTAGTGGCCGGCGAACAGGTCGCGGCTCTTGCCGCGATTATGCACCGCTCCAGCGCGGCTCAGGACGGCAAGGAATTGGTGGACAAGTTAAAACAGCTAATCCCTAAACACCAGTTTGAAATTGCCATTCAGGCGGCCATTGGGGGCAAAATCATTGCCCGCGAAACTATATCTGCTTTGCGCAAAGACGTCACCGGCTACCTCTACGGCGGCGACGTTACGCGTAAAATGAAATTGTTGAATAAGCAGAAAAAAGGAAAGAAGAGGATGAAGAAAATAGGGAAAGTAGACATACCACAGGAAGCTTTCCTTGCTGTGCTTAAGAAGTAGAAAAGACCGACTGCCCTGAGCTGGTCGAATGCGCAAGAGCCATTCTTGGCAGTATTAAAATAATTTATGAGCAAGTTTTGCCAGCCCTTCAGCCAGATTTGCCACTACCAATTCCGAGCTGTCGTATTTTTTAGGCGGGGTTTTTCCCCACAATGGTGCCAGCAAGGTTATATCCATACGAGTCTGTTTTAGTTTGGTTAGACGAATTTAAAAAGTTTTTGTATTTAATTTCCAAATCAGCAAGTTTCTTTTTAGAATAAATTTTGGTCGGCGTAATTTCCCAATAAACGTAATAAATTGAAAGTAAGGATAAAGATGAAACTAAAAATGCAAAAGGCGTTATTGTTCTGGTGCCCCACAGCAAGGCTTCAACCGCGCCTACCATAAACCATATCCCTAAAATCAGTTCCGACAGAGAATTTTTTAACAGGCTCGGGATTTTAGCAAGGATGAATTTATTAGTCCGTTCGAACGCTGATTTGACCCCAAACAGACAGGCCAGCCAGGCTTTTGAATATGTCAGGGTCATGCCAATATGGATTACGAATGCCTTAAAAGAACGGGAAATGGAATGCTTGCTACCCCGCAAGGTAACCAGAAACAGGAACAGCTTTGAGACAATGGTTACAAAAATAGACAGAGAGGCCAGGGAAAGCAACTGCCGGTGCAGAGAGGTGATGGATACGGCAGGAATTAACAGGATAGAATAGGCTCCCAGTACGGCAAACGGTAAAAAATTTAAATGGTCCCATGCGGTCAGGTGAACCAAAAAGCCAAACCATGATCGGAACGGTATTTTTCCGAATAACAAAAATAGCGTTTTAATCGACTGCGCGTTCCCATACGCCCAGCGCCATTTTTGTTTGCGGTAGGCTTCTAAATCGTACGGCATGAGACCAAAGCCCGCTGGCCGGTCCACGTATACACCGCGGAAGCCCGCGCCATAAAGGCGGAGGCCGACGTCCGCGTCTTCGGTCAGGGCTTCTTTGCGAAATCCACCTATGTTGCGCAAGGCATTAACTCTATACACACTGACAGTACCGGTTGAGGGAACACAATCAAAATGGTTGGCCATGTTCATATATATGCCGAAGAAATGGCGGTACTCGTCTGCTACCGGCTGGTTTTCCGGGGTAGCGTTCCGATAGTACTGGGGAAATTGTACTAATGCTATCTTTTCCTCTATAAAATACAAGAGCGCAGTTTCTAAAAAATCAGGATGGACAGCATAGTCGGCATCAATGATTGCCGCGTACTCCGATTTCAGATTTACTTGCGTCAGGGCATAATTGAGCGCTCCGGCTTTGAATCCTGAAAGAGGATCGACGTGAAAAAATCGGAACTTGTTGCCAAGTGCTTGCGCAAAATTTTGAACTGGTTTCCAAATTTCAGGATCCTTGGTGTTGTTGTCAATAATCAAAACCTCGAAGTTCTCATATTCCAGGTGAGACAGTTTTTCCAAGGTCTGCATTAAAATTGCCGGCGGCTCATTGTATGAAGGGATGAGAACCGACACGAACGGCTGTAGCGGCAGTTTTTTTGTTTTCGGCTGGAAGCGGGGTAGTAAAGCGACAATAATTTGTGAAATTGAAAGAAAGAGAACCAACCCTAAATTTATCAACAAAAGCACAAAGACAGCATGGGGAATAGACATTGCCGCCACCAGTATAATAATAAAGATAAAAATAAGTATCATATAAACTTAAGTTTAAAAGGCTTAATAATATATGCTCTTTATTATATTATACTCCTAAAGCAGAGGTTAGACACTCGATTAAAGAAGTTTGACCATACCTTCCCAACATTAAGCTGTTTAAGGAAAAAGTAAAAAAATAAAACGAGCGGCATTCCCGCGGGATTTAACCCTTTGGTAGTCCGCTCATCGTGATATAAATAATATATATTATTTTCTATATTTTGTCAATGCTGATGTAAGGTATACCCGATGTAAATCGGCAAAAGGCCGGTTTTTTGTTATACTTTATTTATGCAGACAACGCTATTTATATTATTTTGGATTGCGGTTGGGGCGGGGATTTACTGGCTGATTACAAAAGTTGGACCTAAAGCGCCGGACGATTTTTCCGGCAATCCTATTAACCCCGAGCAAATCCAAAAGCGGCGGGAAAATTTGGACAAAATTTTAGGTTTAGCGCAAACTAAGCCTAAAATCAGCAACTCCGACGTGCAGGCGCTTTTAGGGGTATCTGATCCAACGGCTACCAGATACTTGGAGTATCTTGT
>JAJYWK010000029.1 GCA_021791515.1 bacterium | reverse complement strand
GTACGATGGAAAAGCCTTGCCCGCGGCCGAGGTGCCCTCGGCCGCCGGAATAATCACCGGCGTCCCGCCCTGCATTACAGATGCGGCGCTGTTAGATGTTCCTAAATCTATCCCTATAACTTTTGGCATATGTAGTATTTCCTTATTATTCTCTCCAAGACTTGGAGAGATGTCCGCCTAAGGCGGACAGAGAGGTTGATATTTAATTACTAATTAATTTTAAATCTGAAACAAATTAAAAATGCTAATTTCCAATTACTTTTTATAAGGCGGTAATTCTATGGCTTGTCTCATGTTCCACTCCATCTCTGTATAATTAAAATCGTGATTACCTCCATGCCCGCTATAAAACGCCGGAGAAAAAATATCTGCCGCAATTACATTTCCATCATTCATAGGCTGGGCTATAAGCTTAACCTCTTCTCCGTCCTGTCTTTTGGCTTTATAAAACCTTCTATGGGGTCTTTGTATGTCTGGATTTCTTTGGTTCCAAGTCAATTGTTTCATTTGTTCTGGGGTCAAACCTAATTCTTCCATTGTAGCAACCGATACATATCCAAATTTATCAGCTAATTCAGCTAGGATTTGTAGAGTTTTTTCTAAATTTGCCTGAACCAAAGCATCATGTTTTGCAATTTGGTCAGGCGTCCATGGTTTAAAAGTCATATTTGTCCTTTAATCGTCATTCCCGTCCGCCAAAGGCGGGCAAACTTCAACGGGAATCTTAATTATTGTCATCCCGAATGGAGTGAGGGATCCCTTAACTGTAACCATCTTGCAATAGTCAAAGATAAGGGATTCCTCGGTTGCACTCGGAATGACACACTTATTTTTTAATTCCGGGATGTAAGTAATGAGTTTTCGGCGTCCATTCAGCGAACTCATCAACGACCAATCAGCGGTCTTACAGGTCTTCTATCTCAAACTTCTTAAACTGCCCTAAGGTCAAACCAATTACTTTTTTACTGGCAAATAATTTTTTGGAAACCGGGAACTGGTCATGAAATTCGTCCTTTAAATACACAAACACATTGCCCTCGCTGCCGTCTATTGTGCGCTTCATATGCAGAATAATTTTATTCTTATTTAAGGCCTTGCTCATTATTACGCAATCGTCGTCATCCAAGACCTTAATGCTTTTGGCTTTATCTTCCATTTCCATTATCTCGCGAACAACAAACATATCTGTTATTTTCATACCCAGTAGAATTTCTTTGAGATTGCTCGCCGGTTCCAACCGACAAAGAAAAGACTCAAATAATAATTAGATTCAAAATCCGCCTAAAAAGTTTAAAAATTTATAACTCGCTCGCAAGGGAGGTTCTCAAAGAAGCTCTACTGGGCATAAAATTCCTTTCTACTGGCTTATTTATCAAACTGTTGTCTTGTCATCCCGACCGGAGTGGAGGGATCCCTTAACTATTGTATTAAGCGATAAGCGATTTCTCGACTCCCTCACACTTTTGATGCAAAAAGTGTGAGGTCGCTCGAAATGACATTAAAAATTATTTTTGCTGACGGATCCTTCGGCTCGCTCAGGATGATTACTATTATTCGCCACCTTCGGTGGCTTTCTTGCTGATAATCACCTGGCTCGGCCTTATTACCTTCCCATTTAATATAAATCCGCTTTGCAACTCGTCTATAATAATTCCATCGTCCTGCTCTCCAACTACTTCCTTTATTGCTTCGTGAAAATTGGGGTCAAATTTTTTGCCAATTGCTTCTATTTTATTTATTCCCAATTCCCCAAGCACTTTATCAAGTTGCCCCACAATCCCATTTACTCCCGTTTGCCAGTTCTGATATTTTCTGGCGAACTCATGTTCCCCCTCACCCGCCGCACCGGCACCCTCTCCCTCAGGGAGAGGAAAAGCTGGAATGTGCTTTAAAGCCTGCTCCAGCGCGTCAATCGTTGGCAATAACTTCACCACCGTAACTTCCTTGGCAAACTCCAAAAGCTCCTTGTTCTCCTTTTCCTTCTGCTTCTTGTAGTTTTCAAAATCAGCGGCCGCGCGCTTCCAGTTATTCGTAGTAATACTTAAATCTTCCTGTAATTTTTCTAGCGTTATGCCTTCAGTTTGAATATTTTGATCATTATCAGCCATAAGTTCCAAATTACAAGAACCAAGCTCCAAACAAATTTCAAATCTTAAATACTAAATTTTAATATTAAACATTGTTTGGTATTTGTGATTTGATTCTTGGTACTTATTTTATTAAAAATAAAATTGCTACTGCTGCGCCGCCGCCTAAAAGTTTACTAATATACTCCATTAAACTCATATTCTTTTCATATTTCATAGACTTTGGACCAATAAGGCCAATTACCCCTTTTTTACCTGCGGGCAGCTGGATGCCGGACACTATCATTGAGTAGTCGGAATTTTTGCTTAAAGTAATTTCCTTGCCAATTTTGGCTTCCGGGCCTTTTTCCGAATACTCAATAAGCATTTTGTCTGCATGCTCATCTATATTGTCAAAAAATTTCGCGATTTCTTTGGCATCTTCCTGCGGCAGGGCGGGGTTATCCAAAATATTGGAAAGACCCACGGTAGAAACTTCATCGCCCAAAAGCGCAAAGCTCGCAGACTGGCTAGAATCGGCAAGCAATTTTGCCAAACGACGACCCATTTCCATATGCGCGAGCCGGAGCTTATTAAGTTCGTGGCGCAAATGCTCCTGCTCTTTTACCGTTAATTTAACCCTATCCATTAATTCATTTACAAAAAACCGAAAACCTTTGTCGGTTGGCACGCGGCCGGCCGAAGTGTGCGGTTGCTTGATGTATCCTTGTTTTTCCAGCGCCTGCATTTCGTTGCGGATGGTGGGCGCACTCAGGTCAAAATTGTACCTTTCCGCCAGTTCCTTACTGCCTACCGGCTCGCAGGTGTCGCAATTTTCCTTAACAATCGCAGCCAATATCTTAGCCTGCCGGGGTGTGATTTTATCAGCTTCAGTCATAGACTGATAATAACATTATCACTCTAGAGTGTCAAGTGATAATCCCGTTAGAAAGCCTAACAAATTTTATTAGATAACAATTTACAATTACGTAAATAGATAAACCTTTCTAACGGGATGATAATCTCCTCGGCCAAAACAAAAACCCGCCGGTAAGCGGGCTTTAAAATAGAATATACTTTAGACAGCTTCAGAACTTCCACATTAGTCAAGTACGAGGCATTTTGTGAGGATGTTTGGAGGCGTACTTTTTTAGTACGCCGACAAATACCGGAACAAAATAACGAATCGGGGTTCCCCGAAAATCTGAAAGATTTTTGGGGTGATCAAGTAATTGACTAAAGCCGCTTTGAAGGGACTGGCTCCGCCAGCCCAAAAAGCGGCGGTGTGGAAGTTCTGAAACTACCCCCCGGCCCAAAGCATAACCGCGAGAATAACAACAAAACTGCTATTGGCAACTAAAGACAAATGCTGAATATGACGCTTTAAACCAATGGCTAAAATTAGGCTGGAAAGCAAAGTGGCAATAAATATCAAATAAAATCTTTGCTCGCCGCTTTTTACATTAAATGTTTTGCCCATAATGCTGGCGTAAACAGCAGGCGCGGTGCCGGTCAAATTATAATTTTCCTGCGTACTGCCGGAAAAATCCGCCAGCTTAAACTGCGCTGATTGTCCCTGCATACCGGTGGCTTGAATATTTACCGTATTACTGCCTTTAATCAGATGACTAAGCGGCACGTCGCCCTCCCATTGAGTGTCGTTTTTAGGGCTTAACATAACAGCCTGCTGGCCAAAGTAAGCTAAAACTTTTACCGCTGGTCCTTGGGTCTCGGCCGTAATATTTACCATATTTTGATTTAAACTAAAATTAGCCGCGGTAATTTTTATTTCCGCAGGCATCGCGGCTATTGGCGCGGGGGAATTTTGCGCCAAAACTTTTTGCTTGACTTGATTGCCCAAATTCGAGGCAACGACAGGCAATGGGTTTTTTCCTTCTGATTCTAAAGCCGGCGCCGGTACCGGCACGTCCGGTATTTGAACCTTGGTCGGAATATCGCTCAAAGCAACCGGCTCTCCGGCCGGGTCGCCGAACATCTGAACGACAAATATCGCAGCATGCCCCTGAAACTCCCCTTGGGCTATACCAATGCCAATTTCCGAAAAAGTTTTATTTAAAATATTGGCCTTGTGCCCCGGGCTGTTCATCCACGCAGCCTCTACGTTTTCGGCTTCGGTAAAATTCACGGCCAAGTTTTCTCCGGCGGACAAATAACTATACCCCGCGGCTTGAATAAAACTCCACGGCGTTTTGCCATCGGGCGTATTATGCGAAAAATAACCTCTTACCAGCATATCATTGGCCTTATCCTGAGCCGCTTTATCTAAGACTGAATTTTCCCTTAAAGCCGGTAAATTAAAACCTCCGCGGGATTCATTGGTTAAAGCAATAATATTAGCGGGGGTAATGGCCGAAGAAAATGCCGGCACAATTGGCCCCAAAGCCGCCAAACTAATGGTAAAAATCTTTACGGCCACCAAAAGCCCGGACATTAAGCCTAAAGCCCGGTGACCTAAAATATGCGGATGGTAATTATTGCGCGCATGGGGGATGAAATGGTCGTGCAAATGTTGGCCAAAAACTAAAAACGGCCTTAAAGCATGTTTAAAGCGTAATTCCGGGACACCGATAAAATTAAGCACGTACTCCATTAATTTTGTTTTTGCCCGCCCATACCAAAACGATCTTTGAACGTTTTAGTATGAAAAGCGATGATTTTTGTTTTGGTTTCGTTCCTGCAATAACTTTTCTATGGCTTTTTATTGCGGGGTTTCTAAATAAAAATTTCCTAGTTATTTTGACCGGGAAATTTAATTACCTTATATATATTATATCACATCTTACAAAAAAAATCAACCCCCAATCTTTTTTAAAAGGTGGGGGGTTGATAAATTAAAACAACTACTTTTGATTTTTGATTTCAGGCGCCGGCTTATGCTGGATATTTTTACTTACCACAACCGAGTCAGAATCATTAACGCCGTTATCGCTTAAAGCAATATAGCCGGTTAAGGCCACTCCGGTAACAACTAAAAACACGATTGTCCAAATAAACCACCTGGGGTCATAGTTGTCCGCTTTCTGTTGATATTTGTTGTCTGGCATGTTTTTGTTTTGATCTTAATAAATTATTTTGAAACTAGGGACACAACGTCTTTTTTCGCGCTGCGGACCGCAAAAATCGCGAACATCAAACTCACAATCCATAATCCAATAATCGGGAAAAGTACGCTTAAACCCTGAGGATAGAAAAACATAAACGCATAAGTAACCACCCCTAAAGAATAAAGTTCAATTAAATACACCAACACCAAAGCTTTAACCAGCTTGCCGACAACCGATTCAGCAAATAGTTTGTGAACTTTATAGCCCTCAATAATCAAATATACACTGCCCAAAGCAACCAAGCCTAAGGCAATCCATAAATAAATTGAATAATTACCGGTTTGCATAAAACTTTATTTGTCTCCCGCTGAAGGCAAAAATACCCTTGGCGGACAATATTTTGTTTCTAAAAGTAAGCTTTTTATCTTTGACTTATTATAGCACACTTTTGGCAAAACCGCAAAATCACTTAGGTTTATTGAATTTTTTTATGCTCTATATTTAAATCCAAAATAAATAAAACTATGGTCAAGACATCGGTAGCCAGACAATATTGGCAAATCTGTTGAATTACAAAAAACTGCAAATATAAAAAGACTAGGGAAGCTAGACTACCAGCCGCTAACGCCGCGGTTAAAATTTTCCGCCAGTTGGCATAGTGGTTGGCCAACAAGCCGCTGATAATCACTGAACTAAAAAAACCCATACCCCAAACAGACAGCGGCAAGCCTAACAGCGTGGAGTATTTACTATTAAGAACGGTATCACAGCCGCGGGTGATATCGCACGGCACCTGAAAACCTAAATAATGGGTAATGGCTAAATAGAAACTTATGGCAAAACCAACTACGGCTAGAATTACCAAAATATCATGCTTGTGGCGTTTGTGATGGTCCATAAAATCAGTATATCAGCGAGTCGGTTAGTCGGCAAATCAGCATCTTATTTATCCGAACCATCTGGTATTCTGAAGTTCCGGCCCACCGACATGCCGATACACTGACACACCGATCCACCGAGAGCCGAACAAAAACTCCCCCCTTTCGGGAGGAGTAAAATCTTAATTTAGATTTTCGATTACTTTAGTACTGGTCGCGTCGTCCGCCACCATAACCGCCGCCATTGCCACCACCGTAGCCGCCGCGGTCGCCGCCAAAGCTGCGCTTCGGGCGGTCTTCCAACGGACGGGCTTCCTTGACTACCAAGGTGCGTCCGCCGAACTGACTGTTGTTAAGGGCGTTAGTCGCAGCGTCCGCTTCCGCGTCGCTTTCAAATTCGACAAAACCAAAACCGCGGGAGCGGCCGGTCATTTTGTCGGTGATAACAGTCGCGGTCGCCACGGTACCGTGGGAAGCAAACAACTGCTTCAAATCATCGGAGGTGGTTGCCCAAGGCAAACCGCCGACGAAAAGTTTCTTAGCCATTATTATAGGCTTTCTTACAAAGAGCTCATCTTCACCCCGTTAAATGCCGCTAAGCGGCAATTCGCCGTAGGCGAATTATTTAACTGGGTCAACTCTTCACTAAATTATTTATTACGATTGACTCGAAGGCTAAACTCTACAAAGATGAACTCTTTTTTGAGACTAACACTTAAACAAAGTAATCGAAGATGATAAAGGGATTATAGCGCATTTTGGGCAAAATAGCAAGGGCAGGGCAATTACCTCTCTAACATTAAAAGAGCGGCCATGGCCAAAATTCCCAAAATAAAAACCAAAAGCAGCAAAAGGGATTTTTTCTTTTCATTTTCCTCATGCAGTTCCGGCACCAAATCGGTTAAAGCTACATAAATAAAATTGCTAGCACCCAAAGCAAGCAAAATATTCGGCGACCCTCCGCCACCACGGGCAAACACCAGCACAATAAAAGCGCCAAAAAAAGCGGCAAAGGAAGAAAGGAAGTTATACAGTAAGGCTTTTTTTGCGCTCCAGCCGCCGTGAACCAGTACGGCAAAATTGCCCAACTCGTGGGGAATTTCATGAAAAATTACAGCTAAGGAAGTAGCAATGCCCAAAGGAACACTTACAATAAAACTGCCGGCAATAATTAGTCCGTCTATAAAATTATGCAAAGCGTCGCCAAAAATAGATAAATACACCACTGCGTGAATTTCTTCTTTGTGTTCAGTGTGGGAATGGTGCCAGTGAATGTATTTTTCAAATACAAAAAATAAAAAAATTCCAGCCAAGATGTAGAAACCTTCTTTGGAGCCAAAACCATTCTCCTGCATTTGAGGCAGCAAGTGCAAAAATACGTCCCCCAAAAGCGCGCCAGCAGAAAAGCTTACTAAATACAAAAGTGCTTTTTTTAGCCTTTCTTGGCCAATGGTCAAAGTCAACGCGCCAACAAATGACAGCGCGCTAACTATAATTAAAGCCAAGAATGTATAAATAGTAGTTATCATAACACAAAACAATTTTAACATAAATTAAAACCCGAGCCTAGGGCTCGGGTTTTCATGCATTTTAACCTTTAAACTACAAAGGATTCATGGCAAATTTTGATCATTGGCTTGATTTTTTATTATTACACTCTTTCAATCTGAACTAAATTGGCAATAATATACTTTCCAAATGACCTTGCGCCACCTATGGAGTCAACGTATACTTTCGGCGCTTTGGTTTTAAAAGAGCGCAATTTATCGGGTTTATGCGCCAAATTTATACCTTCCACGGTTTGTATTTCCACTTCCCGACCTTGTTCATTCTGCGAGCGTTCGCTGGTATAAAGCGGCATATTCAGCCCTTCCGCTTTCTTCAGCGCATGATTGTACATCGCTTTGGTTACGCCTTTGCTTAAAGAAGACGAATAAATTCTCTCCAAATGCATCGCAGGCGAACCATCTTTCAAGCTAAGCAGACGGACA
Organism: bacterium; assembly: GCA_021791515.1. Taxonomy (GTDB): domain Bacteria; phylum Patescibacteriota; class Doudnabacteria; order UBA920; family UBA920; genus PALSA-1336. The sequence continues at coordinate 19,214 of JAJYWK010000029.1, read as the reverse complement.
ATTGCTCTGGCCGCCACATTACCCTTTTCATTTCTTAACATAATTATTTTGGTATCAGGCCCACTGTAGCCCAACAAACAATCATTGTGGCTGCCATGCGCGTAATGCTGGCATGAGCCGACAGGCCGCACCCCAACCAAGAATAAATCATCAGCGCTGCTTGAATCTGTCGATTCCAAATTTTGCTTGCTTTGAGTTTGGGTTCTAAAACCGGCAAACTTTTGCTCAATGTTATCGAATATAAACTGCCCCTCTTGCCCCATCTCTCGGCGCACGCTGTTAATGAGTTGCGTCAATGGGTCACCTTTTTTCTTGCCATCTTGACCCTCCAACAAGTAACCAGCCACCAACTCTGCAGGCTTTAACAAGGCTAAACGAATGATGCCGCGAGCAGTCAACAATTCGCGCCGTTTTTGTTCTAACTGTCTTTTCTCCATATCCAATACCTCCAGCCTGCCTTGACCAACCCCCGCTTGCTTCTTGAGGCTTCCAAATTCTTTATTTACAACAGCTAACTGCTGGCCAAGCTGGGACAATTCTTGAGCCAAAGTTTGCAATCCTTCCTCGGTTAGGGACAGGCCTTCCAGACGGGGCACATTCAAATGCATCAAATTATCGGCAATATCCTTGTTTATGGCGCGGGCCGCTTCATGGGAATCCATAGCAAGAGTTTCAAATAAAGAACCCTGCTCGTCTTCACTCCAGGCTTTATATTGCTCTAAAGTTAAACCTTTGGGCAAATATTGCCCGTTCTTTAACTCTTGCAAATTTTCTTCAGTCATTGGCCCAAATTTCCATTCTCTATATTTACCTTGGAGCATGGCTTCAAACATGCCTTTTAGCAAAGCCGTATGTTCAGAAGATTTTTTATACTGCGTAAAATAGACCGTAAAAGGAACAGGGCTTTCCATTGAAGCAAAAAAGTTGGCTACCGCTTCAGGACTGGCCGAACCTTCCAAGCCCATATAACGGCACAATTCCTCAAACACAATGATTTGCACTTCTTCAACACTTTGAATATTTTCAGCTTTAGCTATCAAAGAAGAATTTTCTTTGGCGAGCAGGGACAAACACTGAAAAGTCGTAAGCAAATCTTGCTCGCGTTTGACTCCCAGTTCTTCTTTGAACAAGGCTCTGCGGTAAGCAAGCTCTAGCCCATGCTCCTTAACCTGCCCCAAAGTCACGTATAAGTCCATGCCTTGCTTGGCCATAGCTTGCCGTTCCATTTCTCCTGTTTCTTTCGCATAACGGTCAAACAATTCCGTTAGCTGCTTCGGGGCCAGCGACCAGCGTTCGCCGTCTCCTTTAGCCATTGAAATGACCATTTCATCCGTGATTTCCGGAAATTTTGGTTGGATTTTATTTTTGTATTCCAGCGCAATAAACGGGGAAGTGCGGATTAACTCTTTAACGAATTTATCGCGTTTACCTTGAGGAATGTACGGCCAAATTTCGTTCAACTTATAAATCATTACTGGGGCGTTTTCCACCATCTGCTTTTGCACAAACTCCCAGACAAATTCATCGCCCACAGATCTGGCCCATTTCTCTACATCCAGCAAAGCAACTTGCCCGCCTCTACTATCTTCGGCAAGACGTTCAATGAAATGGCGCATCTCTTCCGATGAATACAGGTAAGCAACGCTGTCGATGTTATAGGCAATGCCTGCCGGGTCTTTATCCATCGCAACCCGCACCACCTTTTTTAGTTCTTCGTCGCTGCCGACCAATTTTTTAACGTGGGAAAGCTGGTATATTAAATCGCCCGCGCCCAGTTCCAGCTGTTTTTTTAAAATTTCCAATATTTCGTCTTTGGTAAATAATCCGGCAAGAAGCTGGTCTTTGCCGACAAATTTTTCAATATATCCGTACTCCGTATCCTCTAAAATTTTATCCCTTATTATCCGCTTTTTCTCTTCGTTATCTGTTATGCCTAACGCTGTAAAAAACTTTTCTGCCTGGTAAAGAAACTGGGTAGGCGCGGCTGCCTCCAGTAGTGTTTGCACGGCTTGCTTGCGCTTTTCAGCATCCTCAAAACTGTCAATCACCATGTCAATACTGTAAACGACTGCCTTGGGATTAGCTTCCATGACGGCCAGACAGGCTTTTTTTATCTCATCTTTAGTAAGGTACTTTTGAAAGGCCTCATTATACATTGCATGGAAAAAATCTTCCGGGTTATTTTCCAATGACTCGCGCAAGTGTTGTCTGATTTCATCTTCCGGAAGATACTTTCGGGCAACTACATCATAATCAAACAGTGCGGAACTTTTTTGTTTAATACGGCTTCTTAAAATATCACACGCCTGCTGCTGGGAAAGTATTCCTTGCTCAACAAACGTATCTATTCCCGACACACTCAAAGCACCCGCAGTTCTTGTATATGCTTTGGTTAAGGCTTCCGTAAGCCTTCCCTTTGCAGGTTCTGCCTTAAAATAATCCGCAACCGCTTCAAATTTATCCGGCCTGCGGTATTCGTCGCCCTGGGCAAATTCGTTTATAACAATATTGACTAATTCTTCCTTGCTGATCAAACCTTCCTTCACATAAGGCACTATTTCCTCTAAATCTAACTGTGGGCTTGACCTGGCTTTAATAGCGTCCAACAAAAACTGTTTCCGCTCTTCGGGAGAAAAATGTTTCGCTACCGAAGCTTTCGCCACCGTCCTTATAGTAGACGCCGGGTCTTTCGCAAATAGCTGCTCTAACCTTTGCCGATTTTCTCCCGGAGTATAAAGCGGCTCTACCGCATCGTAGTCCCATAAAACGTTAAAAGCGCGTTGTTCAGCGGCCTTTTCTACAAATTTTCGGGCGTCTTCACGGCTAAGTGAATCAGGGGAAACTTTAAGCACCCTCATAACCAAATCGGGTTTGTGGGTTAAAGCGAGATGCAGCATTTCCTGAAATTTTTCTTCGCTCTGCCGCGCTGATGCAACCTGCTCATCGGTCAAAGCGCGTTCTAGCCTGCCCGATGACATATGTTTTGGTTGCAAATTTTCCAACCTTTGCACTCTTAATGTGCCAAAAGTCGCAGCTTCAGCGTAAGCATCTGCCCTGTTTTCTTTTACGCTCTCCGTCGCCTGTCCCAGGCCCGTACGTTGATCCTTGCGCATCTGACGCAAGGTATAGACATAGTTTTGATAGGCATATTTCCTGTCATAATAATGGTCATAATCTTCGTCTGGTAATTGTTCCTGGCCTCCCAACTGCCCAATAATTTTATCCCGCGCTTCTTTCGGCGTTACCTTAAAACTTCCTTCCAGAGCATTGAGAGGTTTTTGGTAGCCGCCTTTTCTTTCAACATTTACTGATTCAAACTGAGCCTGTAATTGTTCGGGGGTTTTACGCATAAATCCAAATTTAATCGACTTTATTATAACAAAAAACGGCACTTTCAGCGATGCCGATATGCATACAAAGGGACCGCAACGGATAAAACCATGCTGCTTCATTTCCATCACATCCAAAATTAAAAAAACACTCGCTTGCGCGAGTATTTTTATCATGCATTTTAACCTTTAACGGCTAAATAGTGGTTAGAAACTCCAGTTGAATAGTCTGCAAAGCAGAATTCAACGGGGCAAGTTGCAAAAAACCGTTTACGTCAAAGAAGTAGAGTATGTGTACCATCTATCGAAATAGATGATAACGACCATTGGAATGTGCACCAACATCAAACTTCGAAAAGCTTGAAGGGTACATATTTATTCCTTAGAAAGGAGGTGATCCATCGACAGCTTCCGCTACCGATGCCTTGTTACGACTTAGCCCCAGTTATGAGCTTCGGCTTAGGCCACCTTACGGTGGACTTCAGCCGCTTCCCACTTCCATGGCTTGACGGGCGGTGTGTACAAAACCTGAGAACGTATTCACCGTATCGAGGCTGATATACGGTTACTAGCGATTCCGGCTTCATGAGGGCGAGTTGCAGCCCTCAATCCGAACTGGGGGTAGTATTGATAGGATTTGCTCCGGATTGCTCCTTGGCGTCCCTTTGTAACTACCCATTGTAGCACGTGTGTCGCCCAAGGCGTAAGAGCCACGCTGATTTGACGTCATCCCCACCTTCCTCCCGCTTAAACGCGGGCAGTTCTGTGAGACACTTGTAACTCACCGTAGGGGTTGCGCTCGTTTTCACACTTAAGTGAACACCTCACGGCACGAGCTGACGACAACCGTGCAGCACCTGTGTAGCACCCTCGAAGGCGCCCAAATTTCTCTGGGATGCAGCTACATGTCAAGCCTTGGTAAGGTTCCTCGCTTACCGTCGAATTAAACCACATGCTCCACCGCTTGTGCAGGTCCCCGTCAATTCCTTTGAGTTTTAGCCTTGCGGCCGTACTCCCCAGGCGGATGATTTAACGCGTTAGCTATGGCACTAAAGAGGGTCGATACTCTCTAGCGCCTAATCATCATCGTTTACAGCGTGGACTACAAGGGTATCTAATCCTTATCGCTCCCCACGCTTTCGTCCTAGCAGTGTCAGGTGGCACCCAGAAGCCTGCCTACGCTATTGGTGTTCCAAACGATATCAACGCATTTCACTACTACACCGTTTGTTCCAGCTTCCTCTTTGCCCCTCTAGTTTTACAGTTTCAAAAGACAGTCTCAAGGTTGAGCCTTAAGATTTCACTTCTGACTTGTAAAACCACCTATCGGTACGCTTTACGCCCAATGATTCCGGATAACGCTTGAGGTCTCTGTATTACCGCTGCTGCTGGCACAGAGTTAGCAACCTCTTATTCTCTCGGTACGCTCAAAATATTGTTCCCGAGCAAAAGGACTTTACAACCCGAAGGCCTTCATCGTCCACGCGGCGTCGCTGGATCAGGCTTTCGCCCATTGTCCAAAATTCCAAACTGCTGCCTCCCGTAGGAGTCTGGACCGTGTCGCAGTTCCAGTGTGGGGGTTATCCCTCTCGGGACCCCTAACCGTCATAGCCTTGGTAAGCCATTACCTTACCAACTAGCTGATGGTGCCCAGGCCTCACTTTAAGCGTCTTGCGACTTTACCCAGCACTAATTTCAATCTCCAAACTTTTTGAGAGCCTTTTTAGCAATCTCTGTTTGGATTGACCGTACTGCTTAAGCTTTCGTTCTCTGTCTCGAGCATCCTGCTCTGAACGATAGGCTTCCGCGTAAATTAATATCCATTTTCCCTTTAACCTTTTGGTAAATTTATTCTGTCCGTTATTATGGGCAGATAATCTTGCTTTGAGGTTATTGGTAAAACCGATATAAATCCCGCCGGTCTGATTATGTTTTATTAGATAAACAATCCACATAATCATATTATAACTGAAATAAGTGCTGGGCACATGAAGTATTATCCAATCTTTCGACTGGTTATGCTCCACTTAAAGAAAGTTCCTAGGTATTACTCACCCGTTCGCCGTGGGTCTAAACCCACTCGACTTGCATGTCTTAGGCACGCCGCCAGCGTTCATCCTGAGCCAGGATCAAACTCTTATTAGAACTAGATATAATTCTTTATCCTTAGTAAAAACCAGGAGAATTATAAATAGAGTTTCGATCCATTTCACGAATGAAATAAATCTGGCGATAGTTTATTTTTGTAAAATGCAAACTATCAAAACATTTTCTGTTTTCACAGATATCATTGAACTCAAATTTTACCCGCCTAAACTTTGCGATAGAATTTTGGAAAAAATTAAGCAATTAATTTTACTTAATTACCTCACTCGTCCAATAAATCGGGCAAAGTTTTGGTGGGTGAATTGACGTAAACTTTTACCCCGTAGAGATTCGCGAAACGAATATTCTACTGGGGTGTTGCACTCTAATTGGTTTAAATAATTAGAGATGCGATGGTTTTGTACAATCTTATCCTAAATTTCCGGGATGGAAATTTAAGATTTCTAACCACTATTTAACTGTTAAAGTGCTGTATCTTTCACAGATACGCTGATATCGCCGAGGCCGCGGACTAAATTTAAATGCCGCGTGCTCTGCATCATCTGTATATCTGCGAGACAAACTTTCTAAAGGACTAAAATGGGCGAAAAAAAACACACAAGTTGTCCACTTGTTATGTTCAGCTCCCGCCTGTGGCGGGATCCCTAGTAATCAGCCAAATTCTGGCTTACGCTAGAGCAAAATTGAACTAAGTGTTTATGCCGTTTTTAATCTCCAATCCGCCAGCTGGCGGATAATTTCTAAATCCTTAGCAATTATAAACCTTTTTAAATACGGTGTCAAGCGTTTAGCCTTTTCATAAAACACCGATAAAATTCTTATGTTAATAGAATATCAAAACATCTACGTTAAAATTCCAAATACATAACAGCGCTTGCGTTATTCAAAACCGCCGGCAACCCATTCCATTTCCCCCTGCCAATCGCGCGCCCCGGCTCCCGTGCATTTCCAACCCGGGCTTTGCGGATGCGGGTTATTACTGCCTTCCATATCCACTACTCCCAGCACAAAAAAACTCTTAAGGCAGTCGCCTTGAGGAGGATAGCGATAATACCGATAGTTGCCGCAATCATAATTATTATTTGGGTCTTTTAAGGCGGCCTTGGTAATTCCCGCGGTCTTTAGCGCATTAATAAAATCTCCATCCCCCGGTGTATCCCATCCGCCACAGCCTTGTCCGTCCGAGTCAGGATAACGATTATTCTGATCATAATATAAAGCTAGTGCTTTTTGTATCTGGGCCATATCCGCCAGGCGCCTTGCGTCCCTGGCCTTAACCCGCGAGCTATTTAAAGACACTAAAACTACAGATGCCAAAAGCCCAATAATGGAAATTACCACCAAAAGTTCAATTAGCGTAAAACCGCCGGATCGGGCAGAATCAAAGCCAATCGCTTTTACCAGCCTAAACAAGGCAGACGAAATCGGTGTTAAGGCATTTTTTTTTGATTTCATAAACTCGCTAACCTTTTATACATTATAGCACTAATGGAAAAATTCACACAAAAACAAAAAATCATCCAACTACTGGATGATTTTATCAACAATACCGTACTTTTTGGCCTCTTCCGCGGTCATCCAGAAATCTCTGTCAGTGTCAGTTTCTATGGTTTTTACACTCTGGCCGGTATGCTTAGCTAAAATTTGATTCAGTTGATTTTTAATGCGGGTAATTTCATTAGCGGCAATAACTATGTCTTTTTGCTGGCCTTCGGCCCCACCCATAACCTGGTGAATTAGCACCCTGGAATTTGGCAAAGAAAAACGCTTGCCTTTTTTCCCGGCGGCTAAAAGTACGGCCGCGGCAGAAGCCGCCTGGCCAATACAAATAGTGGACACATCAGCCTTTAAATGATTCATAGTGTCGTACAACGCCAAGGCTGATGTAACACTGCCTCCCGGAGAATTAATATATAGCTTAATGTCGTCTTTGCTGTTTTCGGCGTCTAAAAATAGCAATTGGGCAATAACGGTATTAACTACGGCATCGTCAATCGGCTCGCCCAAAAAAATAATGCGTTCTTTTAAAAGCCGGCTGTATATATCATACGCCCGCTCCCCCATATGGGACTTTTCTATAACCATTGGTACTAAAGGCATAGTTGTGTTCTCCTATAAGTCCTATCTTTCTGTCCTATTAGACCTATCTGATAGTCCTATTTTACTTACTAAAAATTTCTAATTACTCTACCGTTTCTTCTTTAATTTCTTTCACAACGTCAACTGTTTCGGCAAGGTCGTCAGCAGATTCGTTTACTAGCTTAGTGGGCTATTCTCCTTTAAAGACTACCGAGCCTGCCCTTAAATAATTTTCTTCCGAGAAAATAAATTAATGGACCCAAAAAAATTATTAAAATTGGGTAAGCCCAATAGTGTAACGTATATACTCTTGTCTTATATGGGCCTGGGTTTAAATTTTTGGTCGGGGAAAAATACTTGTCCAGTGGATCATTTATAACTAAAGGCTCATACATTACCTTCACCTTATTCCCCTCTGTAAATATTCCGAACACAGCAGTTATTGTTGACAAATCTTCACTCGCAGAAATCGTTACATTGTCTTTATCACGAAAAGTTACAATAATTTTCTGGGAAAATGGACACTGCATGTACGAACGACGACAAGCATCAGTGTCCTGAATATCCGTAACTATTGCGTCTACTATAGTAGCTGACTTATAAAATACAAAATTATTATAAAGCAACACTGAACCAAATAGAGTAAGTGCAATAGTGAGAACAATAACTAATAATTTTATTACTTTTTTCATTGGTGCTTATTTAGGTCAATTGTAAATTGAAAATTATTATTTTATTCTTTCTTCGCTTCCTCTGCCTTGGAGTCAATGGATTCTGCTTCAACCGAACCTTCCGGCGTAACTTCTACCTCACCTGGTTTTTGATCGCTGTCTGCTGTTTGCTGACTGCTGTCTTCTGATTCAATTTTTTCTCCATTGATATCTATCTTCCATCCCGTGAGACGGGCGGCAAGGCGCACGTTCTGACCCGCTTTGCCAATTGCCAAAGACAACTGGTCTTCTAACACGCCGACTTTGGCTTCCTTATTTTCTTCATCCAATTGAACGTTTAAAATTTTGGCTGGCGAAAGCGCATTGGCAATAAACTTTACCACATCATCGCTGTATTCAATTATATCAATTTTCTCGCCGCCAAGTTCGGCCATCACCGTCTGTACGCGGCTGCCTTTTTGGCCCACGCAGCTGCCTATGGGATCAATGCCGTCTTGGGTGGAAATAACCGCAATTTTAGAGCGGCTGCCGGCTTCGCGAGCAACGGCTTTAATTTCCACTGACCCATTAAAAATTTCCGGCACTTCTAATTCAAACAGCTTGCGCACCATGTCCGGATGCGAGCGAGAAAGAGTAATTTTTGGACCCTTGGTGGCCGGCTCTACATGCAAAATTAAAACCTTTAATCGCTGGCCAATTGCATAGCGCTCGCCGCGGATTTGCTCGGATGGAAACAGCACGCCGGTGGCTTTACCTAAGTCCACCAAAATAGTGTCGCCTTCAATTCTTTGCACCAAGCCATTTTGCAGGGTGCGCTCCTTGGCTTTAAAATCGGAAAACTGCACGTTGCGCTCCGCTTCGCGCAATTTCTGAATAATGACCTGCTTGGCGGTTTGCGCCGCAATTCGCCCATATGATGTACCGGTTTTAGGAGTAATATCTGTGCGAATTTCATCGCCGACTTTATAGGTTTTTTTTATCTTCTTGGCTTCTTCCAAAACAATAAGTTTTTGCGGTTCTTCGGCCGCCATTTCTTCGGTTTCCACCACGGTTTTGACGTCAAAAACTTTGGTACCCATGGTTTCCGGATCAAACTCCACCACAATATTTTGGTCTCTTTGGCCGTAATCTTTTCTAAAAGCCGCGGCTAAAGACAGTTCAATCATGGAGATGAGCTCCTGGCGGCTAATGCCTTTTTCTTCTGCTATCTGGTCTAACGCTTGTTCTAGTTGGTCATTCATATTTGTTTATAATCCTAATGCTCCAAATTGATATCCTAATGCTCCTAAATTTCGTGTCATTCGGATTGCGGTATTCGTAGTATTCGGATTATGTTTCCTATTTAATTGTTATTTAATTGTAGCTTTTTGAAGACAAAAAAAGATGAGACCCGCTCATCTAGTTCCAATCTTCTACCGCATTCGCTATTATTTTAACAGATTTAAACGTTTTGTCAAGCTCGCTATAAGGCACCACGCAAACGTCAATTTGGGGCTGGAATGAAAGATATTTGGGATTGCGGAGCAAAAATACTTTTACCGCCTTAAGCAGTTTAATCTGCTTAAACTGATTAACTGCTTCTTCGGCCGTGCCAAACCAATTGCTACCGCCGAGGCTTCTGGTTTTTACTTCTACAAAAACAATTTGTTTGTCTTTTACCGCGATAAAGTCCAGTTCCCCTAACCGCAAGCCTTTTTTATTGTACTCATTTTCGGCGATGATTTTATAGCCTTGGGCTTCATAATCTTTTTGGGCAAACTCTTCGCCCAGTTGGCCGAGAGTTTTAGGCTTTTGTGGTTCTGATTTAAACCAATTGAACATATCCCGACCCTAATGACCCGAATTAACATCCGAATGACCCGAATTCGTATCATTCGGGTTTGATTCGTAAATTCGGGTCAGTTATTTTGGCAAATATTTCTGTTTTACCTGTTCCTTGTCCCAAATCTGTTTTTCTTTACCATAATTAATTACGGTTTTAACTATTAACCACACCAGCCAAACTACTGCCCACAGGACAAGAAGCCAAGCAACAAAAGGCGTACCGAAATATCGGACATTTTCATAACGTAATAAATACCAAATTAGCTCACCAAGTCCAATGGTTAAAAATAACCGATAAAATTTCGCGCGGTATTTCGTTTCTACCGGATTAGCCGCCAGTGTCGCGGCAATCTTCGTAACAATCGCCAAAAGCACTAAAATTCCTCCCAACAAAAAAAAGAACTTTTCCTGGGTGGAAATAAAAGCGGTGTTAACTTGAAATAAATGTTGAGAAGTGATGAAAGTTTTTAGATTCATAATTGCGATACTAATACCCGAATACACACGAATGACACGAATTCGGGTCATTCGGATTTAATCCGTAGATTCGGGTCGGATTTAATTATTTTTCAAATAGCACGGCGTAATGATACCCATCTGCCTCCAAGTCTTTGTCTTTCCTAAAACCCGTTTGCATCAATAGTACTTCCAGTTTCTGCTGGTCCAGGCGTTTGTCCAGCGGCGGGCCAAAGGGCGTAGCGGTTCTCTTCCATTCCACCGCCACCAAGCGTCCTGGGCTTTTTAAAATCCGGTAAATATTTTTTATCAGTTCCGTCTGGCTGTTAATTTCATGCAAAATATTGCTTACAATTACCATATCACAGGAATGCGCGGGAATATCCAATAATGGCTTGGTTAAATCGGCCTGCAGGATTCTCACGTTTTTATAGCCAAACTGGTTGGAAATGGAAACCGTCGCCGCCAGCTTGCTTTCCTGCACATCCACCGCCAGCACCGTGCCGGTAGGCCCCACCATTTGCGCGGCCGGCAAAACGTAAAACCCATTGCCGCAGCCAAGGTCGGCCACCGTTTGCCCTTGCATTATTCCGCTTTGCGCGACCACTGCCGCGGGGTTTAAGAATTTTGTCGTCATTTTTTTATTTGTCTTATAAGTCCTATTTTGGCCTATCTGACTATTCTTTTCTCTATTTAGTTGACTCGTCGTCAATCAATTCTCCATGCCTGGCTATTTTGCTGACGGGGGCTTGCGCTTGCTCTCCAACTAACTTATCAAAATCAACTGGCTTCGACCCTTCAAGCTGAGACGCGATACTATCCGCAGTCGTCTGTCCCAAGGCAGTTTTTACCTTTTCTGCTTTTGACCTAAAAGCGCCTCTAAAAAATTCTCTAAATCTTTCGCTCATATTTTAAAAATTTGGGGATTCTTAATAAAGCCTAAAATTGCCAAAAAGTGAAGCAAAAATTGTTAAACTAAGAATTGCTAACAGAACTCCTAAAATATATGCGCCAGTAAAATAAACCATTCTGGTCTTATATTCCTTCACAGGAATTTTATTTTGTATAAAAGCCAAAATAAAAAGGCAAATAATAAATAATACCGAATAATAAAGTATTAAAGTCCAATGTGGTCCAACCATGCTTGTAAAGGTACTGATCCAGGACGACGGCAAGCGTATAAATACAAAAAATAGCAGGAACGGAATAATTATACCAGCTATAAAATTTTGGAATTTTTCCATTGGTTTTTAAATCAATTTAAAACTCTAATTTAAGTGAATATTTCCTGATACAACTTTTCTATCCTTGTCGCTTGTCCCTTGCCACTTGTCTCTATAAGCACCCCATTAATCTGCAAAGGGCCGTCTTCTTCCAATTCATTTTTAAATTTTTGGCTGGGGTCTAAAAACTTAGTTAAAGCATTTTCTTTTTTTACGCCCAGCACGCCGTTTAACGCACCGGTCATACCTACATCGGAAATATGCGCCGTGCCTTTGGGCAAAACCCGGGCATCAGCCGTGGGTACGTGAGTGTGGGTGCCAAGGACTGCCGTAACCCTGCCGTCCGCGTAATACCCCATGGCAATTTTCTCGCTTGTGGCCTCGGCGTGCAGGTCTACTATTATTATATCACCATTTTGCTTTTGTTCTGTCAATAACTTATCCAGTTCCAAAAACGGATTACCGATTTCTCCTGAAAACTGGTTTTCCATAAATACCTGGCCATTCAAATTGATAATTAAATATTGTTGCATAGCACTATTCATTTTTTCCTTCTCCCCAAGGGGAGAAGGTGGCCGAAGGCCGGATGAGGGTGCTAATTCTTTGGCAAACCGATAATAACCATACCCCGGCACCGGACTTTTTTCCTCACCGATTGATTGATAATTTGCGGGTCGGACAAGCTTTGGATACTGCTCAAAACAGGTTTTGGCCAAATTCAATTTGTCAAAAACATGATTTCCAGATGTATAAGCATCGATTCCCAAAGCCTCAACTTCGGCCATTATGGAAGGTGTTACGCCTTTACCATGGGCGATATTTTCCACATTCACGATTACCGCGTCCGGCTGATACTTCTCTTTCCATACCGGCAAGACCTCGCGCAAAATTTTGCGCCCGGGTTTTCCCACCACATCGCCGATGAAAAGAATTCTTGGCATGAATTATGAAGCATGAATCATGAAGCATGTTTTATGTTACATGTTTCAAGTTTCAAGTTTTATTTTTTTACCTCGCATACTCTATTACTCTCGTCTCTCTAATTACATGCACTTTAATTTCTCCGGGGAATTTAAGTTCGGTTTCTAATCTATTCGCAATATCGCGCGCCAGCTTTTGGCAGGCCAAATCGTCTAATTTAGAAGGGGTTACGAACACGCGGATTTCGCGGCCGCCCTGGATGGCGTAAGTTTTTTCCACGCCTTCAAAGCTGTTGGCAATGGCTTCTAAATCGCCCAAACGCTTAAGATAATTTTCCAAAGAATCTTTTCTGGCTCCCGGGCGCGCGCCGGAAATGTTGTCGCAGGCATCCACAATAATGGCTTCCACGCTCTGCGCGGCCACGGCTTTGCCTGAAACGTCGGTGTCCGCGTGGTGGGAAGCAATGGCTTCCACAATACGCTTGTCCAAATTAAACTTTTCGGCAATTTTTACTCCCAAATCCACGTGGCTGCCTTCCAAGTCCTGGTCTAACGCCTTGCCAATATCGTGAAGCAAAGCACCCTGTTTGGTAATAGCCACATCCGCGCCAAGTTCTTCGGCCATTAGCGCGCCCAATTTAGCCATTTCCACGGAGTGCCTTAAAATATTTTGTCCGTAAGATGTTCTAAACAACAAGCGGCCAATTAAATGCACCAGCTTGGGCGGAAAATTGGTTATGCCGAGTTCATACACGGCCTGCTCACCGGCTTGCTTGATTTGCTCGTTAATTTCCGCTTTGCTTTTTTCGTAAGCTTCTTCTATCCGGGCCGGATGGATGCGCCCATCGGCCAGCAATTTTTCCAAAGTATTTTTGGCAATGTGGCGGCGGATGGAATTAAATCCGCTAATTACCACTGTGTCCGGCGAGTCGTCAATTAAAATTTCCACGCCCATCATTTGTTCAAAAGCGCGGATGTTGCGGCCTTCCTTGCCTATAATCCTGCCTTTCATTTCTTCGCTGGGAATCTGCACCGTAGTGGTGGTAACTTCCGCGGTCACTTCGCTGGCCACGCGCTCAATGGCCTGCGCCACAATATTGCGCGCGTCGCGTTCGGCATCTTCGTGAGTTTGGGCCAACAATTTTCTATGCAGGCCCACCATTTCTTCCTTTACCATTTTTTCGGCCGATTCTAAAAGCACCTGCGAGGCCTGCTCCCTGGTCATGCCGGCAATTTTTTCCAAATTGGTCAGCTGTTTAACTTTTAATTCTTTAATTTCTTCCTGAATAAGCTTAATTTGTTCGCCTTTGGCCTCAATTTCCGCTTTTTGTTTATCTAAAGTATTAGATTTAATATCCAATTCTTTTTCTTTCCTGTCTATTCTTTCTTCAAAGCGCACAATCTGCGCGCGGAATTCCGATTCCTGCTTTTTGGCCTGATCAATAATTTCCAAAGAGCGGGACTTGGCTTCCAGTAAAAGTTCCTTTTCGCGATTTTTCGCGTCTTCTAAAATTTTCTCCGCCCGGGCTTCAGCCGAACCGATATTTTTGGAAGCTTGCGACTGGCGGTACCAATAGCCTGCCGCCACGCCGACGACTAAACCAATAAGAATATATACAATAATCATAAAATACCTTACATGCCGCGAAGTAAGTTTACCCCGTACCAATCTTTATAAAATTTTAGATTGGGATTTTACCATCTTCACAGACGCTGTGTCTGCGAAAAATTAAATGATTGGTGCGGGGGCAAAGTCTATAAGCAAAAATTACTAACCTAAAAGGGCTAGCTGGTAATCTTTCTGTTAGATTTGGAACTGATGATTAAAGTCACAGTTGAAAAATCAAGAAAAAATACTGAAGTTTGCTAAGACTGTTGCTACTTTACGGAAGAATTAATCAATTAATCCAGCACCATTTAATTAATCTACAAGATGCTGGAATGAACTTTACCAAGCCACTTAAATTATTCGATAACTTAAAATCAAAAACTTATGATGCTTGGGTAAATCTCAACACCTGCAGATTACCACAATTTGGTAATTTCGTCAATGCAGGATATACTTTAATTAGACTTTTTTAAAATTAATGGAATCAGGAATTTAGTTTTCTGATAAAAAGGCTATTTATTTATGAAGCACGAGCTCCCAAAACTCGCCTATGGGTATGATGCTCTCGAACCTTACATTGACGCCAAGACTATGGAAATCCACCATACCAAGCACCACCAGGCTTATGTTGATAAGCTGAATGCGGCGTTGGAAAAATACCCTGGGCTTCAGGGCCGCCCGGTAGAAGAACTACTTATGGACTTGCCCAACCTTAAAGTTGATGAGGCCGATCGCACTATGATAAAAAATCATGGCGGCGGTCATTTTAACCACTCCCTATTTTGGAAATACTTGGACCCTTCCAATAAAAAAGACGAATTACTGGCTAAGGAAATAACTTTAAGCTTTGGCTCTATTGATGAGTTTAAAAAACAATTTTCCGATGCCGCGGCCAAAGTCTTTGGCTCAGGCTGGACTTGGCTGGTGCGCGATGGCAAAACCTCCAAACTGCTCATACAGAATATGCCCAACCAGGATGCCGTGATAACAAACGGCCAACAGCCGATTTTCGGCCTGGATGTCTGGGAACACGCGTATTACCTAAAATATCAAAACAAACGGCCAGATTATATTACAGCCTGGTGGAATGTGCTTAAATTAATCTAAAAAACTCCCCGAAATGGGGAGTTTTTTAATTTAAGCTTTTTTTACTACTTTACTCTTCCTAAACCTCGGCAAGTTATCAAGTCGCTTTCTTACGTAGTAGAGCTTCGCGCGGCTTACGGCCCCGGGCTTGCTTACTTCCAACTTTACTATATTTGGGGAATGAAGGGGAAAAATTCTTTCCACACCCACGCCATAGGAAATTTTGCGTACCATAAATGTTCCATTGGTGCCAGTGCCGCCTTTTTTGGCAATCACCAAACCTTCAAAAATCTGCACGCGTTCCTTGCCGGCTTCTTTAATGCGCTGGTGGACTTTAACAGTATCGCCAACTTTAAAATCGGCTAAAGTTTTTAACTGTGCTTCGGAAATGTGTTTAACTAATTTCATATTAATACCCTGTTCTCGACAAGCTCGAACAATATTCTTCGAGCGAGCGAAGCGAGTCGAGAAGTCTATAATTGATTAACTATTTTACTATTTAAATCAACTAACACTTTTTTCAAGTCATCTGCCAATTCACTCTCTGCCTCAATCCAAGTCTTATCCGGCAACTGGACCTCTATTCTTTTGGCATGTAAAAATTGTCTGTCTAAACCTTCAAACTTAGTTTTTTTACCTCCATACAATTCGTCTCCAATTAATGGATGGCCTATGGAAGATAAATGAACGCGAATTTGGTGCGTTCTACCTGTGTGCAATTTTACCAAAAGTAGGCTATAGCTGTCAACAGCTATAGCCGTCTTCTTTCCCTTCTCCCCTTGCGGGAGAAGGTGGCCGAAGGCCGGATGAGGGGGCAAATATTCCAAAACCCTATACTCGGTAAGCGCCTCTTTCGGGTCTTTCGGGTTTGTTGTGGTCTGTTTTCTAAAATCAGTTTTACTCTGTCCAATGGGCGCTTCAATAAACCCATGCGTCTTTTCCACCTTGCCCAAAACCAAAGCAATGTATTCTTTTTTAATTTTTCTATCTTGAAAAGCATCCTTTAAAAACTCATACATCTCTTGGGTCTTGGCCACCAAAATCACCCCACTGGTGTCCTTATCCAACCGGTGCACAATGCCAGGACGATGCTCTTCGCCGACCACAGCAATGTCATTAAAATTATACAGCAGCGCGCTGGCCAATGTTTCGCCTTTAAACCCCGCGCCCGGATGCACAGTCATACCTGCGGGCTTATCGATAATCAGAAGCCCGTGATTATTATATAAAATTTTAAGCGACGTATTGGTGGGTCGAATATCTTCCTGTTGCCTGTTGCCTGTTGCCTGATAGCTAATTGCATCATTCAGCCTCACCACAAACTTACTTTCCTTAACCACTTCTCCATTAACCAAAACCGCGCCGCTTTCTATGTCGCGCTGAATCTGCGAACGGGATATTTCTTTTAACGCTTGGGCAAGATATTTATCGAGGCGGATTTTAAGTTGCTCAACCTTAAATTCATGTTTCATGTTTTATGCTCCATGTTTTATAAGTAAGTCCGGCCTTCTTTTCTTCGTTCGCTTTTTTGATTCCATATTCCTAAACTCTTCAATTTTTTTATGATGCCCACTCAATAATACTTTAGGCACCCTCATTACCTTCTGCCTTCTGCCTTCTGCCTGAACCCTAAACACTTCCGGCTTGGTATACTGCGGATATTCCAATTTTGATTCGCTAAACGATTCTTGCTTGGTGGATTCATCTTTTCCTAAAATTCCAGGCCTAAGTCTCATTACCGCCTCGCTAATTACCAAAGCCGGCAGTTCTCCGCCCATAAGCACATAATCGCCAATGGAAATTTCTTCGTCCGCAAACTGCCTAATCCGTTCGTCAAAACCTTCGTAGCGCCCGCAGACAAAAATCAAATTATCAACCTTTGATAATCTTTTAGCCATGGCTTGGTCAAATTTTTTCCCTTGAGGAGTTAATAAAATCACCTTTGCCCCTTGCCTCTTGTTTACCCCGTAGCGTGCCGATTCATCGGCTCTGCTACCGGGGCCCCTTGCCTTTCTAATCGCTTTATAAAGGACATCGGCTTTAAGCACCATCCCCACTCCGCCGCCATAAGGCCTGTCGTCCACGGTTTGCCTTTCGCCAGAACCAAAAGCTCTTAAATTTATTGCTTCTAATTTAAGCAATTTCAATTTAATTGCCCTTTTTACAATGCCAAAATTCTCCACAAAATCTCCCACAAATTTTGGAAATAACGTAATAATCTTAATATGTAAAATAGACTTTGACTTTTTCATGAGTTAATATATTTTTTTGTAGGCATCTGTAGTGTTCCTATTTATTTCTGTAGCCATTATAGCATTAAAATAACCCCGGAACCGCCATCGGGAAGATGGATAATTTCGGGGTTATTTATTTTTATCTCCGTAACCCGCTCTAATCAGCGTATCTGTGATTAGAGTTTGAATTCGTCAATGGAATCGTCGGGGCTTCCGCCGCCCATTGCTGCGCCCATCGCGCCTGAATCGTGGCCCATAGGACCGCGGGGCATTCCGCCCATTTCGCGCCTGGGACCGCGGTGAGAACCTTCCGGTTCGTAAATCTTCAGGTTCACGCGGGCTTTGTGCTTGGCGCCAACCACTCTAAGCAAAGTGCGGATGGCTTTGGCAGTCTGGCCCATGCGGCCGATTACCTGCCCCATGTCTTCGGGGTTCACGTGGAGAGTAATTAATACTCCCATTTCGTCTACAACGCGTTCGGTTTTTACATCATCTGGATGGTCAACCAAAGCTTTGACAACGAATTCTACAAATGCCTGATCTTGCTCCATATTTGTACAATTTCTGTGATAGCTAAATTCGCTTCGACCTTTTCTGTTAATAGCTTCGCTATCTTGGAGATATTATAAACTAACGATTTTTACGTGTCAACGCAACAAAAAACCCTCCACTTGGAAGGGTTTTTATATACTTTGGATTATTGCGCAGGGGTTTCGGTCGGAGCCGTAGCTTCTGTCTTCGGCTCTTCCGGCGATGCGGCAGGAGCAGCTGGCTCAGCAGGAGCGGAGCTAGCATCCCCCGCTGGCGCGACTGGCGCATCGGCAGGCTTCTCAGCGGGCTTTTTAGGAATGCTGAAAGCTTTAACTTTCGGGCCTTCCACCAAGCCTTTGCTAACCAAAAGATTGTTCACGGTTTCGCTTAGAGCCACGCGCTGATTAAGCCAGTACTTTAACCGATCTTCCTTAACTTGGAAAGTTTTTTTGCGCGGGTTATAACTGCCCAAAACTTCATTAAACTGCTTGGTTACCGGCGCTTCTTTTTCCGCCAGCACAATTCTAAAATCCGCCTGATTTTTCTTGCCGGTTCTTTGCAAACGAATAATTAACATAGGTTTAAATACTTTATAACTTTACAAACTTGATTAACTTTATAACTTCTTTTTTGAGCGTGCTGATATCTTATCATTTTTCTCTTTCCCCGTCAATCCACTTGCTTTCCTATCCCCCGATTCATGCTGCATGCTTCATGTTACATGTATTTGACTCTCTCTCTCTCTGATTTGCTAATCTAAACTGTTTCGCCACAAGCCCAACCTGGGCACGAAGGAGGTGAAATATAGTGGAACAGGATAAGGCTTATTGGGGTGCCATAATGGCTTCTCTGATGCTTGCCTTAAACCAAGCAGCTAAGGCTTGCAAAAGGGAAGATATCACATCGGAACAGCGAGAGAAAGCCATCGCCGAACTCAAGACGATGACTGAACGAGTGGGTCCCTTGATGAAGATCCTGGGCCTATGAAGTGAGCACACGGACTGATTACGCCCACCAACAAACGAGCCCGAGAGTCAGCGCAGCGCGCGCAACTCTCGGGCTTCAACATTTTCAATACACAAATCACATTATTTAACGGCCGTAAGTTAATGTGATTTAACTGTTATTTTTCAGATGTTTCCCAAT
>JAJYWK010000050.1 GCA_021791515.1 bacterium | reverse complement strand
CATTTTTAGTAAACAATTTGCAAATCTTATAATATCTGCTGTCCATTCAGGAGTTATATCCTTTATATCTCTATGACTGACCGGGTTTTTAAATAGACCGATAGCTCCCGAAAATAAATGCATCATATTTTCCTTTTCGGCTTCCGTTGCTTCTTTGTTAGTTAATACCCCAGTTTTAGGATGGAAAGCTCTCCTCATAAGGTCAACCCCTAAATCATCTTTTGCATAATTACCAACTTTACGTACCCTTATTTCTACTTCTTTAAATGCTTGAAAAATAGCGGTATCATAATCACCTCTAAGAAATAACGGTTTAACTTTTTGGGCAAGTATGGGGTCAAGTGTAGTTGAAGATAAAAGCGTTTCCTTAGCGTAAGTTTTAAAATCCTCATTTTGGAGCAATCTATCTCCTCGGCGAGTAATAAAATACCAATGGTCACCGTTTCCTGGCTGGGGCGCAACAAACATCTCACGCTCCAACCATATAAAAGCTTCCATAAGCCTTTTCAGAAATTCTGTGCGATATTGCCCAGCATATTCTTGTAACCCCGAACTTGAGTCTAATGTATAATTGTATCGGTTAATATTACCTATTTGTTTTAAATGTTTTAATACAAAAGGTGCAAGCTCTTCTGGCTCTAACTCCATGGCCGTTTCTATGGGTGGAAAAATTTGGTTAAACATCTTGTGATTTTGTTTAATACTTTCATCATTAAGAAAGCTAGGGAGCTGTTATTTTTTTACGTTGGAGGGATTGAGTATGAGATTGGACTTTTGCTCTTAGAAAATACTAAATTTTACGTTGAAGTAGTTCGTTTCCGTGCCTGAAAAGCCAAAGATTTGCGAACAGTCCCCATTTCTGAATCAACGAATTGTAAAAACCTTTGGAAGTCACCTTTGTGTACAAAGTCTACACAAAAGTATTGGTTTTCTAGTGCGCCACTGGCGGTGCTTCGATAAGAATAATTTACCCCAAAGATAATGTTCTTTAATTGTTGTAAACCTTGTAAGTTGGCAAGGTCAGCTTGCTCAACTGGGTAAATTCCATTTATACCTGAATATACAACAACAGGATAATAAAATCCTTTTTTTGGCTCCCTGTCTTTAAAGAACACCAATGATTTAATGGGCTGGGTAATCGCGTTGAATATATCGTTTTGTTCATCAGATTGTGCGTCGTAAAGCTTGGCAACTTTTTCTACATTGAGATAGTGGTGGCTATTTTCTAGCCCTGTTTGGTACATAAGTTCGTCTTTATTAAAACCCTCAACAATAATACCTTTCGTATTTTCACCATTGCTATTTTGGTGTAGACGAAAAGCTATCTCATTTTTGAAATACTTGCACTCTATAAATAAACATACTTCAAAAGCGTCTACAACTTGAGAGCCTCTGATGTCAGTAATTTCTATATGTTTTCGCGCTACAATGTCAATCTCTCTCGGTTTGTTTGTAGTGTCGTCGTAATAATACGAACTTAAATCCACTCGCCAGCCAGACTGCTCCAAATATTGGGCAATTTCTAAATGCAGGTTATTGCCACTATTTTTTATGATATTTTCGAGCTTAATGTCCATTGATTGATTGTTAAGGTTGGGGCTGGGGTTGCTTGCCGGAGTTTAGTTTTCGTGCTTTTGAGGGATATTCAAAAATAACCTTAAGGAGCATGGTCGTAAAATCCAATAGATTTTTAGCGTCATCCTTGGACATAAGCACGATTTGATGATTAGCTTCATTACCTTTTTGTCGGATGTAATCCACCCAGTCTTTTGAATCTGGCGGCACGAAGTTATTATCCGATAAGTATTTAACATAATCACCGAAAGCAAGATTTTGTTTTGCCCCTTTAACGACAGCTACATGCATTAAAATTTTGCGACAAGCCATAATTGCAGAAGTGGGGGCGAGCTCCACACAGTTACGGGCCTCTTGAAATAGTTTGTTGGTGTTTTCATCATCAATCCCTCCAACATTTTCGCCATAAATTGGAGCTGGCGTTTGATCGCCCTTGGGGGTATAAAAGAATGTTGGCTTATCGCAGTTCGAGCAGATATAAATGTATACATCTTCATGAGAGCCTAATCTGTCTTGGCTAGTTCCGGTATACCCTTTATCGGGAGATTGCAAAAGGCCGCAATAACCACAAGTGTATTTTACTGCCGGAAGATTATTAACTTTTTGCCAATGTAACCGCATACTTCAATTTTACCGCTTTCTTGAGGGAATTACAATGGCTTTAACCTTTCAACTACTGTCCAGCACTAACCAAGCCAAGAGTCTGGATAATGACTTTTGCAAAGTTGGTAAACACAAAAAATAGGCTGTAAAATACTAATGTAAAATGCAAAGAAGCACCGGCAAGTTTTAGTATCATTCCTTTTTCTGTTTTAACCTGTTTGTGAAGTATAAGCAAAGCAAGGAACAAGTTTGTAAAAACTATAATCATCGCGCTTATCTCGTTCTCTGCCGGTTTAGGCAAAATCTTAGTAAGTAATCCTAAGCCCACCAAACTAACAATATAAATGGTCCAAAAGTTGGACATACAAACCGCCTTTCTTATGGAGCCTGTCGGCTCCGATTAAGGCAGGCGTTTTTATTTGGACAAATAAAAGGGGGCAACCCTACGCCTGGTTGACCCACAATCGTCATCCCAAAGGACAGCCAATCATGGCAGGTTTCAAGTTGCCCGTCTTCATCCACGAATGGCTAAAAACGAACAATGTCCTTTGGTAATATGAAATTGTGGGTCAACATTAATATAATAGCAAAATAAGCCCAAAATACAAGGGCTTACAATAAAAGAAAGACGTTTAAATCGTTTGAGACCGTAGTTTTTTTGTGTAGACGACCTAAACATCGGGGCAAAAGGATTAAACGCAGTTGCAATTAACTACAGTGTGTGGTGGTGGTTGTGAGCTGGCGAACCGCGGCGCCTTTGGCACCCGCTTGATTTTCAGCCGTGCTTTATCCCCGAGTTGATACTCGGGGGCACGCCTGAAAATCAAGCGGCTCGCGTTGCTCGCGACTTCGTGGCGGTTCGCCCCCTCTCTGCCAGTTACAGACAAAGCCCTGTAACTGGCAGTTCGGGTGCTCACAACCACCACCACTACAGAATGCGAAAGACACTAACTCCACAAAGACAGGGAGAAGGTGTAAACTATATGTGAATATACCCCTAGGCGGGGGTAGGCGGGAGGGGGGACAAGTATTATCAAAGTCTTAAATAAAAGAAAAAATGGCGTCAAAGGGATGAGGCAAAATACATATGCAAAAGTTTAGAAAACTACAATTTATTGGCAATCAATTTTTGCTAAATATACCACGGTCATTAGCGGCTAGAATGGGCTGGAAAAAAGGCGACTGTTTCGCCTTTTCCCAAGTTGACAATGAAGCGGTAGAAATTAGCAAGGTTGGCACGCCCGGGCAAGCTAAATGGGAGGCTGCCCTGCCAACACTTGAACAGCAGGCCCTGGCTCGCTTTAGCTGGATGTATGAAAATATCGGCTCTATGAAGCCCGAAACTTTTTCGCTTAACATTTCGGAGCTTGGCCGTCAGCTGGGACAACTTAGGCGATACAAGGCTAGGGCAGAAATGCAGGCGGTAAACAATCCAGCCACGTCCAACAAAAGTTAAAGCTACAAAAACGAAGTAACGAAGAAGTAAAAATGTTTACGCGAATAGAAGAATCAGCTTATAAAACCCAAGGATTTTGGAAATATATCATCCAAGAGTTGGTTAACCATGCCCCGCTTTACAAAAATCAAGTCATAGAATTTCGACTTGTTGAAGGTTTTACGCCGCTACCAGAATTTAGCGAAATTTTGGACAGGTCTAATCCTAATGTTCCCACAGAGTTTGAAATTTGGGATGACAAAAAGAGACGCGAAGATAGAGGCTCTTGTCTAAATTTTTATATACACGCCAAAGTTAAAGGGTTGTGTTATGTGCAAGGTAGCAGAACTGAAGACGGCTCGCCGCTGAACACAACTTTACAATTAATTGTATCTGACCCTGGAAAAATATACCAAGAGGCGCAATTGTTAGGAATAGCCGTACCCGATTTTGAATTATTCAAAGTTGGCAATTCTTCATTATCGCCGCAATTTGATGAGGTTTCATCCAAAATTATTTGGGGTGATAAGATTATAGAAATTGAGCCGAATTCAAGACATTTTTATATTTGTAAAGTTGCTTTTAATAAACCCATTAATAATCCTATTTCTTGGGATGAGATAGCAGACGCTGAGGGTGGTATTAAAGGTAAAAATAGTTTTGAGAAAAGACGAAAAGTAAATTTTGCCATACATCAGATTAATAAGAAAATTGCAGCCAAAACCGGCAGGAAATTGTTTGCTTGGAAAAAGCTGACTTTTACACGTCTAACTTAAAATCACACTGTGATTAAACTGTGATTCACACCACCAAAAGGTAAGCTAGAAAAAAGCTTACCTTTTTTCTATGTTACCTAAAGAAGCATTGGACGAATTTAAACAGCTATACGCTAAGAATTTTGGCGAGAAGTTGTCAGACGCCGAGGCGTTAGCGAAAGCAACCAAATTACTTGATTTATACAGGACAGTATTAAACGTGTCCGAAACCAAACAAACCTAAAAATATTTTGACTATGGACGAAGATGTAAAAATAAGTGAAATCCAAGTAATACCAGTTAAACCGAAAGACGGCCTGATTGGGTTTGTCTCTTTTGTTTTGGATAAAAAATATTATGTCGGGTCGGTTGCTGTTTACACAAGACTTAATGGCTCCGGCTACCGGCTAGTTTACCCCACTAAAAAGCTGGGGGAGAAAAATATCAATCTTTTTCACCCTATTGATTTTAACGTGGGAAAAATAATTGAGGAAAATGTACGACAAAAAGTTGATGAAATATTTAACACAGCAAGTATTGAAAATTATGGCTAATTACCAAGACGGTTTTATTGTCAGAAATCCTAAAAAGACAGCAAGGTTTTATATTGATAATGAATTTATTGATGACGGTTATCTGGCTTGCTCAAGAAGTGCAGGTAGGGTCTATTTTGTTTTGGCAAGGCACGCTAATGCGAAAACCCAAACTTGTTTTCCGTCCTATCCCACCCTAATGAGAAAGGCAGGCATTAAAAATAGAAACTCTATAGCCAAAGCCATTAAAGAACTTGAATTATTGAATGTGATAAAAATTAAAAAGGCCGGACGTGGACGAGCCAATACCTATTACTTAATTGATAATCAATATTGGAAAAGCGCAAGTAGTATCAAAAACGATACTACCCGACCAGTATTAAAAACACGCTTTACGCAGTATCAAAAATCTACCCAAACCAGTATCAGCCTTGATACCCCAAGTCAACAAAGTAAATCAACTAAAATAAATCAAGGAGAAAATAAAATTTTAGGGGCAAATAACACCTATGCAGACACGAGCCAAAGCAAGGAAGAGCACCGCAAGGCAAGAGAAAAGGTTAATGAAATACGCAAGCGTTTAGCGGAAAAATTTACTTCCCGTACCAAAACCTAATAAAGAAAATCTATGAACTTTAGACTTTACCTTTACTGCCAAAGGAGTTATAATATTTTTGGACACAGCTCAATATTAAGGAAATTGAAAAAGGGTAATCTGCCTAATAGTCCTTTTTGGGGCTGTGTCCAGCAGGTTGCCCCCTTTTAATTTCTATGGAAATAAACGCAACAAAAACTAAATACATCTTATATGCGCGCAAGTCTTCCGAATCGGAAGACCGTCAAGTCTTGTCCATTGACTCTCAAGTGGACGAATTAAAATCACTTTCCAGCCGTAGTGGTTTGTCTATTGCCGAAGTGAGAACCGAAGCGCACTCGGCCAAAGCCCCGGGCCGGCCGGTATTTGAAAGCATAGTCAAAGATATTGAAACCGGAAAAGCGCAGGCAATGATTGTCTGGAACGCCGACCGCTTGTCTAGAAATTCCGTTGATACCGGCAGACTCATTTATTTATTTGATTTGGGCAAGCTAACCGAAATCATCACGCCCACGCAAGTATTTAAAAACACGCCTAACGATAAATTTTTGCTTAACCTGTTATGTAGTCAGGCCAAGCTGGAAAACGACAACAAGGGAATAAACGTCAAACGCGGCCTCAAAGCCAAGTGCGAGCGCGGCATTTATCCGGCTCCTGCTCCTTTGGGCTACCTAAACGACAAATACGCACTTAAGGGGAACAAAACCATAACCAAAGACCCAGACAGGTTTGATATTGTCCGAAAACTCTTTGACCTTATGCTTACTGGCAAATATTCCGTAGCCAAACTGGAAAAAATAGCGGACGAGCAGTTTAATTTAAAAACTCCGTCCGGCGGCAGGCTGTCAGACACGAACCTTTTCCTGATTTTCAACAACTCTTTTTATTACGGCCAGTTTGAATACCCTAAGAACAGTGGCAATTGGTACAAAGGCGTACATGAGCCAATAATAACCGAGGATGAGTTCGACCGGATACAGGTTATCTTGGGCAACCGGAGCAGGCCGCGCCCTAAAGGCCGAATTTTCGCCTTTACCGGCCTTATGCGTTGCGGCGAGTGTAAATCTATGATAACTGCGGAAAAAAAGACAAAACGGCAGAAGAACGGCAAAATCCATTTTTACACTTATTACCATTGCACTAGAAGCCAAAATAAAAACTGCACCCAAAAGAGCGTAGAAGAAAAGGAGCTGGAAAAACAAATAGCCAAGACTTTAGACAGGGTGGAAATCCCCGAGGATTTTCACTTTTGGGCTATGAAGTGGTACAGGCAGGCCAACGAACAGGAAGCCGAGAGTCGCAAGGTTATGCTGTCGCAATATCAGCAGTCTTACAAGACTTGCATAAATAAAATAGACACGCTTATTGATATGCGTGCTGGCGGTGAAATAAACGAGCAGGAATTTAGGGAAAAGAAATCTAAAGCGGTAAGGGATAAATTCAAACTGGAAGAATTGCTTGCCGATTTTGGCGATAGGGTTAGTAAGTGGTTAGAGAAAGCCGATAAACTATTCAAATTTTCCGAGGAAGCCAAAAAATCTTTTACAAAGGGCGGCGTAGACACACAGCACGACATACTTCACGATTTAGGCTCGAACCTATACTTGAAAGACAAACTGCTTGATGTTTCCACGGAAAAACCGATTTTACTAATGCAAGAATTATCATACGAGGTTAGGCAAATCCACAAGGCAATCGAACCGCACAAAATACCTTTATCTAAAACAGAAACCGAGCGACTTTACGCTCGGAATCCTGTCGTGGTAGCCCCACGGGGAATCGAACCCCGATTTAATGGCTGAGAACCATTCGTCCTGACCATTAGACGATAGGGCCTTATTGAATTTAAGATGTAAGATTTAGGATTTGAGATTTAACTAGCTTTGCTAAGTTTACCATCAATTTTTGTTTTTTTCAAGAGTTTGTGTCATAATAATACTGGAATACAGCATTTAGAAGAAACAAAAATCAACCTCTCTGTCCAGCCCCACTTTCCGTTAACTGTCCATCGGGAGACGATGTTAAAAAGGTTGACTGATAATTACCATCAAGCTGATTTTTATCAGAAAGTGGAGCCGGACATCTCCCCAAGTCTTGGGGAGAAAAATAATGAAAGCTATGCAAATCTTAAAATTTCCAGAAGGGTTTCTGTGGGGAGCGGCAAGCAGCGCTTATCAAACCGAAGGCAATAATACCAACGCGGATTGGTGGATTTGGGAAAAGAGCCAAAAACGCGCTGAGTTTTTAAAAACGCGCCAAAATCCGGCCGCGCAGTATATTTCCGGAGTTGCGACGGATTTTTACCATCGGTTTGATGAAGATTTTTCCCTTGCCCACCAGTTAAACCACAACGCAAGTCGGTTTGGCATTGAATGGTCCAGAATTGAGCCCAAGGAAGGAATGTTTAGCGAGGAGGCTTTTGACACTTACGAAAAAATTTTACAATCGGCAAAATTCCATAATTTGACCGTGTTTTTGACGCTACATCACTTTACCTGTCCGGTTTGGTTTATGCAAAAGGGCGGGTTTGCAAAAAAACAGAATTTGGAATATTACCTGCGCTATGTAAAAGTTGTCGCCGAGCGTTTGGGCGAATATGTGGATTTTTGGATGACTTTTAACGAGCCGGAAGTTTATGCTACCCACGCGTATTTTTTGGGAATTTTTCCCCCGCAGATAAAAAGCGCGTTTACGGCTTTTAAGGTAGTCAATAATCTTATCGCCGGCCATAACAGGGCCGCGCCGATTTTAAAACAAATTACCGGCAAGCCCGTTAGCATGGCTTTTCATTTATCCGACCTGCAACCGGCCGGCCCTTTGGGAGGTTTAGTAAAAAATTTGGCGCATTATTTGGCTAACGAATATATTTTGCGACGGACTGTTGACGCTTGCGACTATATTGGCGTGAATTATTATGAGCATCATCATTTAACGTTGTTTGGTTTTCGCAAACACAGTCATACCAGCCACGACGCCACCGATATGGGCTGGGGTATTCACCCCGAGGGCTTGGAGCGGGTTTTGCTTTATGTTCAAAAATATAATAAGCCGATTTATGTTTCCGAAAATGGTTTGGCTGACAGCAAAGATATAAAGCGCGAAAGGTATATAAAGGATCATTTGTATTACGTGCATCAGGCAATCCAAAAAGGCGCGGATGTGCGCGGATATTTATATTGGTCGCTTACGGACAATTTTGAATGGCAGCACGGGTTTTGGCCCCGGTTTGGCTTAATAGAAATTGACCGCGAAGATTTACTGCGCCGCAAAATCCGCCCGAGCGCTTTGGCTTACGCCAAGGTTTGTAAAGAGAATCAACTTGAATACTAATGTCATGTCTACTAAATACCTGCCCGCCATGCCACACTTCAATTCAGATCAGAACAAATTTTTTTAATAAATTAACCTTTTTAATATATCAGCCACTTTCCAAGCAGGCGTGGCAGGCGGGCTAAAAACACTAAACTACTAAATCTAGGGCTTAAATTTTTAGTAGATTGAACTTCTTGGTAGAAAAAAATTATGATAATAATTTTAGCCATATTTCAATACCTCATCCAGGCCACCGTTGACTTGATGGACAAGTTTTTAATTTCTGTCCGTAAAATTGAACCGGTTAGCTATACTTTTTATACCGTGGTAACGGGCTTGTGTTTGCTGGTAATCTGGCCATGGGTATTTGAGGCTCTGGCTGTAAAATTTGTTGTTTGGAATTTGCTTTCCGGCGCTTTATTTTCTTTGGCTATGTATGTGTTCTTTTTGTGCTTAGCCGAAGGCGAAGTTTCGCGGGTTATCCCGTTTATTTTTGGAATGGTTCCGGTTTTTGATATTTTTATTGCCCAAATAACGGGAAGAAACCAGCTTACACTTTTTGAAATAGCCGCCGTGTGCCTGCTAATCCCCGGAGCCTTGCTTATCTCTCATCAGCAACACGACCGCTGGTCCAGGCATTTGGCCTTAAAGACATTAAGCGCTTTTTTATTCAGCGGTTATTATGCTTTGTGGCAATTTGCCGCCCAGTCAGGGCCGGCATTAAATAATTTAATGTGGAACCGTATTGGGGCGGCTGTGGTTTTGCTCATTCCGTTGGTCTTTGTAAGTTTTAGAAAAAAAGTTTTCGGTTTAAAAACGGTCAAACACAAGATGTCCACTTCAGCCATGTTCTTGTTTAAGCAGGTTTTGGGAGGGGTGAATTTTGTATTTTTAAGCATGTTGCTGGTAGTCGGGAAAATTTCGGTTGTTAACTCCCTGCAGGGCTTTAGGTACGTTTTTGTACTTTTGCTGGCCGCGCTAATCAGCCGTCACCGCAAACACATTTTGGAAGAACATATTAACAAAGGTGCTCTGGCGCAAAAGGCAGGAGGCATTGCTTTGGTGTTTTTGGGCACTGTATTTTTGTTTATCAATTAAAGCGTTATGAAAAAGGTTTTAAAAAAAATTGTTTGGATTGCAGGAACAATATTTTTTATTTGTCTGATTTTGTATTTTGCGGCTGGGCCAAAACAGCAACCAGAGTACGGGGTGACTTTCAGTCAAAATCAAGCTGTGGCTTTGAATCTTGATTGGAAGCAGGTCTATGAGGCCGCTTTGAAAGATTTAAAGGTGAAAAAAATACGCTTGCCGGTTTATTGGAACCAAATAGAGCCGGCGGCCGGGCAATTAAATTTTGAAGATTTGGATTATCAGATAAATTTAGCAAAAGAGAATCAGGCCGAAGTAGTTTTGAGCCTCGGCCGGCGGGTGCCCCGGTGGCCTGAATGTTTTGAGCCGGATTGGTCCAAAAACAACCAGGATAAAAACGTGAGGGAAAACAACCTGCTTGCTTTTATAGAAGCGGTGGTGCGGCGTTATCAGGGCAATAAGGCCATTACAACCTGGCAGGTGGAAAACGAGCCCTTTTTGGACGGATTTGGAATTTGCCCGCCGCCTGATGGCAGGCTTTTGGATAAAGAAATCGCGCTTGTCAAAAAATTGGATCCGGCGCGGCCGGTACTTATTTCAGACAGCGGTGAAATTAATTTTTGGATAAAGGCATCGGCCCGCGGGGATATTTTTGGCACCACCCTTTATCGCTATGTGTTTTCCGACGTGTTTAAGCGCTATTGGGTAAATTATATTCCGTTTTGGTTTTATAGCGTTAAAGCCGGCTTGGTTAAGGTTTTGCATCCGGGCAAGCCGATTGTTATAATTGAACTGCAGGCCGAGCCGTGGACAACCAAGGGATTATTAAACACTCCTATTGAAGAACAATTTAGAACTATGAGCCTAAAGAAGTTTAATAAATTGTTAAATGTTGCCAAAGCAACGGGTTTTAGCCCACAGTACTTGTGGGGAGTGGAGTGGTGGTATTGGATGAAGACGCAAAATCATCCTGAGTTTTGGGAGAGAGCAAAAGAATTAATGCCTAATTACTAATATTTATGATAATCGGTATTGACATTGGAGGGACAAAAATTACCGGTATTGTTTGGAATGGCAAAAAAATTGTCGACGAACTGACCATTGTTACGCCGAAAAATTTATTATTGTTTGAAAAGTCGCTTTTAAAGCTCGTTGATTTTTTATCAGCCGGCAAAAAAATTAACAAAATCGGCGTAGGTATGGCCGGCTTGGTTGACCCTCAAGCCGGGATTATTAAGTATTCGCCCAATATTAAGTTTGTAAAAAATTTCAACCTTGTCCGGTTTTTTCAGCTTAACGGGTTTAAGCAAGTAAAAATTAATAATGACGCCAACTGCTTTGCCCGCGGAGAAATGATTTTAGGGCAAGGAAAAAAGTTTAAGAATTTTTTGGTTTTGACGCTTGGCACCGGCATTGGCGGAGGAATTGTAATTAATAAACAAATTTATCGCGGGACTAATAATGCAGGGGCGGAATTAGGCCACATGGTTTTGAAAAACGGTTTTTGGGAAACGGAATTCCGCAAGGCGAGAAACAAAAAACAGCATAAACAAGTCGGCAGGCTATTGGGCTTGGCTTTGGCCAATATGAATAATATTTTTACACCCGATGCAATAATTATCGGCGGCGGCTATGGCCAAGGGCATTGGCGCGAATATCTGCCGCAAGCCAAACAGGTTTTGAATAAATATTTATTTGACAAAACTCATAAAACGCAGTTAATAATTTCGAAATTAAAAAACGCGGGCGCTTTAGGCGCCGCGTTATTATAACCTATGAGAAAATTGATTTTACTTTTGAGTGCCGTTTGCTTTTTGGCCGCGGCTTGCGCGAAAGTTCAGCTAAAGCAGGAAGTACCAAATTCGCCGCCGGCTTCGTATGAGCAGCTACCCAGGTAATTTAACCTGCCTGCCGGCAGGCAGGGATGTAAGATTTAAGATTTTAAACGGTGTCCTCGTCGTCTTCATCATCTTCATCATCTTCGTCATCATCTTCATCTTCCTCATTGAGTTTTTCGGCTTCAGATCTTTCTGTGTCCGTAGGGTTATCAGCGACTAAAACTGCCGGATTTTCAGCCGGTAGGTTTTCCATTTGCGGCGGTTGATTTTGATCTTCGGTATTTTGAGCAAGTACCGGGGTTTGAGGCAACTTTATTTGTTCCACCAACTTTTCAAATTCCGACAAATCTTTTACGGAAGACAGACCCATATGTTGCAAAAATTCCGTTGTGGTTTGGTATAAGAAGCTTCTTAAGTCGTTGGGATTGTGGGTTTTTTCTATGAGTCCGCGAATTAACAAATGCCGCAAGGAATATTGGGAGTTAACGCCCCGAATGGCTTCTATTTCCGCTTTGGAAATCGGCTGGCGATAAGCGATAATAGCCAAAACTTCCACGGTGGCATCGGTAAGTTTTTCCCGTAATTCCATATTCAGGAAGTTTTTGACCTGCGTGGAAAAACGGCTGTTGGTTGATAGCTGATATTCTCCGCTGTTTTCCAGCAAAACCACACCACTGTCTTTTTTTTCTAAATAGAGCGCGTCCAGCGCGGACTTAATTTGCCCTTCTTCCATTTCCAGGAGTTTGGCAAAATCTTTGGCTCGCAGAGGCTTGCCGGCGACGAACAACAAGGCTTCTAAAGTTTTTATTAATTGTTCCTGTTCCATTGAATTAAAATTGCTTAATTATTTCTATTCCAAAGAAGATACAAACCTATTATTACAAGCCCTGAAGCGTAAAGCAAAATTGTGGGTTTGCGGCCTAAAACAGCCTTTAAGCTGTTTTTATTTTTTTCGACCGGCGGCTTAACCCAGTCGTTCTCCACCAGCCAGCCCAAAGTCCAGTTATAAAAATCATCTATGGCCAAAGAGCCGTAGCATACGCCCGCAAAAATAAAAATTAGGCCGATAAGAGTTTTTGACATAACTGATAACAAATAATTGATAACTAATAACCGTTATAAGTTATTAATTTTCAGTTATTATTTGGGTTTTTTCTTATTACCACATCCGCAAACAGCGTTTCCTGGTCAGCAACAAATATTTTTTGTTTAATTAATTCCAATAGAGCTAAAAAAGTGATAATTACTTCGTCTTTATTTTTGGCTGTTTTTAAAAGTTCACTAAGCCGGGTTTCAATTTTACCGCCTAACACCAGCCGCAAATGGTCAATTTTTTCCTGAATGGAAATTGCTTCTTTGAGTTTGGCTTTGGGTAAATTATCCAACTCTTTTAAACTTTGGAGTACATTTAAAATCGCATTGTGTATTTCAGAAGCGGACACGTTTGGATCCGGATAAAAGCTGATTTTTTGTTCAAACGTTATACTGCGGGCAAAGCTTTGTTTGCGGCGGCTGTCCAGTTTTTTTAAGTATTTGGCTACTTCTTTAAATTGTTTATAAAGCAAAAGCCGGGCTTCCAAATCAAAACCCGCATCTTCTTCTTCGGGTTCTAAATCCAGCGTAGGTAAAATAGCTTTGGATTTTATTACCAAAAGCTTGGCGGCGATGGATAAGTAGTCAGCCAAGGCAGTCGGGTCAATATGCCGAAGTTGCTTGATATACTGCAAAAATTGCTCGGTAACTTCGGCCAGAGCAATGGTAGTAATATCCAACTGCCGCTGCTCAATTAGCGAGAGCAGTAAATCCAGGGGGCCTTCAAATTGTTGAACCTTAGTATGAAGCATGAAATATGAAGTATGAAGCACTAAGACATCCTGCGCAACATTCCCCACAACATCCGGCCGATTTCTTCAGCAAGATTGTTTAATTGTAAAAATTCTTCCTCTGAAATAAATTTTTCTTCAAAACAGAATTTTATAAGAAACAACGCTTCTTTTAGTGAGCCGTAAGATATTTCAATAAAATTTTTGTGAACCTTGCTTTTTATTCTCGCGTAGCCCTCGATATAATTAAGAGCCACCGATATTCCGGCGCGTCTAAATTGCGATGTTATGCCATATAATTCTTCTTTTGGGAACTTCCTGCTTATTTTATAAACGAGATGGCAAAATTCTTCCATCTTTTCTTTCAAAGTTTCGTGGTACGTTTTTTGTGTTTCAGTCATGTTTTATGTTTCAAGTTCCATGTTTCATTTTTTCGCTTTAGCGAAAGTGCCTTTTAAAGGTTTAACTATACGCTCAAAATCTTTTATAGAAATTTCTATGCTGTGCGTGTAAGACCCTGCCGAAGCAATTATTTTTTTGGCTTTTAACATGCCTTTGTCCAATAAAGTTTGCATATTACTTGCCCCGTACCGGAGCGAAGCGACTGGTGCGGGGTATTCACTGCCAAACGGATGTAAAAGTCCCACCTTGGTTTTTAGATATTTGGTAATATCTTTTTCCGTTGCCATGCTGACTTTTTTAGCTTTCAACGCCTTTTTAATGCCCGAAAAATCCACATATTTTCCGGCCGGCAAGACAATTAACACAAAATCTTTATCAGCGCGCACTAAAACCACTTTCGCGATTTCGCTAAGTTTCTTTTTAGTGGTTTGCGCCGCGTCGTGAGCGGTATAAACCAGTTTATGTTCAATGACTTTGTATTTGACTTTTGCTTTATCTAAAAACTTTGTTACAGAATTAGAAAGTTGCTTAATTTCTTTTTTGATTTTCGATATTTTTTTCTTTGGCATATTTAAGATTTAGTTTCTATAATTTTTACAATTTCCGCAACATAAAAAGCCGCTCTTTTGATTTCTTCCACACTTATTTTATTCCCTAAGACGGCACTTTTAAGGATTGCCACATTTTCTTCTAAGAGCCCCCCAAGTTCTTTATATTCCATTGTTTTTAATGCGCTGATGATAGTTTTTTCTGCCAAAAGATTAGGATCAATTTCTTGTTCATGCATAAGTTTATTTTTATTTAGTTTTTGGCAAATTGAGCTTTATATGCAGTTCTTTAAGCTGTTTTTCTTCCACGGTGCCAGGGGCGCCCATCATTACGTCTTCGGCCGAGCCGTTTTTGGGGAAGGCAATCACTTCGCGAATGTTGGGTTCGTTTTCAAACAGCATAAGCATTCTGTCTATCCCCGGGGCGAAGCCGCCGTGGGGCGGCGCGCCGTATTCAAACGCCCGAATCATTCCGCCGAATTTTTCATCCACCGTCTCCTTGCTGTATCCGCATATTTCAAAAGCTTTGTACATAATTTCGGGTTTGTAGTTTCTTATGGCGCCGCTTGAAAGTTCCAGTCCGTTGGCAATAATGTCGTATTGATAGGCGCGTACTTCATCGGGTTTTTGATTCATCAGCGAATCCAAACCCCCTTGGGGCATGGAAAACGGATTGTGCATAAAGTCCCAGCGCTTTTCGGTATCACTCCATTCAAACATAGGAAAGTCTGTAATCCAGGCCCAGGCCACCACGCCGGGATCTTTTAGCCCAAAAATGTCGCCAAGTTTGTCGCGCAGTTTGCCTAAGACTTTGTTGACTATTTTTTTGTCATCCGCGCCAAAGAAAATAATGTCGCCAGGCGCGGCACCGGTTTTGGTGAGGATGGCAGAAATTTCATCAGCTGATAAGAATTTAAGGATAGGGGATTTAAGAAATTTTTCAACCTCTCCCTCGGTCCCTCCCCATGTCTTGGGGAGGGATGTTCCATTTGGCTGGTCTACGACAACTATGTAAGCCAATCCCCCCGCGCCTTCTTTTTTTACCATTTCCGTCAATTCATCTATCTGTGAACGGGTAAGCTTGTTTCCGCCTTGGCAACAAATTGCCTTAACTACTCCGCCTTCGCCAGTTGGCGAATTTATGGCGTTGCCAAAAACACTAAAGGCTGTGTTTTTTAGATCGTCCGTTAAATTAACCATCTTCATTTCAAATCTCAAATCCGGTTTATCTGAGCCGTATAAATCCATTGCTTCCAAATAGGGGATGCGCGGAAAAGGTTTTTGCATGCATTTTTTGCCGGCAAATTTTTCCGTAAGTTCAATAAACATCGGTTCCATTTCCTGGAAAACCACTTCGTCTTTGTCCGCAAAAGCTATCTCAAGATCAAGCTGGTAAAATTCTCCCGGTGATCTGTCCGCCCTCGGGTCTTCGTCCCTAAAACACGGCGCGATTTGGTAATACTTGGGCACGCCGCCGACCATCAACAGCTGTTTAAATTGCTGGGGCGCTTGCGGCAGAGCGTAAAATTTTCCCGGATGTAATCTTGATGGTACCAAAAAGTCGCGCGCGCCTTCAGGGGAAGACGAGGTTAAAATTGGAGTGGTTACTTCTATAAAACCATGGTCAGTCATATAGCGATGAATGGTTTGAATCATCGCGTGTCTTTTTTTGAGCATCTTCTGCATTTTTTCGCGGCGCAAATCCAAAAAGCGGTATTTTAATCTTAAGTCTTCATTAGACAAAGTTTCTTCGCCGTGGCCGTGGGCTACCTGAAATGGCAGGGGCTTTGAAGAGTTTAAAATCTGCAAATCGCTAACTACCAATTCAATCCCGCCGGTGGGGATGTTTTTATTTACCAATTCCGGGGCCCGCTCAATAACCTTGCCGGCTGCGGTTATCACAAATTCATCCCGGCATTTATCGGCTACGGCAAAAGCCCCCGCGGTTTCCGGGTGGATGGTTAGCTGTAAGAGTCCCGTGTGGTCGCGCAAATCAATAAAAATAACGCCCCCGTGGTCGCGTCTGGAATTGACCCAGCCGGAAACTTGGACGTTTTGGCCCACCATTTGGGGCGTCTGTATAGAAAGTGTTCTTTGCATACACGCGGATCTAAACGCGGATAGCGACGCTGATCGCACGCAGATCTTATTCCGTCCTCGTGCCGATAAACAGTCGGTAGGACTTAATTACTTTTATTTTAACAAATAGGCTGAGAATTTGCAAAATGCACCTTTGACAACTTTGACAGGAGGTGTGGAAAAATAATTTGACAATTTCAGAGAGAGTAGCTTATTTGTAAGCCGTACTCGCGATTTTCTTTTATGATCATCGCGGTTGGCCTTTCCCACCAGGGAAGTTTGAAAATCAACCAAAGAGGACAACGAAATGAGACACGCGCAGTTCGCGTACAAGAAGCAGGCCGACGAGAAGAAGAAGTCCGGCGCCAAGAACCTGTCGTTCAACGGCACCTAGTAGAAGTCATCGGCCCGCGCCCCTAAACCGGACGCGGCAACAGGGATCAACCACCGGGCGGGCAACCGCCCGGGCTATCATGCCCCACCTTCCGGAATTCATTTGGGGGGGGTAGCGCGCAAGCGCAATATTTTTTGGACAGCTGACGCTGTCCAGACTGCGTTCAATTCCCCGCCAAGCTCACGCTTGGCAGAGAAGCACAGTCAGCCGCCATCTCCGGAAATGGCGGCCCTTTTTTTGCCCAAAGGGAAAAAATTGTATACACTAATTGTGTCATTCCGAATTTATTTCGGAATCCATTATTTATAGATCCTGAAACAAGTTCAGGATGACAGAGAAACCAAATGCTCAAAAAAATTGTTTTAGATTTGGAAACGCAATCCGCCTTCGCTAAAGCTACGGCGGACTTGGGCGCTGTCGGGAAAATAAAATTAATGTCTGATATTTAAGTATGTTAAAGAAAATAGTGTTAGATCTAGAGACCCAGAAGTCCTTTGACGAAGTCGGGGGGCGGGGGAAAAATCATTTATTAAAAATCAGCGTCTGCGGAATTTACGATTATTCAACCGACCGTTATCAGGTTTTTCGCGAGCACGAACTTGCCAGGCTTTCGCCGCTTCTGCAGACCGCGGACTTAATTATCGGCTACAACATCAAAGACTTTGATTTTGAAGTGCTGCAGCCATATTTAAATTTTAATATCTACGAGGTGCCTTACTTGGATTTGCTTCAGGAAATTGATAAAGTTTTAGGCCACCGCATAAAATTGGAAGACGTAGCCCAGGCCACTTTAGGCGCCGGCAAATCCGGCTCCGGCAAGGAAGCTTTATTGTATTTTAAAAACGGGCGCTGGGACTTGCTGGAAAAATATTGTTTGGATGATGTTAAAATTACCCGGCAGATTTATGATTACGCGCTAAAAAATCAAAAGTTGCTGTATAAAGATTTTTTTAAGGTAAAAGAAGCGGTAATTAAAATAAAAGAAGCAGTGCCAAGGCTCGGAGTGATGCATCAGGCGGCTTTGTTTTGATTGACAAAAATGACAAAAATTAAAAAATTGACAAAAATAACAAGCTCCCCATTTTTGTTTATTCTTGTCATTTTCATCGTTTTTGTCATTCTGCTTTTGGTTTTTTCCGGCCAGCTGATTTTGTCGCAAAGTTTTTATATAGGCCCTTTGAGCATTCATTATTATGGCCTGATTATGGCCTTGGCGGTGGGCTTGGCTTGGATTTTGGCAAGGAGGCGAGCGCAAAAATTCGGGATTGACGTAAAAACCGCGGATGACATAATTTTCTATATAATTCTTGGCGGGTTTATTGGCGCGCGGCTATATCACGTTTTTTCGTCTACCAATTACTACTGGCAGCATCCCATAGATATTCTTAAAGTTTGGAACGGCGGGCTTTCCATTTTCGGCGCGGTGTTAGGTGGTTTGGTTGCAATTTATATTTTTAAACGGATAATAACCCCCCCTAGCCCCCCCTTTAACAGGGGGGGGGAGTGGGTAATGAACTGGCTCACTCCATCGCTTATTGTGGGCCAAATTATCGGCCGGTTTGGAAATTTGTTTAACTATGAAGCTTTTGGCTATCCGACCAATTTACCTTGGAAGATGTTTGTGCCGTGGCAATTCCGTCCGGAGCAATACCAGAATGCCAATTTTTTTCACCCGTGGTTTTTGTATGAACAGATTGGACTTATAGCCATTTTTTTCATTATCAGCCGGCTTGGAAAGCAGGTAAAGGGCGACTTGTTTATTTATTATGTTTTATTGTATAATATATTGCGATTTGCCTTGGAATTTTTAAGAATTGACAGCGTTTTTTTTGGCAACTTAAGGCTAAATTCCATATCCAGCGCGCTACTCGTGTTTCTGGCTATCGTTTTATTAATCACCCGCAAAAAGCATGAAAAACCGGCATAATTTTGTCTCCCTGGCCATTGCGCTATTGTTTGTGCTGATTTTGCAAAAGTTCGCGTCCCCCCAGCCCGTTTTTCGTTTTTTAGTGCCTGCTTTTGCCGGCCTATTAGCGGTGGTGTGGTTTTATAACCGCTGGTATTTGCGGCAGATGGAAAAATACAATTTTTGGATTCAGTTGAGGCCGTTATTGCTGTTAAGCGCGGGATTTGGAATTTTTTCGGTATTGCCGTCGGAGCTTTGGCGCGAGATTTTTTTAGTGGCAAGCGTTCCGGTAATAACTCTGTTTGAATTAGTTCTCGGCAATTTGACGGAAAATTTAATTCTCAACGAGACTTTGTTTATTGCCTTTGGGTTATTCTCTTATTTTTTTGCTTCATATTTTTATGCGCCGGCGTACCAACCGTATTACGCCTTGGGAGTATTTATCTCCAGCAGCCTGCTGGCGCGCTGTTTCTATGAGTTTTTGCCTCAGGACGACAAAGTTAAAATAGTAAGCTCGCTGGTTTTGGGGCTGTTCTGCGCGGAGTTGTTCTGGGTCATGAATTTTTTGCCTTTTCATTTCAGTTTCCTGGCTTTTTTGATGTTTAATCTGTTTTATTTTTGCTTAATTATTAATAATTATTATTTATTTCATTCTTTAAGCGCGAAAAAAATTCAGTTCCATTTAAGCTTGCTTATGGTGTGCATGTTTTTAGCGCTTTTGGCAACGCCATGGGTAATTATGCGGCAGTAAATTTAACCCGTAGAAATTTTTTGCGGGTGTAGCAGCAATCATTTTTTTAATTAAATAATTATTTCCTAATAATCGGGAAAATTTGGCGGAAAAATGTCAAAAAAGCAAATTATTTTTATCATCATCTGCAGTATAGTTTTAACCTGGTTTTTTGATATGTTTTTAGGCCGGATATTTTTAGCCAGGGTTTCCACCTGGCCGGTTTTAAACCGCTGGAATATTTTAAGTCCGCAGGCGCCGATTGTTATTACAAACAAAGAAACAATCCGTATTAGCGACAGCGGCGATATCGTCGAGGCGGCCTCTGCGGTCAAGCCAAAACTTAGTCTGCTGATGTCCGTTAGTCCCGCCGGTATGTCCGTGATTGGCGCCAGTTTAAATTTGGCCTCCGACGGCACATTTGTGACTGCCAGCGCAAATTTTTCCAAAACGCAGACTAATTATTATGTATTGCTTAACGATGGCCGCAGCGCGCAGGTAAAAAGCCGCGTCTCGGATCCGTCCGTAGGGCTGACTTTTTTTACCGCTGATTTAAACAATGTCCCGGTAATTAATTTTGCTAGTTCAAAAGACCTGTTAGTCGGGGAGAAGATTCTCTTTGTGCATAATTCCACACAGAATTTTTTTGACCGCGGTTGGGTGGCGTACGTCAGCAGTAGAGAGCAGGATATTCAGGGGCAGGTGCTGCAGAGCGATTATCCGAGCCGCAGTTTTGGCACACAAGTAAGCCAGGCTCTTTTGGGCGGAGAAGCCGCGGTAAATATAAAAGGAGACGCGCTGGGAATGTGGAACGGCAGCAAGATTATTTCTTCCGACGCGCTAAAGCAGAGCATGGGGTTGTATTTCCAAAACAGACAAAAAATTTCCAAGCCCAGTTTTGGTTTTGTTTATGTAGTAATAACTCAAAACGAGAGCAAGTTGCTGGGCCAGCCGGAAGGCGCGCTAATTAAAAGCGTTTCCGGTCCGTCTGCTTTGGCCGGTCTTTTGCCCGGAGACATAATTACCCAAATAGATAAAAATGTGGTTAATGAAAACAGCAGTTTGGAAGAAGCCTTGCAAAAGTATAGGCCGGGCGACACGCTTACGCTTTTGGTCGCGCGGGGAAAGAGTTTGGTGGAATTGAAGCTGAAAGCGGTTGAATTGCGTTAGTCAGAAACGTATTATTCTCAATTAAGATTTATAGCACCACTTTTTGATTATGACATCATCACAAAACAAAATATTAGTCACGGGTGGTGCTGGATTTATTGGTTCCAACTTTGTCCATTATTGGGTTAAGCATCATCCTAATGATAAAATCGTTGTGTTGGATAAGCTTACCTATGCCGGGAATTTGGAAAATTTGGCCGCGGTCAAAGAACAAATAACTTTTATCAAAGGAGATATTTGCGAGCCGGCTGATGTAAAAAAGGCGATGGATGGTTGTGATGTAGTTGTTCATTTTGCCGCAGAGAGCCATGTTGACCGTTCAATTCAAAATCCCGATATTTTTGTAAAAACGAATGTTTTGGGCACCCAGGTTTTACTTGATCAGGCGCTAAAAAATAAGGTTAAGCGTTTCCATCATGTTTCCACCGACGAAGTTTTTGGCCAGCTGGCTTTGGATAGTAAAGAAAAGTGGAACGAATCATCGCCGTACAACCCGCGCAGTCCGTATTCGGCCAGCAAAGCGTCATCTGATCATCTGGTCAGGTCTTACTATTATACGTTTAATTTACCGATAACAATTTCCAACTGCGCCAACAACATTGGCCCATTTATGTTCCCGGAAAAATTAATCCCGCTGGCCATTACAAATTTGCTGGAGGGCAAAAAAGTGCCAATTTATAAACCGGGCAATCAAATCCGCGAGTGGCTGTATGTGGAAGACCACTGCTCAGGGATAGAGGCGATTTTAGAAAAAGGCAAGGCAGGCGAGACTTATTTTATTGGTCCGAATAATCCGGAGGTTTCGAATTTGGACATTATTAGAAAAATTTTGGTTTTAATGAAGCTGGGCGATGACATGATTGAGTTTGTAGGCGACCGCCCAGGGCACGACCAAAAGTACGCGCTGGATCACGGCAAAATTACAAAAGAGCTTGGCTGGCAGCCAAAATTTGCCCTTGATGAATCGCTAAAAATTATGGTTGATTGGTATGCCAAAAATCAGGAGTGGTGGAAGCGGGTAAAAAGCGGGGAATACCGGAAATAACAATAACGATAATAATAACTATGGACGGCAAGGTTTTAATTTTAGGCAGCAAGGGCATGCTGGGCGGGCAGTTGACGCAGGTTTTTGGGGAGGCCGCGATTGGCTGGGACCGGGATGCTGTTAATGTTGCCGATTTAAATCAGTTAAGCAGTAAGCTTACGGCAATAAGCGGCAAGCTAACAGCAATAATTAACTGCGTGGCATATAACGACGTAGACGGAGCGGAAATAAATCAAGATTTGGCTTTCGCGCTTAATGCTGAAGTTCCAAAAAATTTAGCCGGTATTTGCCGGCAATTAAATATCCCGCTAGTCCATTTTTCCACTAACTATGTTTTTGATGGCGAAAAAGAGGAATATTTGGAATCCGATGAGCCTAATCCGCAATCGGTTTATGCTAAGTCCAAATTTCAGGGTGAACAGTATCTTATCAGCGGCTGTCAAAAATATTATCTCATTCGAACTGCCGTGTTGTTTGGGCCCAAGGGCCAAAGTGGAGCCAGCAAAAAAAGTTTTGTGGAATTAATGCTGGCAAAAGCCGCGGAAAATCAGCCAATTAAGGCAGTTAATGACCTTATAAATAGCCTTACTTACGTAGTTGATTTAAGCTTGGCAGTTAAGCTATTATTAGGGCAGGATAAGGCTTATGGAATTTATCATATTACAAATTCGGGCCAAGCCAGCTGGTACGAGTTTGCAAAAGAAATTTTTGCCTTAAAAAATATTCAGGCCGATTTGGCTCCGGTGAGTATTGTTGATTTTCCCCGCAAAGCGCCGGTGCCTAAAAAAGCGGTATTGCTGAATACCAAGCTGCCGTCCTTGCGTCCATGGCAGGTGGCGTTAAAGGAATTTTTAGAAAATTAACTCAAGAATTTACGCGTCGCGTAAGTTCTGTAGCAGCCGCAAATGAGCACTTTTTTGTTAATTTTTATATTAGTGGAGGCCGTGCTTTTTGTGATATTTATTTTTGCAAAAAAGCTAAGCAACTTTCTTAATGAGTTTTGCACAGATGCTTTTTATACCGACAGCCTCCATTTTAAGTCCTTAGAAACTCCAATTAAACCTTGTCATTTTAGCGCATTGGACTTAAGGTTATATGTAGGATTTTTGATGCTTTTGTGGGGCGCGCTTATTTATTTGGTTGAGTTTGAATAATTATTAAAATACAGTAAGTATTATACAAAAATATATTCTCTTGTATAAAAGTGATAGGGTAGTTTATGTCATTAATTGAAAAGTATTAATTTTATGAAAGGCATTATCCTCTCTGGCGGACACGGCACGCGTCTGCTGCCGTTGACTAAAGTCACCTCCAAACAGCTGCTACCGGTTTATAACAAACCGATGATTTTTTATCCCTTGGAAACTTTGCTTAAAGCCGGGATTAAGGATATTTTAATTATTGTGGCGCCGGAACATTCGGACGACTATTTAAAACTGCTGGGCTCGGGCAAACAGTTTGGCGCCAAGTTTACTTATGAAATTCAGGACAAGCCCGAAGGTTTGGCGCAGGCGTTCATGATCGGCGAGAATTTTATCGGCAAAAATAACGTGTGTATGGTTTTGGGCGATAATATTTTTGAGGATGATTTTTCTAAAACCATCAAAAACTTTAAAAGCGGCGGGCAGGTCTTTGCCAAAAAGGTTAAAGATCCGGAGCGTTTTGGCGTGGTTAAGTTTAATAATAAAATGGAAGCGGTGCGAATTGAAGAAAAGCCCAAAAAGTATTTGTCCGACTATGCCATTACCGGCCTGTATGTTTATGATCATCGCGTGTGCGAGGCGGCTAAGCAGGCGCGGCCCTCGGCTCGGGGCGAACTGGAAATTACCGAGCTGCACAACTGGTATTTAAAGCGCGGGGAATTAAAAGTGGATATTGTTAAAGGCGCCTGGTTTGATGCCGGCACATTTGAGTCTTTATTCAGCGCTTCTGAAATGATTCGCAAAAAAATTTAAAACAAAGAAAATGAGCATCAAAAGCCAAAAAGTCATAACTGCCGTTATTAACGCGATTGCCGTAATCGGCAGTTTTCAGGCGCTAATTAACATACTTAATTTAAACCAGCCGGTAATTTATTTAAAAACTGCGGCGTTTTTTACGGTTTTTTTATTTTTAGAAGTGGTTTTGTTATATGATTTGCACTTTAAAATCAGAGGCAGCTGGCATAGAGCCAAGGCGCGCCATGAGAGCGTTGAACATTGGCTGGAAAAAAGGATAAAAGTAATATTTTCTTCGCTTGCGGAGCGGCTTAGGCATTTATCTGACTGGAAATTTATTCATACATGGATGAATTACCTGTTGCTGCCCGGGTTGATTTTTTGGTCCACTATTGCGATATTTTACGTCAATTTTGGTTTTATAAAAATTCAGCAAATTTTTATGGCTCTG
Source organism: bacterium (assembly GCA_021791515.1). Classification (GTDB taxonomy): domain Bacteria; phylum Patescibacteriota; class Doudnabacteria; order UBA920; family UBA920; genus PALSA-1336. Next base: position 4,009 of record JAJYWK010000050.1, on the reverse strand, counting down.
TCTTCTTTGGCCATTATATTAAATTATTGGTATTTAAAGGAGATTTTTTTGCGGGGCAAGGAAAAGGTGGACCAGGACGTATTTGTGGTTTTGTCCGTGGTTAAAATCTATGCCGGGACAGTTGTGTTTACCGCTTGTTTGGCTCTTACCAGACATTATTGTCTGGAGCCGTATTTGCTGTTTTGGGCGGTTGTGCCTCTGACTTTTTTGCTGATTTACCAGGCCCTGTTCCAGCACCGGATGATAAATGCTAAAAATTTATTTATCAGCTTATGCATCGCGCTGGTTATGGGCGGGCTGGCCTATGTTACCCTGTTTTTTTGGAGTTATAATTATTTTACCGCCGCGGTATTTTTGGCCGCCTGCTATAACTTAATGTGGGGCGTGTTTCATTATAAACTCGACCATGCGCTTACCTGGCACTCTTTTTTTGAAATTTTAATAATTTGCCTGCTGGTCGCTGGCATGATTTTCAGCGTAACTAATTTTAGGGCGCAAATTTTGGACGGCTGTAATTATCAATTTAATAGACCTCTTATTTAACTTCATCTTGATGCCTTTTCCCAAATTTTGGCTGCAAAGCCTTCATCAAACTTTTATTATTCCATGAACTCTGCAAAAAAATCGCCCCTTCATTGGCGGGGCGATTTTTAGTATTGTAAACATTGATTTTGTCCGCGGCCTTACAGCCAATACATAAAAGCTATAACGAGCAGCGCTATAAGAAGCATAACTAAGTTGTTGACTTTTTTGTCCAGCGAGCCCAGACGGTTTTCCACCACGGTTTTAATATCCGTGAGCATCAGTAAAAGCAGTAAAACTCCGCAAACCAAAACCAAATAGCGGCTGATTTCATAATCTGTGTATTTGCTTAAGTTTTCATTGCCCACTACGGCTTGGGCTGATTGCCCGGACGGTACAAAAGGAACGGCTGTGTTTGCCGGAGTGCTTGTGTCGCTTGGTTTATTTGCCGGCGGCAGCGCAAAGTTAGTCTCTTGGCCTGCTGTCGGAGCAGTACCTTGTCGGATTGTTATTGGTTGTGAAGTTTCTGCCGGAGCGGAAGTAGCCTCAGGCAAAGCCGAGGGAAGAGGCGCCGGCGGGGGAGTAGTCGCGGCAAGCACCGGAGGCTTTGGAGAAGCGGACTTGGGGGCGGGAGCAATTTTTTTTGCGGGTTTGTTAACCGTAATTAAAGTGCCAAAAGTATTGGCAATGGCGGAATGGTATTGTCCCGTATTTGCGTCGCCAAAAGTTAGGCCCATGCCTTGGTCTTTAAAGCCTTCATTTACAATATTGGCGCGGTGAGTCGGGCTGTTCATCCAGGCGGCCACCAAACTGTCGGTGTCGTAAAATTCAATCGCCAGGTTTTCACCCAATTCCAAATATGGCGAGTAGCCCGCAGCTACAATCCTGTCCCAAATATAATGACCGTCAGGATCTACGTGCGCAAAGTAATGGCGCGCTTGCATATCGTCAGTTTTTCCCTGCGCCGCGTAACTAAGTTTGCTGTTTGTCGTAAGTAAGCTTAGGTTGCGAAGCGAGCGCTCGTGGTTTACGCTCTTTAAGATGTTGTCCAAGCTTAAACCAGAAGAAAAAATCAAGTTTTCATTGGGCAGAAAAAGCGCTAAAAAGAACTTGGCGACAAAAAAACCGGCCAAAACAAGCAGAAAATTGCGGTTTTTGATAATCGAAAATTTATTCTTTTTTAGGGTTTTGTCATTTGTTGAATCCATAAAACATCCCATTTCAAGCCTATTTTAGCATCTTTTTATGGACTTGACAAATTTATAAAATTGTGCTAAGATATGTAGTTAATATAATATATTGTTATGACTACTCCTAATAACGAGGCACATCAGCCTCAAGAGAGCCAAAATATTAAATATCCGGCAAGCACTGCGGAGGTCGCTCAAATGCTCGGAATTCACAGTGCGTCCCAAGGTTTGCCCGTGGGTAGTTTTACTATTGGTTTGCCCCACAATCTTCCTGTCATCAATGAGCCAGCTCAGGATGCAAAAGAACACGCGCCATCGCATTTAGAAGCGGCCGGCGCCGAAGTTTTGGCTGAGGAAAATATATCAGAAAATATCCGGCAAGAAGGTTCGGCATTTTTGAGATTAATCCGCGGCATTGCTCCTTATGTGGCAGTATTTTCTGTCGGCCTGTTTTTATATTATTTCTTTTTTACCGGAGTGGATTTTACCCGATTGTTTCGCCCTTCTATAACCAAAGTGCAAACGGCCAAGGATACAGCATTGGCGCAGTTGGAAAAAGAGCAATTACCCCAGTACCAAAAATGGATAGCAAGCTATTATTATGATGTTTCTGACCCCAAAATTTTAGATCCCCAAACCGACAATTCAGGTAATGGTTTGACTAATTTTCAGAAATTTTTATTTAACTTGAACCCAAAAGCCTATGATACGCTGGGTATTGGCATGCCTGACGGCCAGACTTTGGCCATGGGAGTAAACCCGCAGACAGGTACAAAGCTAAGCGACGACGAGAAAAATCAGGTGAGCAAATATATAGATATGGAAGTCGTGAATAACCGCCTGGCTTTATACCGCCTACAGCACGGACCCAGAGTGGCTGGCGCGGAATTTGGCATAAATAATCAAGATTCCAGTTTGTTTTTTCAAAACGCGCAGGCTGTAAATCAAAATGTATATTCCGGACAAAACCAAAAGCCAGCGGTACAGACCGGCGTAAATTTGATAGCTGGAAATAGCGAAGCGGATATTAACATTAATATTCCGGGCCGGCTGGAGATTCCCGATTTAAAAATTAACGTGCCGATAATGTGGAGCAATGACCCGAAAGATTTTGATAAAGATTTGCAAAGCGGCGTAATTCATTATCCGGGCACAGCCATGCCGGGTCAGATTGGCACAACTTACATTTCCGGGCACTCCAGCAATTTTGCCTGGGCCAAGGGCAGTTTTAAACAGGTGTTTGCTGTTTTAGGCAAACTGGCGGATAATACTTCCTTTAAAATTACCGTGGTGCAAAAAAATGGCAAAGACGCAATTTTCCATTATGTGGTTACCGGCAGAAAAGAATACTCTCCAACCGATCAGGCGCAATTTGCCAACAGTGGCAAATCGGTTGTGGCGCTTTCCACCTGCTGGCCGGTGGGTTCTACGGCGAAACGATTAGTGGTTTATGGGGAATTGACTCAAACTGAAAAGTAAAATTACTTATATTTAAGCGACGTATTATTATTGACAAAATAGCAAAAAAATATTATAATTGTGGGTTAATAATTGAATTTTAACTATTAAGAAGGTTATTTAATAACTAAAAAAAGCATATGCAAACTTTATTTTCCAAAATGCGAATCAAGGTAAGTGGTATTTTAATTATCGTTGCTGTTTTAGCAGTGGCCGGAGTTTTGGCTCCGAGAGTCGGCCACCAGACCAAAGCTGAGTCTGCAAATTGCAGTCCGACTTATTCCGAACCAATATTTAATCCTTACCCCGAAGCACCGGTTGGTGCCACTCAAACCAACGGCTGTCAGGATCTTGTGGTCTTGGCGGGAAATCTTGTGGGTTCCGGCGTATTTTCTGATAATATTACTGCCAATGTCGGCGACACTATTGACTTGCGCATCTGGGTGCACAACGGAGCGGCTGAAAATTCCGGCGCCGTAATGCACGGCACTCGTTATGCGGTTAGTTTTGACAGCAATCCTGGCACCTCCCACAGCGTGAGCGCTCTTTTAAGCGCGAGTAATGCCGGATCCAAAAGCGGGCAAATTGTGATTAATACTCCGGATGGCGCGCATTTGGAGCAAGCCGGCGGCAATTTTAGTTCTGATGTTACCAGTTTAGGCCAACCGGCCGGCGATTTATTGCCGTGTTTTGATTATGGCCAGCAAATTACTATTTCTTTAAAAGTTGTTGGTAGCCAGCCCACCGGCCGCAACACCATCACTGCCACTCCTGGCGGCCAATTTGGCAGCCAGTGCTTAAGAACCGGCACTGTTTCCTGGACCAATGCTTCCAATGTA
>JAJYWK010000019.1 GCA_021791515.1 bacterium | reverse complement strand
CAAGCAGTATATTGAGCACCATTTTGAAGAAAGCACTGAAGGGCAGGATGTCTTTAGAATAGAGAGCTCTTAAGATTTTCAATCTGTTTCCTTAAAGCTGTGCGCTTCAGCGCACAGTGGTTTACATCAAAAGAAATCATTTTTATTTATTCCATTTGTCGCATTTTGTAAACAATTGTTTACAAAATGCGACTTTTCTTTTTTAAATTGCATTAACTGGTTTTTAGCAAAAGCAAAACGCCGCACGTGTTAAGTTGGCCCCCAAGCACGTGCGGCGTTCATTATTCTACTTAGCCCTTAACCCTATAACTAAGCTTCTTTTTTAGCAACTCATTAATCACTTGTGGATTCCCCTTCCCCTTTAGCTCCTTCATTGCCTGCCCAACCAAAAAACCAAAACTTTTTTGCTGGCCGGCTTTAAAGTCGGAAACGGCTTTTTCATTCGCTGATATTACTTTATCCAAAGCCTCGGATATCGCGCCTTCGTCGCTCACCTGATGCAAGCCCAAATCCTCCACAGTATTGGAAGGATCCCCGCCCTTTTCAAACATTACCTTAAACACCTGCTTGGCCGCGCTTCCTGAAATTTTCCCCTGCTGAATTAATACCATCAATTCCGCAAAATTTTCCGGGCTGACTTCAGCGTCCAACGGATTTTTTAACTCTTTATTCAAGGCCGCGGAAAAATCCTGCAGGCACCAGTTAGCGGCTAATTTTACCAATAGATTTTTATCAAGGACTTTTTCCTGTTCCGCCCATTCCTCAATTTCACTGACAACCGATTCAAAGTAGTTTGCCAACTCTTTCCAGTTAATTAAATTTTCAACATCGCCTCCCGGCAATTTAAACTCTTCTGTAAAGCGCGCGCGCTTTTGCGCGGGCAATTCGGGCATTTCCGCCCGCAGTGTATCCAAATACTCTTTACTAAACTGCAAAACCGGCAAATCCGGCTCCGGAAAGTAGCGGTAGTCATTCGCTTCTTCCTTGCTCCTTTGCTCCACCGTACAATTGTTTTTTTCATCCCAACCCATGGTTACCTGCTTGGGCGTTTTACCTGCTTTTAAAATTTCTATTTGCCGCTCAATTTCGTAATTTATGGCCGCCTCGGCGAATTTAAAACTGTTAATATTTTTAACTTCCACTTTGTAGTTTGGAAGCCCCGTTTCCCCCGGTTTGCGAACAGAGATATTCGGCTCTACGCGCATGGTCCCCTTTTCCATATCGCAATCTGAGGCGCCCAAATAACGGACAATGTTGCGCAGTTCCTGCAAAAAAACACGCGCCTCCTGACCGCTTTCAATATCCGGTTCGCTAACTATTTCCAACAAAGCGCAGCCTGCGCGGTTATAGTCAACTAGGCTGTACGATAAACCATCCGGATGGATATTCTTGCCAGCATCTTCCTCTAAATGAGCACGGGTGATTCCAATTCTTTTTGTTTCGCCGTTGATATTAACATCCAAATAACCGTCTCTTGATATTGGCTTATCATACTGCGAAATTTGGTAGCCCTTTGGCAAATCCGGATAAAAATAATGTTTGCGGTCAAACTTGGAAAATTCATCAATTTGGCAATTTAAAGCCAAACCCACCATGGCGGACAAACGAATAGCTTCTTTGTTGGCCACAGGCAAAGTCCCTGGCTGGCCCGTAACAATTTCGTCTATGTTGGTGTTCGGCCGTTTTTCGTCAGGATTATTTGGGCTAGACGAAAACATCTTGCTCTTGGTTGCAAGTTCAATGTGGATTTCAAATCCAATGACGGGCTGATATTCGGTTGAGGATAGATATTGCTTCATTACTTAATATTATTAAGCATTATAATTAGAATAAGAAATATCACCTTTGTATTGTTTGTTCCCCTTCCAAAAAGAACCACTTTCCAAAACCGGCTTGCCTTTTCGTTTGATATCCTGTTTAAAAAAATAAACCACCGCCCATTCCAATAACACATCTAAACCAACTATGATAACTAAACCGAAAATATAATTGATATTACGAAAATAAACTGCAAGTACCACAAAAACCAAAACCAAAACAATAGCACCCCAAGGCTGAAAAGGCCTTTCAAACATAACTAACCCATCCGGCTCTTGGCGAAAATCAAAGAATAGTGCCCCTCGATGATACATATATAAATTTTCCTTATTTACTTAACCTTAATATTAAATACTGGGATGTTTCTTATGCCAATCGGTTGTCTGCTGATACGCGTAGCCGACATCAAAAACTTTTTGCTCTCCCCACTGCGGGCCAATAATTTGTAAGCCCACCGGCAGGCCGTCCATTGAAGGCGATTCGCCATCATCCGGCCTTGCAAAGCCGCATGGCACCGACAAAGCGGGCAGACCCGCAAGGCTTCCTGGAATATTCAACTGGTCGGCAATATAACCATGCAAAGGATTTTCCGCGGCCTTGCCTAATTTATGCGCAACATTCGGCGTGGACGGGCAGGCTAAAATATCCACCTGCTTAAACACCTCCGCAAATTCATTGATGATTAGACGCCGGACCTTTTGCGCTTTTTTATAATAGGCGTCTTTATAACCGGCGGAAAGTACGTAAGTGCCGGTTAATATGCGGCGCTTGGCCTCGTTGCCAAACCCGCTCGCGCGGCTTTTTTCATAAACCTCAAGCAAATTTTTAGTGTCTGTCGCCACGTGTCCGTAGCGGATTCCGTCATAGCGCATTAAATTGGAAGCCACCTCAGAAGGGCAAACAATGGCGTAAACCAAGGAGCCGAATTTAGTGTTGGGCAATTCTACATCAACTAATTTTGCGCCGAGTTTCTCCAGCTCTTTAATAGCTTCCATCACACGTTGTTTAACTCCGTCTTCCATGCCTTCCACAAAATATTCTTTGGGGATGCCCACCTTTAAGCCTTTAATGTCGGCCGATAATCTTTTAGAGTATTCAGGTACTTCCCCGTGCCCGGTAGTGGAATCTTTTTCGTCGCGCCCGGATATAACTTCGGCAATTTTGGCCAAATCCTCCACCGAGTAAGCCATGGCGCCAATGCTGTCTAAAGAAGAAGCCATGGCAATCACGCCAAAACGGCTCACGCGGCCATAGGTCGGTTTCCAGCCGGATATTCCCGATAGGCTGGCTGGCTGGCGGATGCTTCCGCCGGTTTCCGTAGCCGTAGCCCATGGGGCGAGGCCGCCGGCAACCGCCGAGGCCGAGCCGGAAGAAGACCCTCCCGGCATTCGGGATTTATCCCAAACATTTTTTGTCGGACCATAGGCCGAAGTTTCTCCCGAAGATCCGTGCGCGAACTGGTCTAAATTGGTTTTGCCCAACAGTACGCCTTTTTGCGCTTTAATTTTTGCAATTGAAGTAGCGTCATAAGGCGCAATATAGTTGTCTAAAATTTTTGACGCGGCTGTAGTTCGAATTCCTTTACTACAAAATAAATCCTTGGCCGCGTAAGGGATTCCGCATAAAAAAGGATTCTCGCCCGGGCTATTTATAAATTCATCCGCGCGACGGGCATCAGCCAGCGCCCGCTCTTCAGTAACAGTAATAAATGCATTTAAGTCTTGATGTTCTTTTATGCGCGCCAAAAAATACTTCGTTAATTCCAGCGAAGATACTTTCTTCTCATCAAGAAGTTTGCGTAATTCGGTTAGTTGGAGGAATTCAAACATAAGGGTTTAGGGTTTAGGGTTTAGGGTTTAGGGTTTAGGGTTTAGAATAGAAGACTCTACCCTATACCCTCACCCCTTTACCCTATAATATTGCTTTCACCTTATAATACCCATCCTTAATTTCCGGCGCCTGCGACAATATCTCTTCATGATTTTCCGCCGCCACGGCCACGTCATCCCTTTGCACATTAACCAAGCCCGTCACCTGACTTACTTCTTCCAAGCCTTCCACATCCACCTGTTTTAATTCTTCCACATAATCCAAAACCGCGGAAAGCTCTTTTTGAAACTTTTCCACTTCTGCATCAGTAAGCGCAATACGCGCTAATTTGGAGAGTTTAACGACCTCTTCTTTAGAAAGCATGCTGTAATTATAATGAATTTTATAATTTTTGACAATTCTACTAAATACGAAAAACACTAAACTACTAAATCTGTTAGCTTTCGTAGTTTCGTTTATTTAGTATTTAGTAGATAATTTTATTCCAAATCTCCTTGCTGTTGTAACCTTAAAAACACAGCCGCGAAAAATTGCCGTTTAATTTCCAGTGTTGCCTGTTCAAATAGCTTTTTGCTTTCCAAAATATAGTCTATGAGCGGATCTTGGGAAGCGTAAGAAAATAAATTCGCCTCTTCTTTCAGCACGTCCATCAGTTCCAAATGATTGCTCCACTGGTTGTCAATTACCTGCAAAATCAAATTCTGGGCGGCTTTAAAAATTTCCGGCTGTTGTTTTAAGCTAATAAATTTTTTCCATAAAACTTTTTGCAGCTTTTCACCGGCTGCCAAAAAATTTCGCTGGCTTTGATTGTTTTCCTGATAAAACGGATTCAGCCATTCGTTCACAAACCCCGCGCCATTTACAATTTTATCCAAGCCCATAGAGGCGGTAATTTCTTTCGGATCCGCCTCAATATGAAATACCTCCCGCATTTCTTTCGCGATTAAATCCGCGCTCTTTAAGTTTAAAATCTGCCCCAAAACCTCACCCAGCGATTTTTCGGCAAAGCTTAAAAACTCCTGCTCGTTTTCCAAAAGCTTGTCCCTAAGTTCGTAAAGAAATTTTCTTTGAAAATTTACCACGCTGTCGTACTTGTACAAATACAGGCGCGAATCCAGATTTTTGCTTTCCACAAAATCCTGCGCTTTTTTAAACGCCGCATCTAAATTCCGGCCGGAAACATACTCCTCTTCCGGAATATCATAATCTTCCAAGGCGTCAATAATTTTTTCGTTGCCAAACAGCTGCATAATCTCATCTTCCATGGAGATAAGAAAATTGGTCTCGCCCGCGTCGCCCTGCCTACCCGCGCGGCCGACAAGCTGGTCGTCTATTCTTCGGGATTCGTGCCGTTCGGTTCCAAGCACATACAAACCGCCCAGCTCCGCGACGCCAGGCCCTAAAAGTATGTCCGTTCCGCGGCCGGCCATGTTGGTG
>JAJYWK010000007.1 GCA_021791515.1 bacterium | reverse complement strand
CAGGTTATAGCGATAAGTGGTTTTTGGAGTAATGGTTTGCCGGCTGTTTAGCCCCAGCATTTGAAGCAGTTGAATTTTGGGCTCCTCGGGCGCTGTGGCCAATATTGGGCTGGGGGTAAAAACGGTTTTTCCCTTAAGGCCGTTTAATTCGGCTTGGGTTAAATCGAAATTTTTGTTGTTATAGCTAAAACTAAAAGCCGCGGCTTTGGCCGCCTGAACGTGCGCAATAAAGCCCAAAGCCAAGGTAATAAAAAATAAAGATTTAAAAAAATTATTCATGAAAAAATGTTAGAATTTGAGTTTTTTTCGGCAAATGTTTTTTAATTTTATCCGCCCATTCTATAAAGGTAATGGTGTGTGGCTGTCCCCAAAATTCCGCCAAGCCCAAAGCCTTAACTTCTTTAAAATTTTTAGTGCGGTAGAGGTCCAAATGGTAGAGCATAATTTTGCGGCCGGAAAGTTTTATGGGGAAGCCGTGCAATAAAGTAAAGGTCGGGCTGGTAATATGGTGTTTTAGCTTTAAGGCTTTGCCAATGGCTTTAACAAAGGCTGTTTTGCCCGCGCCCAAAGGGCCAATAAGCGCGAAAATTTCCCCGCCTTTAAGTTGGGAGGCAATTTTTTTGGCCAAAGATGGAATTTGGGTAATGTGAATAGGGGGGGAGTTTTTCATGGTAACGGAAGATCGGATAAATCGGAGCAGATTTGGATCTGGCGCGCCGATTTTCTAGCTTGCCGATATGTACATATTCTACACTGTCTTGACCCGGTATATCAACATTTCTATTCGCAATCATCAAAAACTTTAAATTTACTCAGAATACTGACTATTTAAGGGCGAATTATTCAATAAAGGAAATGTTGTATTACCGGGTTGACCCCTTTTTCAAAATCGGGTATACTTGAAAATCGTGGAAATCCCAGCGGCCCAAATAAGGCCCTTGCCTAATTTATATTATATATAGAATATGGAAATCAGTATTGAACAACAAATTTTTGACCTGGTAAAAAAGAGCAATAAGATTTTGGTGGTTTTACCGGAAAATTTATCCGCCGACGCATTGGGCAGCGGGTTGGCCCTGCGCCGTTTTTTGCTGAAACTGGAAAAAGACGTGAGCATAGTAAGCGGCGGCCCGGCCCCGGATTTTTTAAAGTTTTTGCCTGAAGTGGGCAGTCTAACCAGCGAAATCGGCGCGGCCAAGAGCCTGGTTGTTGCTGTTAATACCAGCCAAAAAAAAATCGCGGAAATAAGCTACCAAACCAAGGCGGACAAAGTGGAAATTTATTTAAAATCTGAAGGCGAAGTTTTTACGCCCGAGGATTTAAATTTCCGCACGGAAAAATTTCCGGTAGATTTAATTATAACTTTGGAGGCCAAGTCTTTGGCCGATTTAGGGCGGGTTTACGACAAGCAGCCGGATGTGTTTTTTGAAACGCCGAAAATCAACATCGACCACCAGGCCGGCAATGAATATTTTGGCAGCATCAACCTGGTGGATTTGGCCGCCAGTTCCGTGGCCGAAATGCTGGCCGAGCTTTTTCAAAAGTTTGAACAGCAATTAATAGACGAAGACTCCGCCACCTGCCTGCTCGCCGGAATTATTTTTAAGACCCAAAGCTTCCAGCACGCCAAAACCACGCCGCGGGCCTTTTTAAAGGCCAGCGAGTTGGTGGCGTTTGGCGGCCGGCAGCAGGAAGTGATAAAAAATTTATACAGAACCAAATCTTTGAGTTTGTTAAAGCTTTGGGGCAGGGCTCTGGCGCGGATGAAAGTAAACGAAGCTTTGGGTTTTGTTTATTCGGTTTTGAATTCAGGGGATTTTGAAAAAGCGGAAAGCGGCGAGGCGGATATTTTGCCGGCGCTAAGAGAGTTGAATGAAAGCGTAAGCGGCTCAAGATTGGTTGGGTTAATTGCAGAGCCTATTGCTGGCCAGGCGGAGTTATGGGTAGCGGCACAGGAGGCTTTGCCAAAAGATAAAATTTTAAAACTGCTTGGGCAGTCAGCTGAAGTGGTCGGCCACCAGGCTAATAATTATTGGGTGGCAAGACTAAAGCCATCCGGCGTTTCTTTGGAAGAACTGGAAAGCCGGCTGGTGGAAATCGCGGAAAACATATTGCGTTAAGCGTAAGCATTTAAAGGCTCAACCGGCGGTTGAGCCTTTAAATTTGCCTTATTTGACAGGGGTTTGGGAAGTGGTATATTTAGGGAAACAGCTACTATTAAATGGCGAGTTAATACTTAAAACGGGTGCTTAAAATGGCTAGATAGTGGCATACTTAAGGTAAATTATTAACCTAAACTAACTATGCCATTTAAAAAAAGTGTAAATACTGCGGCTCCCGTAGCATAATCGGAAAGGGCAAGCGGAGAAATACTCAAAGATTCCAATGTCAGGAGTGCGGTAAAAACTTTCAAAATACCAGAAGCAAACGCCGGTCTTTAACTAAATTGTTTCGGAATTATGTCTGGGGCAAGCAAACTGCCCTACAGCTCGGCGCCGAAAACCATCGGAGCATCGATTGGATACGCAGGCAACTGGATAAAGCCGAACCAAAAGGATTCCATCTTTTTCCTCAACCAGTAGTGGCCATCGTTGATGTGATTTTCTTCGGCAGGGAGTATGGGGTTCTGGTGTTCCGGTCTTATGATTTAAAACAGAACCTCTATTGGACAGAGGTTAAAAGCGAAACCGCCGCTATATACCAGGAAGCCAAACAGATTTTAGAAGAGCTGGGATTTACCTTTGATGCGGTCGTAATTGACGGCAGACCGGGCGTTAGAGCCGTATTTAAGGGCATTCCGATACAAATTTGCCAGTTTCACCAGATTAAAACGGTTAACAAATATTTGACCCGAAGGCCAAAACTACAGGCCGCAATTGAACTGCGAACCATAGCTTTAGCCTTAACCGAAGTTAATGAAGAATACTTTACAATCTTACTTAACCAGTGGCATGAAAAATGGAAAGAATTTTTAAAAGAACGAACTGTAAATCCCGAAACCGATAAATGGTTTTATACCCACAAACGGATTAGGTCAGCTTATCGAAGTTTAAAAACTAATTTGCCTTACTTGTTTACTTACCAGAAATATCCGCATCTTAATATTCCTAACACCACGAATTCGCTGGACGGTAGCTTTAGTTATCTACGGACTTTGCTTAACATCCACCGCGGGCTAAAACAGGAGCGCCGATGGAAATTAATCCAAGAAATTCTAGCGAAGTAAAAGCACCCTAATTAAGTATTAAACCTAAATGGCTATATCTATGCTGAAAATAACTAAAATTTTATCCATTTTATTATTTTTTTGCCTTATTATCCCAATAAAAGCAAGTTCCGACTTCTCCCAGCCTTCCTTTACCGGCTATTATACCCTGGAGCCAGACCCTCCATATGAAGAGTTTTTTTATAATCGAGCTGGCCAGACTTTAAACCTCCCCAGCCAGCCGGTAGCGGGCCTGAGCGCGATTAATGTGCGGATGTCCGGCATAGATTTGGGCCTTGAGCCAGGCTGTAAAGCTATTCCCTATTTGGCCGTTTATATTGTTAATAATTATGTAAACCAATGGTACCTGTTTTTGCCTTTGGGCACGCAATCTACTCCCGGCGGCTATACTCCTCTGGCAGCAGATTATTATTTTGGCGGCTCAGATTACTCCAGCGATCCAAACAATCTGATTGGCCATGATGTTTTAGTGCCCTTTGTGGCTAGAGAAGACCAAAACTTTAGAAACCAAAACGAACTTGATGCAAACGGCAAAGTAATTGCTTCTTCCACTGTTGCCAACTTAAACGATATTAAGGTATTTCATCTGTACGGAGCTCACCCGATTTACGATATTTGGGGAAATACTGCCTGTAGCCAAATGTTTCACAGCACTTGGTACCGCCACGCGCCGTTTAAGGTTTTGGTCGGCCACGGCACAGATGTTTTAACCGGTTCCCAACAGCGATCCTATTACAGCGAAACACTTGGTAATACAGTTTTAAGTGATGAAGATTTAACTTTTACGCTTATTACTTCCACTTCCACTCCGCCGACCCCCACCAAAACCCCGGTGCTGATTGTGCCGGGGACGTTAGCTACAGATATTTATAAAGGGAATGATTTATTATGGCTGAATATTATTAAAATGGTTGAAACAAACGACGACAGATTTATGGATCCTTTGGGGTTTAATCAAGACGGAACCCCAATAGACAGCAGTCTAACCCTTGGGCAAGTTTTAGATAAGCCTGACACAAGTTTTGACTATTCGCAGGCTCTTGTAAATGATTTTAGTGAGCAGGGTTATTTTAGAAATCAGCAGCTATTTCTTTTTTCCTATGATTGGCGTAATTACATTGAGGAAAATGCGAATGGCCCATTAAGGCAAAAAATTGATGAACTGGCAAGCTCTAGCCCGATAGGGAAAATTGATATAATTGCCCACAGCCAAGGAGGTTTGTTAATAAAAAGATTATTATTTGATCACCCTGAATATAAAGATAAAATCCAAAAATTGATATTTGTTGGTACGCCAAATTTAGGAGCACCACTGTCTTTTAAGGTTTTAAGGGAGGGTGACCAACTGGGAATTAAGTATTTAAAAGTTTTAGGTTTGGACCCCGAAGAAATAAAGAGGATTAGCCAAAACATGCCGTCTATTTATGAGATGTTGCCTTCAGTACAATATTTTAACCACTATCCTGGCTATTGGGGCGAGCTGGAAAGACACCTGTTTTCTTCTAACAGGGAAATTTTATATAACTACTCTGACACCAAGCAAAGGTTAAAAGACGAGGGCTTTAATTCAATGCTCTTAGATAAAAATGACACTTTTCACGCTTTTAATTATGATCAATTTGATTTCACAAACATGGGGATTGATGTTTATAACATTGCTGGCTGTCAGTCTCCAACTTATGGCGGAGTAATTAATAAAAGTTTAGGCAGGGACAAAATAATCTGGGTTCCGGGTGACCAAACAGTTCCTCTTAAATCAGCATCCAATATTATTAATACCCAGCTTATTTATTCTTTAGATGCCAACCATTCCACAATGCTCACAGACGAAGGGATCAGACATAAGATTATTAATTTAATTACTGGTTCTAATTTATCCACTCCAAATTTAACAGATAATATTACAGATTGTCATTTTGACGGAACCATAGTAGAGTCGCATAGCCCTGTAAATTTACATATCTATGATAGTCAAGGCAGGCATGTTGGACCTAGAGCGGATGGGGGTTTTGACTCAGAAATTTCCAATGTCGGTTATGATACTCTGGGGCATGAAAATTTTGCATTTTTGCCAAAAGATGGGCAGTATTCAGTCAAACTGGTTGCCACTAGCGCAGGCAGCTTCAGTTTTAATTCAACAATAATTAGAGATGGACAAGCTTTGAGTATGGCTTATTATGATCAAGTTTCTATTTCGAGCAGCTCTGTTGCACAGATAGGCTTGGATTTAAACAACAATCAGCCAATCCAATTAGACACCAATGGTGACGGTACAATAGACCAAACTGTTCAACCCTCTGCTATTCTAGACGCTAGCCAATCTCAAGATTTAATTCCTCCGGTTTCCACTTCCACAATTACAGGAATAATTGGCCAGCCAGGATTTTACAGGAGCGATGTATCAATTAGTTTGTCAGCTCAAGACCCGGTAATCCCTGGTCATGAAAGCGAAACTTCCGGGGTATTAAAGACCCAATATAACCTGGATAATGCCGGCTGGATTGATTATGCGTCTACGACCCCAATTGCCGTGTCTACAGAAGGCTCTCATACTCTGGTATTCTTCTCCACCGACCGCGCGGGGAATAATGAATCGGAGCAATCCATCAGTTTTACCATAGACAAAACTCCGCCGGAATTTGCCGTGCAATATGATTTAACTGCCAAAGATTTTAAGTATTCGGCCCAGGATAACTTAGATTCAAATCCAACCATTGCCTGCACCAGCAGCAACTGTATCCTTACTGACCAGGCCGGCAACCAAACAGTAGCCAAGTTTGTTAAAACCAGTCTGCTTTTTAGTCAAAATTTAACCATAAAATCCCTGAGCTATAATGGGGTAAACGCCAGCTTGCCAATAAATGGTGTTCTTGTCTCTGTAGTCAGCCAGAACAACCGGCTTAAATCTTTTAACCAGATGTTTTATCTTGCAAAAAACTCTCAGATTTTTAGCATCACTTACTCGTCTTTAACCAACCAGTCCACCATTATTGATGCTTTAACCGGTTTGCCGCCCACCATTACCACTCAACTCGGCATAAAGTTTTTGCAAGTTTATACCGACAAAGGTATACTTAAAACAAATATTAAATAAGAGTTTATGACAAAAATACAAAAAATTTGGTTAGGGATTGGGGTTGCTTTATTTTTTATTCCTGAAATTTTGTGGAGCCCAGTCGTGAACGAAACCCTTATACCTTTTGGCGTTTGGAGACATAATTTTCTATTTGACAAGGGTAATGGGAAAATGTTGACAGGCGTGCTTTTAATTCAGTTGATAGGGGTATCTAGTTTAACTATGGCATTATTTTTTTTAAGGGAGCGAATAAAAAGCAAAATTATTTTTTGGGCAATTTTTCTCTTAATGTGTCTACTGACAATTTTCGTGTATTTAACTTTTGACACGTCAATTAATTTTAAGCCGGCTCCAATTTTATAATTCTTTACTGTCAAACAATGGGGAGCTTGCGCACTGTTTTTGATTTATTGGATAAATAGCCCTTATCCTTAATTTACCACAATACCGAAAATAAATATTTATGACAAAAATACAAAAAATTTGGTTAGGAATATTTTTGGGAATGTTTGTTGTGCCAGAGGTGTTATGGAGTCCGGTGAGTAATTATATATTTTCAATGTCAAAGCCATTAAAACATGGCTCAATTCAAATTTTTAGAGATAATTTTTTATTAAGCAGCGATAATATAAATATTTTGAGTACAGTATTGTTTATCCAGATGGCTGGTTTATTATTATCCTTTATTTATCTTTTGGTTCATCATGGGGTGATAAAAAATAAACTTGTACTTTGGATTAGCTGTGCTTTGTTATTTTTGGCCTCCGTGCTTGTATTTTTCTTGTTTGGCTTTTCTGTTTCCTTAAGAAATATTGGGTTTTAATTGTCTGGTTTTTTAACTGGTTTAAAGAGTGGCGCCCTATAGCCAGTAAATATTTTTTAGAATGTAATTTGGTGACACCGGGATGAATAAAATAAAAGAAATATCATTAGCTACCTTTTTAGCCGTAGCTTGTTCGGGATTGAGCGCTTTTTTTTCTGCAGATGGCACTCTTTTAGGCAGCTTTAATAACAATGTTGTGTATAGGGGTTTTCCATTCCATTTTTATGAAGCTTTTTATAGTGAGGCGAGGCATATAAACTTTTTGTATGATAAATTTTTGGCCCATTGGTTTTTGGCCGATTTTATTTTTTATTTAATAGTTTTGATAAGTTTTCGGTACTTATATTTCCTCGGTATAAAAATGAGGAATCAATATATTTTAGGCATTACTTTTTTATTAGGCGCCATAAGTGTAATGGTAAACATTGGCACAAACGATTCTTGCGTTGCGGGGTTTCCGGTCGAATTTTATGCCAGATGTGTACCCAGTGAAATATCTACCACTTTTGTGGTCTACGGTCTTTGTTTAAACTTTATATTTTGGCTCAGTTTATGCGCGGTTTGTATGGCAGTGTTACACAAACTTTTTACTTTACCAAATTTAAAACAATTTTTTATATATAAGAGTGCTTGGGTAACTGTTATTAGCGCATGGGTTACAGTTGCTGTTTTGTCATTGCTGGGCACTGTGGCCGACATGGGCGGTGTTTTAGGTGCCGGGATAATTTTAGCCGTAGTGACCATTCCCGGGTTGATTAATTTTTATAAGTTCCGTAAGAAAAACATGGATTCAGGAAAGAGATTGTTTTTATCTACATGGGGCTACGCCACGTTTGGCATAGCGGCAGGTGTAGTTATAGTTTCAACTATTTTTAATTTAGCTTATGAAGGAGGCTGGTTCGATTTTACTGATATTGGATTTGCGTTATTATCTTATCCTTTGTCATATTTTATTAATTCCAAGTTCTACAATGAAACACTGCAGTCGAGGTTAATTTTGTATGTTATTGATGCAGTTAATATAATTCTAGTCATTTTTATTATGGATATTTTAGGATTTATTTTAACTAAAGGCGCTAATTTTTTTAAAGATAAAAATATTAAATAAGAGTTTGTGAAAAAAATACAAAAAGTTTGGTTAGGAATATTTTTAGCAATTGCTTTGGTGCCGGAAATTTTATTTCAAAGCACAATTCGTTTGGTCCATGGCGTGATTACAATAAAAGGTATTACCTTTGGTCATAATTACGTTCTAGTATTAGCACAATCTGTTTCTCTGTTAATTTCTGCAGTCTTAGTATTTGTTTGGAGGAGGCGATTTAAGAGTAAGATTGTTTATTATTTATTGTTTGGATTTTTACTATTGTGGGCTCTGGTTGCGTATATAGTATACGACCTAGCTCTGAATGGGCAGGTAACAATGAGGGATTTTTAGAGTTAGATTTAGTTCTTTGGAAAATCTGGAAAGCCGGCTGGTGGAAATTGCGGAAAATATATTGCGTTAATCCTAACATTTTTAAAAAATCCGAACTTAAGGTTCGGGTTTTTGTTTTTTAAGCAGAAGTGGTAGACTAAGTATGTATTTAAATACATACTTAAACACATATTTATGAATCGCAAATCTGATGAGCGAAATATAAGAAAACTGACAAAAATGGGCAAGATTTCTCTTGGCCTGTCTTTGCCCATAGAGATTATTAAGGAATTAAAGTGGAAAGACAAACAGAGGGTCAAGGTTAAAAAGGTTAGAGGAGGGGTGTTAATTAAGGATTGGAAAAAATAAAATGGTTGTAATTGTAATTTGACAAAAAGTGAACGATTGTTTACTATTTTTATATGCCCAAAAAGTCTTTAAATTCAAATCTGCACAAGGCCAGCCAAGCCAAAAAAGATGAGTTTTATACCCAGCTTGTTGATATTGAAAAGGAATTAAAGCATTATAAAGACCAATTTAAAGGCAAGGTTGTGTATTGCAATTGCGACGATCCGTATGAGAGTAATTTTTTTAAATATTTTGCCTCAAATTTTAAAGCGCTAAAACTAAAAAAACTTATAACCACAAGCTACGTGCCATCTGCTATTGCAGGCGGTCAGTTGTCGTTGTTTCAAATTGAGGGCTTAAAACCTGACGGCAAACAACCATTTAGAATTGAAATTACAGAGGTTCCGGATATCGACGGCGATGGTGCCATAAGTTTGGACGACGTGGAGCATTTGCTCAAGCATAACAAAAATACCGCCACTCCGCTTAAGGGTAATGGCGATTTCCGTAGCGAGGAATGTATTGAACTGCTAAAAGAGGCGAACATTGTCGTAACCAACCCGCCATTTTCATTGTTTCGAGAATATCTTGCGCAATTGGTGGAATATGATAAAAAGTTTTTGATTATTGGTAACTTAAACGCAGTTACTTATAAGGAAGTTTTTAAGTTAATAAGGAAAAATGATTTATGGCTCGGTTACAATAATGGCCCAAAAACTTATTTAGTACCGGATAATTATGAGCAAGATAATATTTTTGTAGGAACGGATGGCAGAAAATACGCAAAAATGGGTAATACCGGTTGGTATACAAATCTTGATATTGCAAAACGTCACGAACCATTAACGCCTTACAAAAAATACAACCTTAAGGACTATCCAAAATACGACAACTACGATGCAATTGAAGTATCAAAAGTTTCGGAAATTCCTTTGAATTATAAAGGAGTAATAGGTATACCCGTAACCTTTTTAGATAAATATAATCCTGGGCAATTTGAAATCTTGGGGATTACGGATAGGGATCCGGATAATCAATATAGAACTAAGATGTACACCCGGAAAGATTCGCCAAAGTATAATGATTTAAATCGGCGCGCTGCCATAAAAGTTTCTGGTAATTTGAAGCCAGTTTACGCGCGTCTTTTAATAAAAAAGATAAAATAATATGGATACGCTTCTAAAAATAGACTTGTCAAATTATCCTGAACGGTTTACCGAAAAGAGTAGAGAACTTTTTATTGTAAAGAAAGTTAATTTTATTTTTGGAAAAAATGGTACAGGCAAAACTACAATCTCAGACGCGATTAAAAATCAATTTTCAAACGATTATAATGTTTGTGTATTTAAAGATTTTAACGGGGTCGTTGATGAAAATGATAGATTAAATGCTATTTCTTTAGGAACGGAAAACGCTGAAATCCAAGTTAAAATTAAGGTGGTTGATGTAGAAATTGATGAAATTAAAAAAGAGGTTGATGAACCGACTGATAAAATCGTAAACCTTTTTACAAAAGCAAAGAAAGCCAACTCAGACCATAAAAAACAGGAAGATAAAATCGATAATTTTCGAAAAGAATCTGCCCGTAAAATTAATGAGCAAAGCCAACCGCGCATAGTGTCTGGCAACAAAACTACCTATGACAAAAACGATTTTAGGGATGATATCTCAAGAGCAAAACTTCTTTCCGCAGAAGAAATTAAAAAGCATAAAGAAACAATTAAATCAGAGAAGAAAGAAAATATTGAAACAGTTACTTTTCCAAATATAGATTTGAGTAAAGGGCTTGAGTCTACAAATGACGTCTTAGGGTCCAGTGTATCGCAACAAAGAATTATTGATGAACTTAAAAATAACGCTGATAAACAAAATTTTGCAAGAGAAGGTTTCCGTATACACAAGCGTGAGCATGGTGAGAAATGTGCTTTTTGTGGCCATGAAATAAGTGAGGAGCGATGGTTACTGCTTGGTAGCTACTTTAGTACTGAGGTGAAAAATTTGGAAGATCGAATAAATCAAGATATTAAGAGAGTTAATAGCGAATTAGATAACCTGAGTATCGTTAAGGAGATTGAAAAAAGCAATTTTTATGAGAAATTTGCAAATGAAATTAAAAATCTAAATTTACAGATTAAAAACACTGTAAATGAGTATAAAAATTTTTTGGGAATTTTAAAATCTGCTTTGGAGAGTAAAACAAAAAACTTTTTTGCCAAACCTGATGATATAAAACTTCCTATTCCGACTGGTTTTGATGAAATTAAAAGAACTCTAGATAAAATTATAAAAGAAAACAACGACTTTTCGAAAAATTTGATTGAGGAACAAGAGAAAGCCAAAAATGCTCTACGTTATCATGAGGTAAAAAAAGCGCTAGAAGTTTTTAATTTTGACATAGAGAATGCGAGTTTAGCACATCTGAAAACACAAAAAGACGAGGCCCAAAAGGAGTTGGATAATAAAAAAGAGGAACTTGAACAGAAAAAAAAATTCAGGAACG
Source organism: bacterium (assembly GCA_021791515.1). Classification (GTDB taxonomy): domain Bacteria; phylum Patescibacteriota; class Doudnabacteria; order UBA920; family UBA920; genus PALSA-1336. The sequence goes on along the minus strand of JAJYWK010000007.1, from coordinate 17,546 downwards.
AATTGATTTTACAGACTAAAGACGAAAAGAAAATTGCCGAACTGATAAATAAGCTTTTGAAAAATATGGGCTTTGCGTCTTTTTCTCTTGAGTTGGTTCTCGACACAGACGAAAAACAAAAGGGGCAATATCAAATCAAAGGTCATAATGGTAATATTAGGTCGGTAACAGAACTGAGTAGGGGCGAAAAAAATATTATTGCTTTTCTTTATTTTCTGTTCTCGATTGAAGAAATAGGTAATGATATAAAACCGAAAATTGTCATTCTGGATGATCCGATGACGAGCAATGATGACACTATGCAGTATTTAATGATCGGAGAAATTCAAAAATTTTATAGACAACTCGCAAATAATAATTTTTTTATACTTTTAACTCATAATTGCCATTTTTATTTGAATGTTCGCCCAAATACAGCAATAAAGTATAATCAAAACGGTCAAGAGGTTAGTTTTTATGAAAAATATGGTAATTATTGTCTACTTTATGACGGCAAATGTACAAGCATAAAAAGCATTGAGAGTGGCAAGGAAGATTTTAAGACGAATTATGAATTATTATGGAAAGAAATACAATTTTTATACGAAGAAAAAAACGCTACTGCCGACATAATGTTAAATCCTTTCAGGAAGATTTGCGAAACTTATATGAAGTTTAACTCAATTAGTGTAGATAAGTTTTTTGAAAACAATCTAGGTATAAAAAAATTTTACGACGTCAATCAACATTCGGTTGACGATTTGGAAGCCGAGCAGAACGGTAAAACAAAAGATGATATTAAAAAAATACTCCAGGAGCTTTTTAATCAAAATAATGCTAGTGAGCATTTTAATAACTATTGGCGAATAACTACATAAATTATGAAGATCAATTTACATAAAATCCAAATTCGTAAGGTAGTAACAGGTTATAAAGAAAACAACAATGAAGGAGGTGTGGTTGGCTATAGCGGCAAGCTGGATATTCGGCCAAAATACCAGCGTGAGTTTGTGTACAAGGAACAACAGCGCAATGCCGTGATAGAAACCGTTAAAAACAGCTTTCCGCTGAACGTTATGTATTGGATGATTCGGGAAGATGGTGGCTATGAAGTGCTGGACGGTCAACAGCGCACAATAAGCATAGGGCAATATGTTAATGGCGATTTTTCGCTGAATAATCGTTTTTTTCATAACCTGACTAAAGAAGAGCAGAATAAAATTTTGGATTATGAACTAATGATTTACTTTTGCGAAGGCACGGACAAAGAACGGTTGGACTGGTTTAGGATTATTAATATTGCCGGAGAAAAATTGACCGACCAGGAAATCCGCAACGCGGTTTACACCGGGCCGTGGCTTAGTGATGCCAAGCTAAAATTTAGCAAATCAAACTGCGCGGCGTACCTTTTGGCAAACGACGGCGGACAGTTGTTGAGCGGTTCGCCCATACGGCAGGAATATTTGGAAACCGCGCTTTCGTGGATTAACGGTGGCAAAATAGAAGACTATATGGCAAAGCATCAGCATAATAAAAACGCCGATGAGTTATGGGAGTATTTCCAGGAAGTAATTGAGTGGGTGAGAAAAGTTTTTACCAATTACCGCCGAGAAATGAACAGTGTAGAGTGGGGGTTATTGTATAACGAATTCAAAGGCAAGAAATTTGACTCAAACAAGTTGGAAAAGGAAATTGCCCAGTTGATGCAGGACGAAGACGTAACCAAAAAGTCCGGCATTTATCCCTATGTGTTAACCAGGCAGGAAAAATATTTAAACATTCGCGCGTTTACAGACAAAATGAAGCGCGAAGCCTATGAGCGGCAAAAAGGTATTTGCCGATTTTGCAAAGGCGAGAACAAGAAAAAGAAATGGGGAATTGAAGAAATGGAAGCTGACCATATAAAGCCCTGGCATGAGGGAGGCAAAACCATTGCCGGGAATTGCCAAATGCTGTGCAAGCAGGATAATCGGACTAAATCGGGGAAATAAAAATAGAAAAGTAAAAGACCGCAGCTATTTTGGCCGCGGCCTTTCCTAGGACTTTAATTTCATTTTGGATTTTTAATTTGATTTAGGAATTACTTTCCCTGTTTATTGTATTTTGGCTTATACTTTTCTATCTCCGCGGCTTCAAAATCTAGAGCTTCGTTCTCTGTATCGCATTGGTGATAGCCGAAATGGGTAACATCTCGCCACTTAGTTTCGTTAAGATGCTGTAATAATCTACCGCGGATCCCCGCGTCTGCCGCTGACTTCCCGATGTATAATGGAAAAAGGTTTCCATTGCTCAAAAGATAACCGCAGTAGTATACACCTATAGGATTTGCTTCCCAGCTATTTACTGTTGGCCAAGAATAGGAGAAATGCCCCTGATAGTTATAAATCATAATGATTTTTTTAAAGAACTGTTAATTGTTAAAATTTGTCGTTTTCGACCTTTATTTTGGTCTCGGTCTTTTACGGCCTCCGCCATTACTTATAGTTTAGCACGATTTTATCAGCCTGTAAAGATATTTTGCATTGGTTATTGACAAGAAAATAGACTATGATATAATGAATAAAATTAATAAAAAGGATAACACCATGATTTTTGGCGCGTATCTTAAAAATTTAAGGGAGAAAGCGAATTTTTCCCAGGATTTTGTTTCGCAAAAAATTAATGTGTCCCGTCCGACATATATTCTTATTGAAACAGGTGAGCGGGAGTTGACGGTTTCGGAAGCCCAAAAGCTGTCCGAGCTTTTTGGTTTGCCCTTGGAAAAATTTTTAACCCTAGGAGAGCCGTCTGTCCACAGACAAATTTTGAAAGATAAGCGCAAACACGCAACTTCGGAAAGCGAAATTAGGATAAGTGTGCCGAGACTAAAAGAGTCCAAATTCAAATCGGTGTTATTATATGTTTTGCAGAAGGTCGGGGCTAAACCAAACATCGGCGAAACAGCTTTATATAAGTTGTTGTATTTTATTGATTTTGATTTTTATGAAAAATTTGAAGAGCAATTAACCGGCTCAACTTATATCCATAATCATTTTGGGCCTACTCCGACTGAATTTCAGACTATTGTTAAAAAAATGGAAAAGCACGGGGAGTTGGAACGGGTGCGCAGCAGTTATTTTCAATATGAGCAAAAAAAATATTTACCGAGAAGAGAAGCTGATTTAAGGGTTTTGAGCGCCAGAGAATTGGCTCATATTGATGAAGTTTTAAACAGACTGTCGGACAAAAGCGCGATGGAATTAAGCAATTACTCGCATTCCGATATCCCCTGGAAAATTCACAAGCCTGGCGAAGTTATTGATTACGAAAGTGTTTTTTACCGCGATCAGGAACATTCGGTTCGCAATTACGACGATGAACTTTAATGAACTGCCTGAATTTAGTAAAGACTGTAAGCATTTAGGAAAGAAATACCGTTCTTTGCCAGATGATTTAGAAATGTTTAAAAAAGTGCTTGTCGAGGTACCGCTGGGTACGGACAAGCACTTTGCGGTTCTTTTCCAAAATGAAAAAGTCAAAATTGCCAAAGCCAGATTTTTTTGTCGTTATTTAAAGAATAACACCATGCGAATTATTTATTCTTATTGCGAAGAAAAAAAGGAAATTATATTTATCGAGATATACTATAAGGGAGACCAACAAAGGGAAAACCAGCAGAGAATCAGGGATTTTTTAAAATCTGTTTAAGGCGGCGCAGTAATTACATATTTAATTATGTAATTATTAGTTAGTTAATTTTTATTGATTAGTGATATAATAATTCAGGAACAGTAAACATCAAGAAACAAAAATGTCCAATCATTTTTTAGCCAGCACGCCGCAGGAGTTGCAGGCCAGCTTGGAAGAAGTCAACCGCAAAATGCAGGAAGAAGAGGCCCAAGCCAAGGCCGGCTCTTTAGGCTTGCCCTATATAGATTTGCATCATTTCCCGGTGGATTTAAGCGTACTTGGGCTGTTTACGGAAGAAGAGGCCAGGGAAATGGGCGCCGTGCCGTTTTATAAAGAAGTAAATGATTTGCGCATAGCCACCACCCAGCCCCAGCATCCGCTGTTAAGGCAAAAAATCGCGGAGTTTGAAAAAAAGAAAAACAAGGTGAGCCTGTATTTAGTCTCGCAAAAAAGTTTTTTGCAGACTTTAAAGTTTTACAGCAAGGTGTTAAGGCCAAAGGTCCAGGCGGATGAAACCGTGCGGGTGGAAAAAGAGGAGGACTACGTTTCTTTGTTAAAAAATTTACAGCCGGAAGAAGAGCAGGTAAAATTAAACGCCTCCCGGCTTTTGGAAATTATCTTCGGCGCGGCCATGCATTATAAAGCATCCGACATCCACTTGGAGCCGGAGGAGCATTTTTTAAAATTGCGCTTTAGGGTGGACGGGGCGCTGCAGGACATTTTGCATTTTAAAAATATTCTGCACCATACCTTAACCATGCGGATAAAAATATTATCCAAAATGAAGCTTAATGTGGAAACCGCGGCGCAGGACGGCCGGATTACTTTTTATTATTTGGGAAAGCCAATAGATGTGCGCGTCTCGGTTCTGCCTTCCGCTTACGGGGAAGAAATAGTCATGCGGCTCTTGGGCACCGGCGCGACTAATTTAAAATTAAAGGACTTGGGTTTTGTCGGCCAGGCAAAGGACACGGTTGAGCGCGCCATTCAAAAGCCCAATGGCATGATTATAACCACCGGTCCCACGGGCTCGGGCAAAACCACAACGCTTTACGCGTTTTTGAATGAGCTAAACAAACCGGGAGTAAAAATTATTACCTTGGAAGACCCGGTGGAGTATAAATTAGAGGGGATAGTGCAAACGCCCATAGACCACACCCATGATTTTGATTTTGCCAAGGGCTTACGCGCGATTTTAAGGCAAGACCCGGACATTGTGATGGTCGGCGAAATCCGCGACCAGGAAACGGCCGAAACAGCCATGCAGGCCGCGCTTACGGGCCACATGGTGCTTTCCACTTTGCATACCAACGACGCGGCCGGGGCCATTCCGCGCCTGCTGAATATGGGCATTAAGCCTTTTGTGGCCGCGCCGGCCTTAACTGTGGCAATCGCGCAAAGATTGGTAAGGCGCCTGTGCCAAAATTGCAAAAAGCCGGCCAAGCTCTCGCCCACAGTTATGGAAAAAATTCAAAGCTTGTTAAAGAGCCTGCCTGCGTCAGCCAACATCAATCTGCCTACAAATTTGGTTTTTTACCATTCAGGCGGCTGCGAACAGTGCCAGCATTTAGGATACAAGGGAAGAATTGGGATTTACGAAGTTTTGGAAAATACCGAAGAAGTACAGCAACTGATTTTTGCCGCCAATGCTTCCATGTCCGCGTTTAAAAAATTGGCCATAAGCCAGGGCATGATAACCATGGCGCAGGACGGATTGCTTAAGGCTTTAGAAGGCATTACCGATGTGGAAGAGGTTTTCCGCGTAGCGGGAGAGTAAATTTTCTTTTGCTCTTGCGTAAAATTAAAAAATCTGCTATAATGTAGACAAAGGTTATAAATTTTTCTTGCGCCAAAATAGTGCAAGAACCAGAAACCCCGGTAGTAAAATACCTCAAAGGTAATACTATCGGATGAAACAAAAAATAAATTCTTGTTTCGATGTAAACGTCCGCAATAGTGATGTTTACTACGGGGCAAGCCCGGTATAGCTCTCGGAGATTATACCGGGCAAGCCCGGTATAGCTCTCGGAGATTATACCGGGCAAGCAAAAATAAAATTAACAATTAAAACAAACAATAAACAACCCGCTGTTTGGCGGTAATAATTTTATTGTTAAAAAATATGAATCCCTATGCCTATGCGCCTGGCATGAAAACTGCCGCGGCGAGGTCTCAGGTAAAGATACCCACTCCTTCTATGCTGGGCAAGGCCCGCTCCTTATTAAGCATTATTATGGAGACTCCGCTGAATTCCGCTACGGCTTTGGCGATGATTTTGTTTTTAGCCGGAGTGGTGGGGAGCATGACTTTGGTGGCTTATTCGGAAATGGCCAGCGGAAGTTATGAACCGATGGTATCCGCGAACAAGGCCCAGCCGACAGCCAGAGTTTTGGGCATGGCTTCCTACGGCTATAACCAGCCGGTTTGCGGTTATAACACGGCAAATTGCTTAAATTATCAGCTGCTGGATTATTCCAGCTCCCAGGATGGCTGGCGCGTAAAAATAGATTATCAGTTGCAAGGGAACATAGTTGGAGCCATAAAAGTGAATGGCTGGAGATTTATGGATAATATTTCCGGCAGCGGCAGCGGGTATACGGGTTATGATTTAGAACCGGGCGAAACATACAATTTTGTGCTTTACAAAAAAGTCGGCGGCCGTTTATATAGGCTTACAAAAATCAGCCTAACTATGCCCGAGGCCACAGCTCCCACGCCCACACCGACACCCCAGCCAATAACTTGCGCGCAAGATGCTTACCAATGTCCAAACGGCAGTTGGGTCGGCCGCACCTGGCCTAATTGCCAGTTTGTCTGCCCTTCTTACGGTTATCAGGCTGTAAATGTCGGTCCGGTAAACCAGGGCAGCTGGCGCGAAGGCTGGATAGAAAGATTTAGCAGTAATAATTATTCAGTTGCCCCTTCCACAGTTACGGTATCGGGCTGGGCTTTTGATGAAGGCAAGGATTTAACTGTAACAATGAAATTGCGGAATGTTAATACTGGCGCCTTATATTCTCCAGACAATATTCAGTATTTAGGTTTGAGGCAGGATGTGGGTGATTATTTGACCGCAAAACGGGGGGCAGCACTTATTCATTAAACGGCATGTTTACGGCAGCGTTTAATAACTTGCCAGTCGGAAGCTACTCCATTCAGGATGCGCGTTATAATGGCTTCCTGTTCAATATTCATAACCAAGCCTATCAGCCACTATATATTAGTGCCGGGTCCCCCTCTTACGGTTATGGCATTCCGAGCCAAGTTACTGACCCGGCGGTTTACGGAACCAACCCTCCAAACAACACGCTTTATGTTAATGTGGGCCAGAAATCGGCCCAGCTTTTCTCTTTTCGGATTTTTGCCGGCAACTATCAGCCGCTAAACATCACCGGTTTTAATTTTGAAATAAAAACTTTTCCAGACGGCCGGTCGGTTGACGGCAAGGTCGGCAGTTTTAGCATTCAACAAGTGGGCGGCCCTGCCCGCACCAGCGCTTCTTCTGTCTTAAGCGGCAATTACGCGCGGGCAACCTTTAACAGCCCTGTAACTATCGCGGCGGGCGGCTCGGCGGCTTTTGCGATTTATGGCGACATAGACAGCAGTCTGCCTAGCGGAAATTTAGGCATTACCTTAAAGCAGATAATGAATACCGGCAACATCTTTGTGGCTAACAGCAATTCTGTTAGTGGCGTTATTTCAGTACAGGTAATGCCCCAGCCGATTTCGGCGAGTTTAGGTCCGGTAAGTTTGAGCGATTATGGGCTTTATAGCGGGCAGACTTATCGAATAAAATGGGAATCAAAAAACGTTGATAAAGTTTATATTAAGCTTAGAAAAAATTCCGTTGGTGATACTGTTAGGGCGGTAGCGGATGTTATGCCAAATAACGGTTATTATGACTGGACTGTCCCAACCGATTTAGCCGACGGTTATGATTATGTGATTCGGGTGCTTTCGGCAACCGGACAATTAACCGCGGACACTCAGCCTTTTGGGATTAAATCAAATACTGTCCGCGTCGGCTCCCTTATTAATAAATCCGGCACGGTTTATTTAGTCGGCCAGAAGGGGTTGTATGGTTTTCCGGATTTAGCCACGTTTAATTCCTGGGGCTATACCTTTAGCCAAGTTGTCACCGCTAACAGCGCGGAAAGCGCTTTAAGCCAAATTGGTGTGGTTCCTATGCGTAATCCTTATTGTAATAACCCCCTAGATCAAATTAATGGGGTATGTGGAGGACAGAATATTGTTCCAGCTATTTCTAATTTAAATCCTTCATCCGGCCCGTTGGGCACCCAAGTTATAATCACCGGTAGCGGATTTACTCCAACCGGCAACAAAGTGAAATTTGGCAATTTTGGAATCGAGGATAATCCGAGCTACCGTCTTAATTCCTCTGATGGAAAAACATTGGTTTTCACAGTGCCTTCCAATAATTATGTTGCTTGTTTGTCTGCTATGCCTCCGTGCGGGGTTAGCCTTACCCTGATTCCACCTGGTATTTATCAGGTTTCGGTGATAAACGCGAACGGCACAAGCAATAGCGTAAGTTTTACAGTTACCAAAACAACAGCCTCCAACCCGATCACCATCGCCACAAAAGATTCCTTAAATGCAGTCAGAGGACAATATTTCCACGCCACCTTTTATGTTTCCGGAGGCAATAGTACGGGCACTGCCCAGTATGTTATTACTACTTCGGCTGACTTGGTTGGCGGCTTAAGGTTTACACAAACCTATTGTCCTCCCACTACAGGTACTACTTGCGCCCAAGTAGTCAGCCCAAACAGTATTACGCTTTACGGCACGCCAACCCAAGTCGGCGCATACAATTTTTCCATTAAAGCAGTAGATAGCCAGGGCAACGCCAATTATCAGAGTTTTGTTCTTAATGTGGTCGCGGAGCCAACGCTGGATACCACTACAAATACGCAACAGCCGACGCAGTCGCCAAGTACAGCGCAACCCCGGGTTGGCAGCCTTATTAACAATAAGGACTATGTGCGGCTGGTAGGGTCAAACGGCCTGTATGGCTTTTCCGATTTAACCACCTTTAATTCCTGGGGTTTTACTTTTTCGCAGATTGTAGCTGCCAATAGTGCCGAAGCGGCCCTGCCGCAAGTCGGCTGGGTGCCCACCAAGGCCGCAAATTGCACCAGCCCTTTAAGCCAGATTGCGGGCACTTGCCGTTAGGCCAAGTAAATTTAACTTTCAGTTGAATAATATTAAGAAAAAACCTCCTAATTTATTGGGAGGTTTTTTCTAAGCATTTATAATCCATTTGGAAAAAATTGGGCGAGATTGGAATTAAACATAAAGCCGTGCCGACTTGGGGCAGGCGCCAACTGCGCTCATAAAAATATAGCGGCCGGGGGTAGTAAGATAAAAATTGTCTCTGATTTTGGCCTTGCCAAAAGTCTTGCCATTCATTATAAGTGTGAGGGTCTTCCAAAAGCCCGGGCGCGCCTAGGCGCTGGTTTTTACTGTAGGCAAGCAGCCAGGGCGCGTCATCGGCCGAGACGGCCAGTAAAAAGCCCGGAGGCTGGTTAAAGTTTTGGATTTCGGCAATCTCCGGCTGGTAAATTAAGGGTGTTTTTGCCAGAATAAAAGTAACTTGGCGGTAAATAAGAAAAATGAATATTATGCATAAGGCAATTTTCATTCCTTTGCGGGCGTAATTGATTTGTCCTAAAAAATACGCGGCAAAACAAATTACGGCCAAATCCAAGTAAATCAAAATTCTTCTATAAAACGGCAGTTTAAAAGCCAGCCAAACCAGACAGAGGCCGGTAAAAATTGGCAAAAGCGGCTGTTGTTTTCTTTTGAGGTAAATTATCAGGCCGGCCAAAGCTAAAAATGCTGTTGGCCACCAAAGAGAAAATAAATCTTGTCCTTGCAGGAACAAACCAGTACTGACATAGTAGTTATTATTGTTTATTAAATTTGAAATTATGGATTTAATAGGAAATAGCAAGTAGCAGGCAGCAAGCAGCAGGCAGGCACCTAAAATGATTGCGATTAAAGTTTTGTAGGACTTGGATTTGATCTGTGCCCATATCAAATAAAGTCCAAGAGTCAAAAAATAAATAATCGCCGTGGTGCGGTGGAGGAGAAGAATCAGCAAACTGGATGACGCGAAGCCCCACCAATTTTTTTTGCGCAAAAACCCAAACCCTGTTAGAGAACTGATTGATGATTTATCAGATTTTTGTTGTTCAGGAAGCGTTTGATTTTTATTATTGGTTTCATTGACGGCATTCTCTAACAGGGTAAAGCCCAAAAACAGGAACGGCAAAGCCATGGCGTTTTTCCATAAAAACATAAAATAGCTTTCCATTTGAATTTGAGATAAAGCGACCAGGCTAACGGCAAAAATTCCGGTAAGTTTATCATAGCCGAGCATTAAATAATAAATACTCCAGCCTGAAAAAACGGCCATAAAGAAATAGCTGCCCACCAAGCTTACCGAAGCCGGCAGGTGGATAAGGTTGGCCAGCACAAACCACGGGCTGTTGTAGCCGCCCCAAAGGCTTTGGCCTAAATCTTTAAAGTGCCAGGCCGCGGTTTTGGCCGCCGAAAGGTAAAAGCCAAAATCGTAGCCATAGGCGGAGATGGGCGCTTTTAACATTGGTAAAAGCCTTATGGCCATAAGCAAGGTTAGCGCCAAGAGAAGGCCGGCTGTGTAGAATTGCGGTTTGGTTTCTTTAGTGTTAGTTTGCATCGTTTATAGTGTAAGTATAGCAAAATGTTTAAAGAAAAGAGTTTTTCCTCTATAATACCCATATGGCTATATCAAAATTATCCAATAGATACATGCTGGTGGACGGTAACGCGCTTATCCACCGCGGCTACCATGCTATTCCGGTTTTAAATACCAAAAGCGGCGAACAGACCAACGCTGTGTATGGTTTTACTATGATTTTGCTCAAGGCGATTAAGGATTTAAAGCCCACCCACATTGCCTGCACGTTTGATCTTGCGGGCCCGACTTTCCGGCACGAGCAGTATAAGGAGTACAAGGGTACGCGCGTGAAAGCCGACCAGGAGCTTTACGATCAAATCCCCAGAGTGAAGGAAGTGGTAAGGAATTTGAATATCCCGATTTTTGAAAAAGAAGGATTTGAGGCGGATGATTGCTTGGGGACTTTGGCCGTAGCTTTGCACAAAAAAGATCCCGAAGGCGAAGTAATTATTGCTACCGGCGATTTGGACACTTTGCAATTGGTGAATCACAAAATTAAAGTTTACACCCTGCGCAAGGGTATGAGTGATACCGCAATTTACGATGAAAAGGCGGTTAGGTTGCGCTATGGGCTGTTGCCTTCGCAGATGGTGGATTATAAAGCTTTGCGCGGGGACCCCAGCGATAATATTCCCGGCGTAAAAGGCATTGGCGAGAAGGGCGCTATTGAGTTGATAAAACATTTTGGTTCAATTGAGGCGCTTTATAAAAAATTATATATTGAAGCAGAAAAGCTGGGCGCCCAATTTCCAATTTCCAATTTCCAATTTCCAAACAATTTTCAAATTTCTAATTTTAAAACTCGAATTCTGAATTTACTAATATCGCAAGAAGAACAGGCCAGAATGTCGTATCAGTTATCAGTAATAGATAAAAACGCGCCCATATCTGCCGACGTGCCGGCATATGATTTTGACGCCGCGCATTTGGCCGCTACGGTAAAATTATTTCAGGAGTTGGAGTTTAGGAGTTTGATAAATAAGTTGCCAAAGGGGCAGGAATTAGGAATTAGGAGTCAGGAATTAGGCGGCGCAGAAGGCAGAGGTGTCCCCTCTGTTGCAGAGGGGACACCTCTGCAAACCATCGGCGGGCAGGATTATAATCTGGTGGACACCAAAGAAAAACTACAGAAATTAATAGAGACATTACGGAAAACTACGGAAATAACAATTGATACGGAAACTACTGGCTTAGATCCGTGGCAGTCGGAATTGGTTGGCGTGGGCCTGTGCGCGCGGTCGGGCGAAGCTTTTTATGTGCCGGCAAATTTGTTTTTAGCATCTGATGAACTGAAAAATATTTTAGCGGACGAAAAAATAAAAAAGATAGGGCATAATATAAAATTCGACCTAGAAGTCCTACAAGCTACCGGCTACCCGCCTGCCGGACGGGCAGGCAAGCTACAAGCTATTTCTTTCGACACCATGATCGCTTCCTATCTGCTTAACGCTTCCACGCGCCAGCATAATTTGGACGCGCTGGCATTTAATGAATTGGGCTACCAAATGCAGCCGATTGAGGATCTTATTGGCAAAGGAAAAAGCCAGATAACCATGGATAAAGTGGAGCCTGCCAAAGTTTCCTGGTACTGCTGTGAAGACGTGGATATGACAATGAGGCTAAAGGAATTATTTGCTCCAAAGTTAAAAGAAGAGGGTCTGGAGAAAATTTTTAATGATATAGAAATGCCGCTTACGGAAGTGTTGGCGGCTATGGAGCAGGCCGGCATTAAATTAGACAGCAGATTTTTAAACCGGCTTTCAGGCGAGGCGGAAATAGAAATTAAGGAACTGGAAAGTCAAATTTATAAGCTTACGGGCACGGAGTTTAACATCAACTCGCCCAAACAGATGAAAGAAGTGCTGTTTGAGAAATTAAAGCTGGAGCCGATTGCAAACAGAAAAACCAAGACCGGGCTTTCTACGGCGGCCGGGGAGTTGGAAAAGATGCTAGGCCAGCATCCGGTAGTAGAAAAAATTATGCAGTACCGGGAAGTGGCCAAATTACAATCTACTTACCTTTTGGCTTTGCCGCAGTTGGTAAATAAAAAAACCGGCCGTATTCATACCAGCTATAACCAGACCATTGCGGCTACGGGCAGGCTTAGTTCTACCGACCCAAACTTGCAAAACATTCCAATTAAAGGCGAAGGTATGGGAAGTAAAATCCGCCAGGCGTTTGTGGCAGAAAAAGGCTATAAACTACTCTCCATCGACTATTCCCAAATTGAACTGCGCATAGTGGCGCACTTGGCTAAAGATAAAAAAATGCTGGAAGTGTTTAAAAACGGCCAGGACATTCATACCAAAACCGCCATGGAAATTTTTGGTGTTAGCGAGAGCGGTGTGACTAAAGCCATGCGTCGCGACGCCAAAACCATTAATTTTGGGATTTTGTACGGCTTATCCTCGTTTGGACTCTCATCGCGCATTGGCGAAGTCTCCCGTGCCGAAGCGAAACAATTCATCGAAAAATATTTTACAGCTTACCCGGCGGTGGAACAATATATAGAGCAAATCAAGCTTCAGGTTAACGAGGAAGGCTTTGTGAAAAATGAGCTGGGGAGGATTCGCAGGTTTCCGGAAATAAAATCCAGCCAGTTTTTTATTCGCGCGGCCGCCGAGCGCGCGGCCGAGAATTTTCCAATTCAAAGTTTGGCCGCGGATGTAATTAAAGTGGCGATGATAAATATTCATAGAGAGTTAGAGAATCAGAGAACTAGAGAATTAGAAAGTCCAGAGATAAAGATGCTTCTGCAAGTGCATGATGAACTGGTTTTTGAAGTTAAAGAAGATAAAGTGGATTTTTGGGCAAAAAAGTTAATTCCCTTAATGGAAAACGCCATTAAATTAAGCGTGCCGATTACCGTGGAAGCCAAGGTCGGGGATAATTGGGGGGAGATGGAGCCCGTTAAATTATAATTTTGTAAAGCAAACTTATTTAACCGGGGTGGAAGGATTTAAGATGAACATTTTAGAAATATATAGAAAATATCAAATAATGCCACAATTAGCCGAGCATCAACTGAAGGTGGCGGCAGTGGCGGATGTGATATGTAAACATATCACACGCGGAATGGACGCTGAATTACTGCAGCCGCTGAATAACGCTGAAAAAGAAATCAAAATCGATCAAGAGAATATAATCAAAGCTTGCCTCCTGCACGATATGGGCAATATTGTGAAGTTTGATTTAACCAAAGCGCAGGAGTTATATCCGGAATTGTTTATTAAGTCGGAAGAGCGGGCTTTTTGGGAAAATGTAAAACAGGAATTTATAGAAAAATATGGTAGCATTAGCCACCAAGCCACGGACGGTATTTTAAAAGAGACGGGGGTGAGCAATAGAATTTTAGAATTGGTAGACGGAGTAGGTTTTGATCAGGCAGTTGATAATTTACAATCAGAAGATTTTGGCAAAAAAATTTGCGCATACAGCGATATGCGCGTGGGGCCAAAAGGGGTAATTAGTTTGGAAGAGAGGTTCGCGGATTTGAGAGTAAGGTATAAAAGCCATCCAGAAGGGGCGCAAAACAGGGAAGTGTTTGAAGATGCTTTAAGGCAAATAGAACAGCAGATTTTTGAGCGTTGTAAAATCAGACCGGAAGCAATTACCGAAGATGGTGTCAAAGATAGAGTGGAGAAGTTAAAAGAATTTGAGATATCAACAGTTATTTCTTGACATAAGGTGAACGACTGTATACTATAGTAGTATCATGAATTATGAATTAAGAATCAAGCTATGGAAGAAATAAAAAAAGGTGAAATTATTATTTACAAGGCTCAAGAAGGGCCGGAATTAAACGTGCAGATGGATGGAGAAACAGTCTGGTTGAGCCGTAACCAGATGGCAGAGTTGTTTGAAAAAGAGGTCCATACAATAGGAAGACATATCAATAATATTTATGAGGAAAAAGAACTAGAACCAGAAAAAACTTCTCTTAAACAAGCCAATGTGCAAAAAATGCACATTGGCTTAGATAAGCCAACTATTTACTATAATCTTGATGTTATCATTTCAGTCGGGTATCGGGTAAATTCCAAGCGTGGCACGCAGTTTAGGATTTGGGCCACCCAGCGGCTACGCGACTATTTGCTAAAAGGTTTTGCGGTTAACGAAAAGCGCCTGAAAGAAGATCACGACTTGAGGTTGCGGGAGCTGGAAAGAACCACGCGGATATTCCAGAATTTGTTGGAAAATCGGAAGGCCGAAGGGTATGAAAAAGATCTTTTAAAAATTATTTCCGATTACGCGCATACCTGGTCGGTTTTAAACAAGTACGACACCGGCGAATTGGATTTGGAGGGTTTGAGCAAGGGCGCGCCTAAATTTTTAGATTATCAAGACTTGCAAAAAAGCATTGCTACGTTTAAAAATCGGCTTGGCCTAAAAAAAGAAGCCGGCAGTTTGTTTGGGCAGGAGGTTGGCAATAAATTTCAAGCTCTGTTGGGTAGTATAGGCCAAACTTATGGCGGCAAAGAGCTTTATAAATCTTTGGAAGAAAAAGCCGCGCATCTTTTGTATTTTTGCATTAAAGACCACCCCTTCGCCGACGGCAACAAGCGGATTGGCTCTTTGGTGTTTATGCTTTATTTAGTGCAGAACAACGCGCTGTTTGATAGCAAAACCGGCCAGCGCAAAATTAATGACAATGCCTTAGCAGCCTTGGCTCTGCTTTTAGCGGAAAGTAAGCCCGGAGACAAGGAGACGATGGTTAAATTGATTGTCAATTTAATAAATAAACGATGAGATGGCTTGCCCCGTTAAATTTGGCGGAGCCAACATTTAATGGGGTAAAATTGATTGTCAATTTAATTAATAAAAGGTAGAATAGTAATGGAGATTATTGGAATTACTAGGTATGAAATTTTTTAAAATACTTTGGAAATATACGAAAATTGGACTTTCAGCCACGGTGCACCATGTGGTAGGGTTCATTTTGTATAAAATGAGAAAGTGGTAATATTTACCCCAATCGAAGCAGTGGGGCAGATAACGCGGATAAAACCCCCGTCTTGTCGGTGGTTTTTTATTTGCATATAATGCATATATGAGGAGTAAAATAAAAATTCAAAAAGGTTTTACTTTAATAGAATTACTGGTGGTGATTTCAATAATCGGATTGTTGGCATCTATAGTGTTAGTTGCTTTGAATAATGCCAGGACAAAAGCCAGAATTACAAAAACACAGGCCAATATGGCTAGTTTTACTAAAGCAATCCAAATTGCCCAAATGGAAAGCGGAAAATATTTAAGAGATATTACCGGCAGTGGTTGGAGCGAGCAGTTTTGTATAACCGGTTTTCCGGATTTAAGAAATGTTTCTTCTACAAGTCAGGTATATTTAGACTGGGTCAATGTAGTCACAAAAGTTAAGGGCAGTCTGAATGGGGTTGCCAGCTTCCACGACTCAAATTTTTATCGGGATGCATGGGGTAGTCCTTATTGTGTAGATGAGAATGAAAGAGAGTTTGGGGCTAATGATTGCCGTACAGACTCTTTCTGTTCAGCGGGTACGGATGGGTTGAGGGGCACAAGCGACGATATTTGTTTAGAAATACCTTTAAGCAGGCCGTGTCCATAAAACACCCTCGCTAATGCGAGGGTGTTTTTGAACTATTTGAGCTTGGCAATGGCTTTAGCCAGGCGGGATTTTTTGCGGGAAGCCGAGTTCTTTTTTATTACTTTTTTCTTGGCGGCTTTGTCTAAGGCGGACATGGCCTTTTTCATGGCTTCCATAGCTTCGGACTTTTTGCCGGTTGAAATAAGGGTTTTAACGGTTTTGACCGCGGCCTTAAAGCTGTCTTTGGTATTGATGTTGCGGACTCTGCGGCGCAGGGCCTGTCTCATGGCTTTAGCGGCTGATTTAGTGTTGGGCATAAAATTTTTTTTGAAAAGGACAACCTTAACGGTTTTCCTTTTCAAGACTTATCTTTTCCCTTCAAAGATTCCTCGGCAGCGGAATGAATCCGTCGGCCTCGGAGCTATAATAGGGTAATTAATTAAAATATGGATTTGCAATTAAACTGCGACTTGAATATATTAGCAGTTATATATAAAAAATTCAAGAGCCCAGGGTTTGCAGGTAAGCAAGGGTGTTTCTTAGGGCGGTGAGTTTTGGAGAGCTTTTATCATCTCCCGGCTTTTTGTCCAACGTCCTTTCTTCTTCTTCAATGAGATAAATAATTTCTTCTCTAATTAGTTCTGCTGAATCGCCTATAGCTTGGCGATTTTTATCATCTTTTAAGAGATTTTCTATTCCAGCGCGCAGCTTTCCCGGTTCGCTGGTATATTCTGTTGCGGCAATTAAAGTAGCTATTTTAGCCAATAATGTCTGGGTGCTTTCCAGGCGGATTGCGTTGGAGATATAAATTTCCGGCGTTGCATGAAGGCCGTCTTCTTCTGAGGTGGCAACTTGTTCAATAACCGCGTACCTGCCCTTGTAAACAGGATTTGCCGCCTCGTTTAAAAGTTGAGGCTCAACCAGATGGAATGTTGCTCCGTTTTCATTATGCGCTTCTTCCATTGCGTGTAAAGCGCCTTCAATGCCAAGTTCATGTGGCTTGTCAGTCATATATAAAGTTTAATTATATTGTAATTTACAGTTTACGAAAAAATAATAGAAATGACAACCCCCGCAACAAACGCTTGCGCGATGTGCGGGGGTTGAGGCTTGGTTCTGTCTGGTGGTTCACTTCTTCTTGCGGAACAGATCCGCGAAAAAGAAAGTGATACCGGTTTTATGCTCCCAGTGGCCGTCGCCCTTGTAGAGCGCGGCGTAGAAAAAGTGGGTGCGCTTGTTGAGTTCCCATCCAATGCGTGGTCCATGGAGCCACTCGTCGGTTTTGTGGGCCGAGGAATGGGCGATGGTCGGCGAGGTGGTGGCGGCGAGGTTGTGGGTAGTCTTGCTGTGGGTTTCAACTACACGGCTTTCGCCAATATGGCGGAAGAACTCCACGGCGTACCCAGTTTGGAGCCGGCCGAGGCGAGCCGAGACGTGCGAAGGATCCACGAACACATCATGGTCTTCGCCGTTTTGTCCGCCGAATGTGCGGATGATGCCGAGGTCGGCAAGGACACGCCGAGTTTCCACGATAGCGCGGAATCCTAGAGCAACCTCGTCGTGCTCCTGGTTGCCCCGCACTCCGTAGAG
>JAJYWK010000037.1 GCA_021791515.1 bacterium | reverse complement strand
TGCTCCCAAAAGCGAATATAAAGTGGGGGATGTGGTCACTTACGGGCCGAATACCAAAGCTAAAGCACCGACCACGCACAGAATAATTTCCGAAAGCGGAACGCCGGAGCGAAGATTCTATTTAACCAAAGGCGATGCCAACAATACTCCGGACATCCGTGAAATCAGCAAACGGGAAATAATCGGGAAAGTAATGCTTAGTATTCCGTATTTCGGTTATGTGGTTGCCGCGGCGCAAAAGCCGGCCGGGTTTGCAGTAATAGTGGGAATACCAGCGTTGCTGATAATCGGCGACCAGGCCATGAGAATTTTTAGAGAGATAAAAGCAATTAGAAATCGCCCAGTGAAATCCCCGCAAAGCGGGGGTCTACCTACGGTAGACATTTCACGAGGTAAAAAGAAAGAGTCGGAAACTGTTGTGGAGGAAAAGGCTGAAGATGAAAAATAGGACAGGAATAAATTGACCTAATTATTCTAATTAACCTAATTGACCTAAGTTTGTGTGTCATCCTGAACTTGATTCAGGATCCATGGATTCCGGATCAAGTCCGGAATGGCAGGAACAAAATTCAGATGAAGAAACTGCTTAAGAAAAAACTGAAAATGGCAGGCGCAAAAATCCGCAAATCCAAGCGGGCGGTTTTGATGTTGAAAAGAAAGACTGTAAAACTAGGCAAGAATATTTTGAAGCAGGTGAAGAAAACCGATTTTATAATTCCGCACTTTAACCTGAGTAAAGTTGGTGCAATGGTCCTTGTTTTTGGCATTATTTTACAAATTACCGGCATGTCGCCGGTCAACACTTTGGCGTATTTTACGGATCAGGAAGATTCTTCTGACAATGCTTTTGTCGCCGGTTCTTTGGATTTTTCCTTAAACGCGGGTGACTGGGAACCGGTTACCATCATCAATGACGGGCTATTGCCGGGCGATACGGTTACGCGGCAGGTGAGGGTGGTTAACGACGGGCTTTTGAATTTTCAATACACCGTGGAAGCGGTAAAAACTTCTGGCGATGACGATTTTTGCAACGCTTTGAATTTATCAGCCAAGCGGGACGGGGCAGAATTGTATAATGGCGATCTTTTGAGCTTAGTTATTGCCCCGCCGGTTGTATACGCCACAACCACAGAGGACACCTGGCTGTTTGAAGTGAATTTACCTTCCTCTTCCGGGGAATTTGCAGACCAGCACTGCGCGTTTAATTTTGTGTTCAAAGGCTGGCAGACTGATTTGTCTGCTTTTGGCGGCTTTAGCGACATTGAAACTTTGGAAAACATTTTGGAAGGGGGCTCGGCAAGCGATGATTATTACTTAAGCGGTTATAATCCGGTTAAAGACGCGTATATCTCGGAAAAGAATCCTAATAACAATTACGGAAGCCAATCAGATTTGTACGTGCGTTCAAAGAGCGGAGAAGACAACCGCAGGAGCCTGGTTGCTTTTGATTTCCACTTGCCGGCCACCACGACCATCAGTTTCGCGAAATTGAAGCTTTACATGCAGACCGCGCCTTCCGCCAATAGGAGCTATGAGGTAAAAAGGGTGCTTGAAGATTGGAATGAAAAAGATTTGCCGGGCGATCCTATTGGGGTTGATTGGAATAGCCAGCCGACGGTTTCAGCAAGCGTCTCCGACTCCGTGTTTACCGGTACCACCAACCAGGCTTGGGTTAATTGGGACGTATTAAGCGACACCAAAAAATTTGTAGACGGCACTTATGATAACTACGGCTGGAGGATAGAAGATACCAACGAAAGCTCCACTTCCAGCAGAGAAGCGATTTTTGACTCCCGCGACAGCAACGATGACGCGCACCGCCCGGTTTTGGAAGTCGCCTTTACCGCGCCAAAAGCCACAACCACGCATTTGGTGATTAATGAAATTTTCTATGATGTGGGTCCGGGCAAGGGCTCGGATGCCAACAACGAATGGGTGGAAATTTATAACCCAACCAACACCAGCGTGGACATTAGCGGTTGGAAGATTTGCGACAACAGTTCCTGCGATACTATTCCTGCCGGCACTGACCCGATTTTGCCTTACGGTTTTGCCTTGATTACGAATGACTCCTCCACTTGGGGCTACTGGCCTTCCATTCCTACCGAAACTGTGCTTATAGCGCTTGACGCAAATATCGGCAACGGGCTGGCTGACAGCGGCGACAGGGTAATTTTGAAAGACGGCGCTGATGATATTGTGGATGAAATGAGCTACGGCGATGATACATCGGTGTTTGATCCGACAGTACCGGAAAGCGGCCGCAATAAAACATTGGCCAGAATTATTAAAGGCTATGACTACGATACCGCTTTTGATTGGGTAATTAACGCCACGCCTAACCCGGGCACGAATCCATCCGAAGGCGGCGAAGAAGTTATGAGATTTACTTCGGACGGAATAGAAGTGGCTAAGAGTTTTAATGACCTCGCTCCCTTGTTGGACGGACCTGCTGATATAGCTCTTCCGGCTGACCAAGTTTTTGAACCGGAATGCGCGTGCAGCCAGATTGAAGAAGAACAAGCGCCCGCTCCGGAGCCTGAAACCACTTCGGGCGGCGGAGGCGGAAGTTTGGAAACTTCGCCCGCTTCTTCCACAGAAGAAACCGTTGTTCCTGTTATTGAGGATACGGCTTCTACGACACCTGACGAAATTGCAACTACAACTCCCGATGCACTAAACATTGTTGTGCCGGAAAATCCTGTTACGGAAGAAATTATTTCTCCGGTTTTAGAGCCGGAGCCTGTTTCCGCTGCTAGTCCGGAGGAAGCCCCGGTAGCGCGGGAAGAACCCGCGCCGGAAGCTGTTCCGGTAAAGGAAGAAATTAAACCCGAAGTTCTTCCCGCAGTAACGGAGCCGGAAATTGTATCAGCACCAACTCCGGCGGAAGAGCCGGCTATAGGAGGCAGAAATGAATAAATTTATGCGAAAATTTGGAATAATATTTGCCGGCTTACTGTTGTCCGTAGCTTTAGGGTTGCCTAATACCGCCAGCGCCGGAACGTATTTGGAAGTAATGTTTGAAACCGGCGCGCCTCCGAGCCCCCTGTTTAGCGAAGCTAATTTTTTACCCGGCGATACTGTCGCGCGGTGGGCGAAGGTAACCAATAAAACGGCGGAGAACCAGGAGATTGTGGCAAAATTGGGCAACTATTCCAATCCGGATGGTTTGGGCGATTATTTTGACGTGGTAATTAAGGAGCATGGTTCGGCAGTTAATTTGTTTACAGGTACGATGAGCGAATTTGCCGGGTTATCCGAGTTGGTATTGAACGCTTCGCTGGCTCCGAATGTAGAAGTGCAGTATGATTTTTCCGTCACTTTCCGGCCGGAAACCGGAAATCCGTATCAGGAAAAAACTTTGAGTTTTGATTTTATGATCGGGTTGCAAGGGACTGATGTTGGCGGTTGTGAGGGTGCAGATTGTGGCGGCGGTGGAGGTGGTGGAGGTGGTGGAGGTGGTGGAGGTGGTGGAGGTGGTGGAGGTGGTGGAGGTGGATCTTACTACGTTTCTATTTCCGGAGTTAAGTTTAATGATGCCAACCGCAACGGAGTGCAAGATTTGGGAGAGGGAGGGCTTTCAGGCTGGCAAATTTATCTGGATTTAAACGCAAATAATTTATATGACAGTGGAGAGCCCATGGCGGTCACGGACGGAAGCGGCAAGTATACTTTTTCCGGCCTAGCCCCCGGCCAGTATGTAATCCGTGAGATTCAGCAGTCCGGCTGGACGCAAACTTACCCCAGCACCCAAGGCAACAGCCACGCGGTTAATTTGGCTCCCGGCCAGTTTGCCGCGGATTTGAGTTTTGGCAACGCCCAAGGCGAAGTGGCCGGCATTAGCACGGATGCGCCTGTGAGCCTGCCGCAAATTTTGGGAGCCCTAACCGGCCTTCCCAGAACCGGAGCGGGGATGGGTAATATTATCGTTTTGTTCTCTTTGGCTTCCGGATTTTTGGTCTTAAGAAAAATTAAAAATATATAAGATTTTAATAAAAATAAAAACTTTTGTTTTTAGGTTTTTTAAGATTGGTATTTTACTTTTATTTATGGCTAAAAAATTTATGCAATTATCCAAAAAGAAAAAAATTATAATTGTTATTGGAGTTTTGCTGGCAATATTTGTCGCTTTAAATTTCAATTATCTTTTGGCAAACGCGCGGTTGTTTTTTCGCGGCCAAAAGTCTATTTTGCTAACCGGCGATACTGTTAATCAAGTTGAACAAAAAATGGCGGCTAACCAGCTTATTATTCCCAGCCTGGGAATTTCCGCGCCTTTAATTTATGTAAGCGAAAAATCGGAAGCGGTTTATCAAAAAGCCCTGGAAGGCGGCGCGGTGCATTTTCCCGGCACGGCCAACCCCGGGGAGGCTGGCAATGCGTATTTTTTCGGGCATTCTTCGGATTATTTTTGGAGCAAAGGAAAATACAAGACCGTGTTTGCAACTTTGCCTTCTGTTAAAATCGGCGAATCAATTTTTATTAGCGATGCCGCAGGAGCAAAATACGAGTATAAAGTTATAGAAAGCAAAAAAGTGGCGGCAAATGACACTTCGGTTTTGGCGCAGGATTTGACGCGGCAAATTTTAACCCTGCAGACTTCTTATCCCGTAGGCACCGCCCTGGCGCGGTGGGTGGTAATTGCCAAACTGCGAAAATAACTCAAGCGCCCAATCGTTGACATCCACTATGATACTGAAGGTTTTGGCGTTAGTCATGCTCATGTCCATCTTGTGCCTGTAAATAAAGGAAATGAACTTAACCCTTTAAGGGCCAAAAAGGCGACAGCCAAAGCTTTGGAATTGAAGCAAAAAAGTTTTTTAAAATTTTTTTAATTGAGTGTTTTTAGTTAATCTCCACGGCCTAACGGCCGTGGAGATTAACTACATAATATCAAAGATTTAATTCGAGTTATAAAAAAAATAAACAAAAGTTAAAGCAAGTCTTAATTTATAGCTTTTACTATAACCCAATCGGAAAGCGCTTCAAGCATCCCCCGGGCCTGTTTATTTTTTACTTTTTTCTCAAATAATGTTTTTTAAGTTAAAAATAACTTGCTCAAGATTATTACGTTGTTCCCATAGTTTTAATGCCATGGTTCTTTGCGTTTTATGAATGTCGTACCCCGCATCATTTAATCCCAACGTTGGTTTATGCAGTATAGTAAGAATTTCT
>JAJYWK010000039.1 GCA_021791515.1 bacterium | reverse complement strand
CGGCGGAGAAAGTATTTGTGGACAACCGCCCCGAAGCTTATACTGTGGATTTTTTTGAGAATAGCTATAAAGCGCCGCAAGTTGATGAGGTCAAGTGGGCTGCTTTGGCTAAGCGGTATAATTTTAACGCGATCTTTTTTTCCCACCGCGACTATACTTCATGGGCCCAAGCGTTTTTAATCAGCCGGATTAACGATGGCAACTGGGTGCCGATTTTTGCGGATTCAAATAATATTATTTTTATTCGCAAAAGCAAGGACAATGTGCAACTGATCCAGAAATATTACATCCCCCCAGAGCGCTTTAAGGTGGTTCAGCCATAAAATTGGACGCATTGATTTAAAAGCGCAATGAAGCAGTTATGCTCAAGACGGTTTTAACTTGGGTTTTTGGGCAATTTAGAAATATAGGCTAAAATACCTTTAGGAAGGCAATTTCATTTTATGAAACCCGACAAATTCAACTATTCCCGCTATGCGGAGCAGACTATTGGGCATTTGCATGATTTGGTCGTTGTGGCAGAAGAAATAAAAGATCTTCAGAAGAAGTTGGGGAAAACGAAGAAACTGGCTGGGAGTAAAAATTCAGATTTGGAGGCGGTTGGGTTATTAAATGTTGAGATGGCCAAACTGGCGGCTGAAATTGAGGAAAAACAGGGGCAGTATTTTGACTTGTTAAGGGCAAAAGACAAACAAATCGCTATGTATGCCGAGGCTGACGAAGTTTTAGAGAATTTTGAATCAGATAAAATTAATTAAATTTATGCAAAACCAATTGGAAAAGTTAGCCAGGTTAATTCGGTATTATATTTTAACTTCCACCACCGAAGCCGGGAGCGGGCATCCTTCGTCCAGCCTTTCGGCTACGGATTTAATGACCGTTTTAATGTTTGGCACGTCGCGGACGCGCGCGGACAAAACCGCAGTCGCGGACGCGCGCGGAAACGGAGCATTTTTTAGGGCGGATTTAGATAACCATGAAAATCCAAATAACGATCGCCTGATATTTTCCAAAGGGCACGCTAGCCCGCTTTTTTATGCTTTGTATGCGGTTGCCGGGCAATCAGGCACAGGGGACACCTCTGCGGCAGAGGTGTCCCCTGTGTACCGGGCGCTAAACCCCGCGGAATTACTGACGCTCCGCAAATTCGGCAGCCGGCTCGAAGGGCATCCGACTTTGGAATTTCCCTATACCGAAGTGCCGACCGGCTCTTTGGGGCAGGGTTTGTCAGTCGGGGTGGGTATGGCAATGAACGCCAAGGCCGATAAGTTAGACTATAAAACTTTTGTTTTATTGGGCGACAGTGAAATGGCCGAAGGCTCCGTATGGGAAGCCATGGGAATCGCTTCTTATTATAAATTAAATAATTTGGCGGCGATTTTAGATGTAAACCGCTTGGGCCAAAGAGGGGAAACGGCTTTGGGGCATAATGTTGAGGTTTATCAAAAACGGGCACAAAGCTTTGGGTGGGAAACGGTAGTAATTGACGGGCATGATTATGGACAGATTGAGTCGGCATATAGGCAGGTTGGCAAGTCGGAAAACCAGCCTCTGATGATCATCGCCAAAACTTTGAAAGGCAAGGGTGTATCAATTTTGGAAGATAAAGACGGTAAGCACGGCGTGGCGTTGAAGAAAGAAGAATTGGAAGCGGCACTGAAGGAGTTGGGAGAAGTTGATAAGAGTATGGCAGGGGAAGTGGCGAAGCCAGAAGCAGTAAGCAATAAGCAGACAGCAGTAAGCAAAACAGCTTACAGCTTACGGCTTACAGCTTACAGCTCGGACAAGCCGGTTGCCACTCGCAAAGCCTACGGCAATGCGTTGGCGAATTTGGTGGAGACTAATCCAAACGTGGTTGTGCTTGATGCTGAGACCAGTAATTCAACTTATTCGGAGTTTGTAAAAAAGAGTCATCCGGAAAAATTTGTGGAATGCTTTATTGCTGAACAAAACATGGTTGGCATGGCCTTGGGTTTTTCTAGGCGCGGCAAAATTCCGTTTGTTTCCACTTTTGCCGCGTTTTTAAGCCGGGCTTTTGACCAGATTAGAATGTCGGCATTGGCTCAAGCCAACATCAAATTCTGCGGTTCGCACGCGGGCGTATCAATCGGCGAGGACGGTTCCTCGCAAATGGGTTTGGAAGAAATTGCCATGTTCCGCGCTTTGCCGGAAACTGTAGTTTTGTATCCGTCCGATGCGGTTTCCACGGAAAAATTAGTTTTTGAGGCCGCCAAACATCAAGGAAACGTTTATATCCAAACTACTCGCAAGGAAACGGCGATATTGTATAGCAGTAAGCAGACAGCAGTAAGCAGTAAGCAAGAAGGCTTGGCAGGTCACGAGTTTAAAATTGGCGGGTCGTGTGTATTGCGATCGTCAGATAACGATTGCGCTACCGTTATCGGCGCGGGCATCACTCTGCACGAAGCTTTGGCCGCTTACGAAGAGCTAAAAAAAGAAGGTATAAATATTCGCGTGGTAGATTTGTATAGTATTAAACCAATCGATGTTGAAACCTTAAAAAAAGCCGCAGAGGAAACTAAAAACATTATCACCGTGGAAGATAACCATGTAGAAGGTGGTATAGCAGAGGCAGTGGCCCTTACCTTATTAAGCACCTCTCCCCAAGACATGGGGAGAGGCGGGAGAGAGGTTGATGGTCTAAAATTCGCATCGCTATCCGTAAAAAAAATTCCACATTCCGGCAAGCCGGAAGAACTGCTGGCGAGTGAAAAAATTGATAAAAATGCTATAATAATGAAAATTAAAGAGTTAATATAAAAAAATATGGACAGAAATCTTGCTTTAGAATTTGTAAGGGTTACGGAAGCGGCGGCGATTGCGGCTTCCAAGTGGGTAGGCAAAGGTGAGGCCAAAAAAGCCGACGGCGCGGCCGTGGACGAAATGCGCGATAGGTTTAATCAGATAGATTTTTCAGGCCGGGTGGTAATTGGTGAAGGCAGTAAAGATGAAGCGCCTGAGCTTTATACCGGCGAAAAGGTGGGCACCGGCAAAGGTCCGGCCTTGGATTTAGCCGTGGACCCGCTTGAATGTACAGACAGCGTTGCCTATGGGCGGTATAACGCAATTGCGGTAATTGCCGCTGGGTCCAGGGGTTCGCTACTTAACGCGCCGGATACGTATATGGAAAAGCTGGCGGCCGGGCCAAAAGCGGCAAAAGTTATTAGACTTGGCGCGCCGGTTAAAACTAATATTCAACGCGCGGCCAAGGCTTTAGGCAAAAAAGTTTCCGATGTTACCGTGTGCGTAATGGACCGCGAGCGGCATAAGGATTTAATCGCGCAAATTAGAAAAACCGGCGCCCGCGTGCGCCTAATTACCGACGGCGATGTGGCCGGCGGCATTGCGCCGTGTATGCCGGAGTCCGGTATAGATCTGCTTATGGGAATCGGAGCTTCGGCAGAGGCGGTTTTGGCTGGCGTGGCTGTGAAAATTTTAGGCGGCCAATTGTTTGCCCGCTTTAGTCCGATGAAGGAAGCTCATCATCAGTTAATAAAAAAGCACGGACTTAACGACAAAAAAGTTTATTCGGTTAACGATTTAGCCAAAGGCAAAACTTTAACCTTCACCGCCACGGGCATCATCGACGGCCCATTACTGCAAGGTGTCCGCGTTACAGGAAATACAATTATTACGCATTCAATCGTTATCCGCGGGTTATCCGGTACAATTAGATATATAACCACGCACCATCATCCCAAAATGAAAAATTGAAAAATCAAAATGGAAAATGGCAAGGCAAAATTTAAAAATGATTTTAAAAAAAGGCTGTATACATGGGTTTTAAGGTTGGTAAAATTTATTGATAAACTGCCAAGAGATTCAGTTTGTCAGGTTATGGGCAAACAGCTGCTTAGAAGTGGTACTAGTGTAATTGCGAATTACGTTGAAGCCAACTCCGCTTCTTCTGCCAAGGATTTTATTAATTTTTTTACACATTCTTTAAAATCGGCAAATGAGTCAAAAGTCTGGCTTGCATTATTGCGGGACACAAATAAAGGAGATAAGACAGAATTAATATGGCTGATAAATGAATTAATAGAGATTGCTAAGATTTTAGCCAGTAGTATTTTAAAATTAAAGGGCAAAAAATAATTTTACATTTAAAATTGTTATTTTACATTTTGAGATTTACATTTTAAATTAATAAGAAAGGATTAAAAAATGTTAGGTGAATCACAAATTGCAGAGTTGAATAAAGTCGCAATGGCAATGGTCGCCCCGGGTAAGGGGATTTTGGCCGCGGATGAAAGCATGTCCACGGTTGGCAAGCGCTTTGCCGGAATTAATTTGGAAAATACAGAAGACAATCGTAGGGCTTTTAGAGAAATGCTGCTTACCGCGCCTGGCGAAGGGCAATATATTTCCGGCGTAATTTTATTTGACGAAACTATAAGGCAAAAAACCTCAACTGGGGAAAGTTTTGTTTCGGTTTTACAAAAGGAAGGTATTTTGCCCGGCATCAAGGTCGACCAAGGTTTAATGGACGACCCGGTATCATCTGGTCAAAAACTTACCAAAGGTTTAGATGGCTTAGGTGATAGATTAAAAGAATACGTAGGCTTAGGCGCGAAATTTTGCAAATGGCGGTCAGTAATTACAATTGGGGAAGGAACGCCCACAGATGCCAATATTCGCCAGAATGCCAAAGATTTAGCCCAATATGCCTTGGTTTGCCAGCAAAATGGGCTGGTACCTATGGTGGAACCGGAAGTGTTAATAGACGGCGATCACACTATAGACCAGAGCGAAGCGGCCAGCGAGAAAATTTTGATTGCTTTGTTTGAAGAGTTAAAAAACGCAGGCGTTGCCTTGGAAGGCACGATTTTAAAAACCAGCATGGTTATTTCCGGCAAAGGCACGGGCAAGCTGGACGCGCCTGAAGAAGTGGCCAAAAGAACCGTGGAATTATTTAAAAAAGTTTTGCCGGAAAATTTGGCCGGACAGGCTTTTTTAAGCGGCGGGCAAAGCGAACTGCAAGCCACTGCGAATTTAAACGCGATGCACCAGCTGGGGGGCTTGCCCTGGCCGTTAACTTTTTCTTTTGCCCGCGCGCTGCAGGACGGCGCTACCAAAGCTTGGGCCGGAAAGAAAGAAAATTTAGAAGCCGCGCAAAAGGTATTTTTGCACCGCGCCAAAATGAACAGCCTGGCATCGCTTGGTAAATATTCATCTGATATGGAAAAAGGTTTTAGCGATACAACTGCGTCAGTAAGTCAAAATTAAAAATTAGCAGTAAGCTGGAAAGCAATAAGCAGTAAGTTATGCCAATCACAACCTTTCGAGATATTATAGTTTGGCAAAAGTCGCATCAGTTGGCGATTTTAATTTACAAATTGACGGCAGATTTTCCAAAAAGTGAAGTTTTTGGACTCGTTGGCCAATTAAGAAGAAATGCAGTATCGGTTCCTTCCAATGTTGTTGAGGGTTATAAAAGAAAAAGTAAAAACGACGCTATTCGTTTTTATGTAATTGCTGAAAGTTCTTTGGAAGAAATGAAGTATCAGCTTATTTTATCGCTAG
>JAJYWK010000018.1 GCA_021791515.1 bacterium | reverse complement strand
CAAATTCTTTAGCAACCAAAGTAGCAATATCAGAAGCGTGATTTTCTATCTCTTTTACAATAAAATCCCTTATTTTTTGATTATCAGTATACATATAAATCTATTATATCAAATTTTGATTTATCTGTAAACCCTTAAATCGATATCTGTAAACCCCCCCTATAAATCCCTTTTACCAAAGCCATCCATCCTTCTCCGCCTAAGGCGGATTCGAAGGACACAGGATAAGTTTTCCCCGCCAGAGGCGGCAGGCATCTGTTCAAACGGGCACATTAAAAATATACCTATTTATATAGGTATTTTTATATTGGGAAAGGGATGGTATAATGCCTTTAGATGCAAAAAAACAAACCAACAACTAAAAAATATATTGCCGTAGACGGCGTGGTTAAAAGAAAAAAACCTCAGTTTCAAAATCGGCAGCCGCATTTTTTAATCACGCATAAACAAAAGCCGAAATTAATTTTTTGGCAAAAATTGGTTTTGCCAAAAAGGGTTTCGGTTTTGGTTGCTGTCGCGGGTCTGCTGGTAGCCTTTGGCGGGGGAGTGTGGGCCACGTTGTCTACCGACAAAAGCCAAGCGGAAAATCAGCCGCAAGTTTTGGGGGATTATACAGGAGTCCCATCGCCCGCGCCGCCTGCCGGCACGCCGGTTGCGGGCGCGGACTTGCAGCCCCAGGCCGACAGCGACAAGGTGAGCAATGACGTCTTGTTTAACACCCCAATCCAATATTTGCAGACCTATTTGGCCAATGTGGCGGAGCCGGATATTATTGCCAAAAGAACAAAGGATTTAAAAAAGTATTTGGAAGATATGCATTCGCCGTTTGTGGACGCGGCCGAAACCATTGCCACCCAGCCGCACTGGAAATTAATTTTGGCCATTGCGTTTGCCGAAAGCACCATGGGTAAAAATTGCGCGGACAACAACTGCAGCAACATTGGAGTTAAGCCCGGCCACCCGGCCTGGCGCAAGTACGCCAGCTATAACAGCTGGGTGGTGGATTTTAACCGGTTGTTGGATAAAAAGTATAAAAACGATACCTTAGAGCAAATGTGCGGAGTGTATGTTCAGCCCTGTAATCCCAACTGGCTGCTTGCCACGCGGCAGGTGTTGGAGAGTTTAAAGGAAAGAGGGATAGAGTGATTAGAATACAGAACTTACACATCGCGCTTTTCGGGCGGGCATAACGAGCTTGCCTTCGGCTAAAGCCGAAGTCATTGCTTTTAAGCCCGACCCTTCAAAGCGGCTTTGGCCAATTACTTTGTTATTTTGCTGCGGTGTTGCTCGTCGTATGTTAAATACGACTCGCAACATCCTCGTAAAATGCCTCGTACTTGGCCAATGTGTAAGTTCTGAGAGTAATAAATTATTAAAATAATTAATTTTCAAACGATATTCAATGTCAAAATTCAAGAAGTTTTCAATTATCGGCGCATCGTTAGCCATTTTTTTTATCGCGGGCAGCGCGATTAGCCAAAATATTAAATTTAACCCTATTAAGCCCGGGGCAAAATCTTCGGCGCAAATGACCGATGAACAGCAGGCAGTGCTGGCCGTGCGCACGGCCAAGGCCAGCGTGGTAAGCATTGTGGGCCGGGGTTCAAAAAATTCCCCCCAAAGCGGTTTTGGCCTTACTTCGCCGCTTTTAGAAGAAGTGTCGGGTACCGGTTTTGTAATAGACAAAGATGGGTTAATTGTTACCAACAATCATGTGGTAAGCGAAAAAGGGTTTGAGTATTTTGTAATATTAGCGGACGGCGAAAGTTTTAAGGCTGAAGTTACAGGCAATGATCCCATTGACGACATAGCTTTGTTGAAAATAGACGCTCCAGGTTTAAGCCCTGTTCGCTTGGGGGATTCGGATGCCTTAGAAACCGGCCAAAGCGTGTTTGCGATTGGCAATTCTTTGGGCAAATATCAAAACAGCGTCACCCGCGGCGTAATTTCCGGCCTGGGGCGTTCGGTGGATGAAAATTTAGCCGGCCGCAATCTGGTCCAGCATAATTGGATTCAGACCGACGCGGCCATAAGCCTTGGCAACAGCGGCGGTCCCTTAATAAATTTGGCCGGGGAAGTAGTGGGCATGAATACATTAATGGATGTCGGCGGCAGCGCTTTGGGTTTTGCTGTTCCCATCAATGTCATAAAAGATGCGGTTCATCAGTTAAAAACTTTCGGCAAGGTGTCCCGGCCCTTTATGGGAATTCAGTTTTTGCCCATTGACGCACGGGTGCAATTGGAGCGCGGTTTGCCGGTAAAAGACGGCGCTTTAATAGTCTTTGTGGCAAAGGGGGGCGCGGCAGAGCAGGCGGGAATTTTAGCGGGCGATATTATAATATCTGTGGACGGCAAGGTTTTAAATCAGCAAAATCCGCTCAATGTTGTAATTCAAAAATATCAGGCCGGCAATCAGGTAATACTGAAAGTTTTGCGCGGCGGCCAAAATTTGGAATTGCCTTTGGTCCTCGGGCAGTTCCAAGTGCCTAACTAATTATCAAGATAAAATGACCCCGCTCTTTCTTACGAAAGGGCGGGGTGCAATTTTTTATCAGGAACTCCTAATGTTTACGCGCCGAACATCATCCCGCCGCTGGCGGAATGGGAATTTACCCATTACTAATTCAGCGAGATAGATAGGCTTTGTTTTCAGCACCGGCTAGACGCGGGCTTACACACAAAGAGATCTACTAACAAAATTAGTGTTGGGTCAGCGCAGTTCTCCTTCTGTTCCTGATTTGGTAGCCACTAAGATTGCGACTAAGAATAGCGCAGTGGCCACATTCACCAGCGTTACATGCTCCAGAACTTTTATCAGTTCCGAAACCTGCGCGCTGATGATTAGCAAGCTTATGGCTTGCGGCAGGACGTGGCCGGTGCCGTGATGTTTGGCCAAAGTGTCGCGCACTTTTTTGCTGCCCCGCACAGCCATCACCACAAGCAGGCCGACGCCCACCATCAGGAACGTTATCATGGGAGTTCCTTTCCCCCTCCGTTTAGTTGTTAACGATCTTTTTCCACTCGGGGACTTTGACCCAAGCCCTTGGGCACCATAATTTTGTTTTTCGAAACTGACTTTTTTCTGTCAGTTAGGGACAAAATTATAGGTGCCCGAGCCGGTGGACCGGTCATTGTAATGAAAAGTTTAGGATTTGTCAAGTCTTTAGGCGATCTGCTAGAATGAGTATATAGATCGTTAATCTTTCATCCTTAATTCCTGATATTCATTATAGGGATTAGAGATAAAGGATTAAGGATATTTTTATGGCCCAAGAAATAAAAAATGTAATTATCATCGGCTCCGGCCCGGCCGGTTTAACGGCCGCTTTGTACGCGGCGCGGGCCGAATTAAAACCGCTCGTGCTGGCCGGCCTTAAACCCGGCGGCCAGCTAATGGATACCACGGAAGTGGAAAATTATCCGGGTTTTATAAATGGCATAATGGGGCCGGAATTAATGGATAACATGACCAAGCAAGCGCAAAGGTTTGGCGCGGAAATCAAACAGGAAAACGCGGTATCCGTGGTATTTGATAAAAAACCGTTTATGGTAAAAACAGACAGGGCCGAATATTTAGCCAAATCAATTATCATTGCTACCGGCGCGGAAGCCAACTGGCTGGGGCTTGCAAATGAGCAAAGGTTGCGCGGCAAAGGAGTAAGCGCCTGCGCCACCTGCGACGGATTTTTCTTTAAGGAAAAAGAAGTGGTGGTAATTGGCGGCGGAGACACGGCCATGGAAGAGGCAAATTTTTTAACCAGGTTTGCCAAAAAAGTCACCATTGTGCACAGGCGCGAGGAATTTAGGGCCAGTAAAATTATGCTCAAGCGCGCGCAGGACAACCCGAAAATCAGTTTTGTAACCAACGTGACTGTTATTGATGTTTTGGGCGAAAATACGGTAGAGGGGATTGTGGTAAAAGATAATAAAACCGGGGAAGAGCGGACAATATCTGCTCAGGGCTACTTTAGCGCCATTGGCCATACGCCGAACACTAAAATTTTTAGCCAAGCAGGAATAGAAGTTGACTCCAAGGGTTATATTGTTGTTAAAGAAAACAGCCGCACTAATATAGAGGGCGTGTTTGTGGGCGGGGACGTAAACGATCCGCATTATCGCCAGGCGGTAGTGGCCGCCGGCATGGGCTGTATGGCCGCGCTGGACGCGGAAAAGTATTTGGCTGAACAAGGAAGTTAATTTTTTATTAAGATTAGATTTTGTTAATCATAATATGCAATCATCCTTGGTTAATCCGGAACAAAATCAGCAAAATTCCAAAACGGCTTTTTCTTGGCGGCGGATTTTAAAAATGTTCGGAATAATTTTTTTTGTTTCAGCGCTTGGCGTGGGAATTTATTTTGGGTTGAATTATAGGCCAAACAAAATTTGGCTGGCCAGTGCCATTAGCAATAAGCGCGAGCATTTTTTAGCCTGCGAAGAGTTGCCATTTTATCCGCAGGTTCAAAAGGTTTTTGCCCAACATCAGGATGCAGTTTTAAAGGTTAAAGATATTGAAGGTGTTACGGATTTTCGTTTTGAGATGATGCCATGTAAAATTTACGAGGGCGGTATACAGTTTATTAAGGGTGATGCGGTGCTGGAGTATATAAGTCGGGAGGCTAGAAGCCAGGCGGAAAAAAATATTGGACAAAATTTTTTTGGCATGCCTTATCGCGGAATTCAAAAAAATTAGTTTATGTTAGAAATTATTGGCAAAGTTATACATGGCGAGGGGTATGGTCAGAAATTGGGCTTTCCTACCGCCAATTTAGACAGGCGGGATTTTTCTAGGAGAAGGTTGAAAGTCAAATTAGGAGTGTGGGCGGGTGTAGCGAAAATAGAATCAAATATCCCCTCACCCCACCCTCTCCCTCAAGGGAGAGGGGAAAATGTAAAAATCTATAAAGCCGGGATTGTCATCGGGCCGATGGATAAATATTATCTGCCAAAAATCGAAGCGCACTTAATAGGGTTTAAGGGGAATTTATATGGTAAGTATTTAAATATATATTTATATAGGTATATCCGCCCGTTTAAGAAGTTTAAGAATGAAGAAGCATTAAAACAGCAGATTAAGTTAGATATACAGAGAGTTAGAGAATTAGAGCTAAAGAAGTGAAAATCAATACTTATAAAGAATTAGTGGTTTGGCAGAGAGCAATAGAATTAGTGAGTGAAGTCTATAAAGTTGCTAAGCAATTGCCAAAAAGCGAACAGTTTATTTTAATTTCTCAAATGGTCAGGTCCGCGATTTCTATACCGGCAAACATAGCAGAGGGTTGGGGAAGAAATCATAAAATTGAGTTTATACGATTTTTAAATATAGCTTATGGTTCATCAACAGAACTTGAAACTCATTTGATCATTGCCAAGCGCGAGTATTCTAAGGTTAATTATGCAAAAATTGAAAAGTTGAACTTGGAAATCCAAAAAATGCTAACGAGTTTGGTGTCAAAAATGAAAAATTCTCAGACCAAGTACTAATTCTCTGTATTTCTAATTTTCTAATTCTCTAAAGTATGCAAAAAAAATTTGGTCCGTTGATTGTATTTTTATCATC
>JAJYWK010000044.1 GCA_021791515.1 bacterium | reverse complement strand
TTTTTTACTTTTTTCTCAAATAATATTTTTTAAGTTAAAAATAACTTGCTCAAGATTATTACGTTGTTCCCATAGTTTTAATGCCATGGTTCTTTGCGTTTTATGAATGTCGTACCCCGCATCATTTAATCCCAACGTTGGCTTATGCAGTACAGTAAGAATTTCTTTTAGATTTTCCAGTTGTTTTTTTGTATACCCGATTTTTAAAGCATATTTAGCGTAAGCTTGTCTAAATAAAAAATGCGCCAGCTCGTGGATTATTATTTCTCTTATTTTTTTAGGATTTTTAAGTCTGGCCGTAATACTGATATAACCTTTTTGGTAATCATCCATTGAATATGGGCTGGTGTTTAAATAACAGTTTATATAGGTTGGAATTTTTGCTTTGCTGTAAATTTTTGCAAGCCCCTTTAAAAGTTGTTTTTCAACAGGCTTCCATATATTTGAGAATTCCGACAATCTTGATTTGGCTTCTTCAGAATTTCTCGAAGTAATCTTGTAAGCCGAGGGAAATTTTCTGCCAAACATTGATTTGGCCAGAATTAGTCTGTGCCAGCATCTTTTGTCTATTGATTTGTGATATTTGAAAGTCAACATGCAATTAAAATTAGCATATAAAATATATAGCGGGGCGATAACTGCCCCGTCCGGTTGATTCGCGGGGGCTACTCTTCGCAGTCGCCACAAATCATCTCAGCCGCTTCGCCTTGCGCCTTGCATCCGACCACCGGGGCCGGAGCTTCGAGCGCTTCGCCTTTGAACTCAAGGTCAAACAGCTCTTGAGCGGTCATGGTTTACCTCCTTTCTCTGAGTATTGGCCAAGCAATTCATTGGCACCGGCACAGAGCCAGTGCAGTTTGCAGCCGCCGCCGCAGAGAGTCCAATGCTCGCATTCTACGCAGCGTTGGTCTGGGCAGGTGCCCATCCGTTTGTAGAAGCCTGTTAGGTCTGGGCGGTTTCTAAATGCATAGTATCCCTCCCCGTCTGAGAAATCAAGACCCAGAGTTCCTAGCGGGTTTTCGCACAAATGGTTGCAAGCCAGGAGTTTGCCGGCTGGATCGAAGATTAGGCCGCTGCCATTGATCATCTGGCAACCGGAAGCTAGGTGGTTGTCTTCCCGCATCTGTCGAATGAAGCTTGGCGGAAAGTGACAAAATGGTATGGATACTTTAATGCTGAAGTTCAGGCCGGATTGAACCAGTGCTGGGTAGGTGGACATTAAGAAGGCTGCAATTTTGGCACAGTCAGGGAAGTTCCCTGGTTTTAGCCCTCCGCTCAGCAGGACCGGTCGCTCTGTATCAACCAAAAAACGACGCGCCCAGCTAGTCTTCACCGTTTCGATTATGTCGGCAAAGCTTTTCATGGTGCTTTCGCATACGGTAACCGAAACCTCATGTGGCGTCCCCGATGCTTCGATGTTGCTAATTGCCCGCATTACTTTTGTAAATGCTGAGGGCGAGCCGGTTCCTTGCAGATAGTCCGAAGCATTACCACCTTTGATAGATGTCATGATTCCCGAGACTCCTGCCTCAATGGTTTGCTTAAGGAAATTGTTGTCCTCAAACTTGATGGAGTTGGATAATACAGCCACATCCATCCCGGCTTTTTTGAGGGTTCTCACCGCTTCAAGAAAGTTGGGGTGAATGGTCGGTTCTCCGCCAATGAGCATAACACGCCCAATTGGCAGGCCAGAGAGCAAGGTCACGATTTGCAAAAACGTATCCGTGCTCATGTTCAAAGCTGGGGTAAACTGTGATGCCGCTGCATAGCACCATTTACACCTAAGATTGCAAGCCCTATTGAGGGTAATCCAAGCGTTAAAGCGGCTTGGAAGGCTCATAAGTGCCTCCTTTTGTCACGCGCTAATAGTATATTCTTGTAAATTAATATTGCAAGAGCCAAAATACGGCTGTCAAATCCATTTGCGTAGGATTTAACTCTCTAACGGGTAATTTAAGGTACAAACCTTCAAGAAGAAGTTTCCCATCGGCCCGGCCGGATGTTTGTCGTTTGTCTAACCAGAAAACGCTCCAAGCATCCGTCCGAGCTTCTTTTTATTTATTACTGACTGAAGGTTGGAAATGTACAGCATAGTAGGCACTTGCCTACTAACAAACCTAATCTATCTTTACTGCACCTGCGTGAGTATTATGCTCAGCAGGGCATCAGAGACACATTTAATCAAAGGATTCAGCGGCATTTACAAGCTCTGTCATTCTTTGGGGAATAACCCATCAGCCTGTGGTTATTCCTTTTTTTTATGCTTTATGTATGCTAATATTTTGTTATGAAATGTATTTTCTGCAAAATTATTAAGGATGATAAGCAGGACAGAAAAGTTTGGCAAAACAAGGATTTTTTGCTTCTTTTAGATATAAAACCAATAAATCCAGGACATTTATTACTAATACCCAAGAAACATTTTTCAGACATTTTTGGTTTACCAAAACCTTTATATAATAAGTTAGTTCTTTTAGTAAAAAAATTTGTGCCAATTTTAAAAAAGGCTTCCAAGGCTAAACGAATTGGCTTAGCTATAGAAGGTTTTGGCGTTAATCATGCTCATGTCCATATTGTGCCTGTAAATAAAGGAAATGAACTTAACCCTTTAAGAGCCAAAAAGGTGACAGCCAAAGCTTTGGAATTGAAGCAAAAAAGTTTTTTAAAATTTTTTTAATTGAGTGTTTTTAGTTAATCTCCACGGCCTAACGGCCGTGGAGATTAACTACATAAGACCTCTTGCAAAATAACTTAACATTTTAATGATTATGGCTTAAAATAGGGATAAGAGATAAGTAAAAAACAAAAACTAAAACAAAATTTATGATGAGATTTAATTCTTTGGCCCTTAGGCCTAGACATTTTCAATCTTTTACCGGTTTTAAAGTGGCGGAATTCATCAGTATGGCCGAAACTATTAAGGCGGACTGGGAAGAATTGCGCCGGCAAACCCTTAAACAGGAACGAACGAGGAAAGTCGGCGGCGGCAGTAAGTTAAAGCTCCCCGATTTAGAAAACAGGCTTTTAGTCTACTGCGTTTACGCCAAGCTCTACCCGACGTATGTGCTGTTGGAATACCTGTTCGGCGTGGACGAGTCAACTATTTGTCGTATTGTTAAGGAAATGAGTAAAATCTTGGGTAAAAAAATTATCGTCAGGCGCGGAGGCAAGAGAATCAGCACCCTTGAGGAGTTGAAGGAAGTTTTCCCCGACCTCGATGAAGTTCTCGTCGATGCCATCGAGCAAAGGATTAACCGCCCCCAAAAGAGACAAACCAGAAAGAAGCATCACAGCGGCAAAAAGAAAGACTTTACCTTAAAGGAACAAATTGTTTCCACTAAGCAGAAAATTATCCTGCACGTGGCCGACTCCTCCCCAGGGCAGAACCCACGATTACAAGTATTTTAAAACCACCGGGGTTGGAGAATGGCTGGAAGCTAACCCGCAGATTAAGGCCAGGATGGACTTGGGGTATCAGGGAGCCAATGACGATTATCCGCTGGCTGATATTGTCCTGCCCATTAAGAGGACCAGGGCCAAAAAAGAGCTTACGAGATCGGAAAAAATCATGAATACCAGGAAAGCCAAGGCCAGAATACCGGTGGAAAACAACATTGCCAACCTTAAGAAGTTTAAAATCCTCTCTAACAAGTATCGAAATTTAAAAGAACATTATTCCGCAATTTTTAAATCCGTGTGCTTCCTCTCCAACTTCAGGACGCTGGAACGAATACCAATCTAAGTGCCCTGGGGTGGGGGAGGAAATATCTTTTTACGGAGTTATTTTGCAAGAGGTCTATAATATTAAAGATTTAATTCGAGTTATAAAAAAAATAAACAAAAATTAAAGCAAGTCTTAATTTATAGCTTTTACTATGACCCAATCGGAAAGCGTTTAAACATCCCCCGGGCCTGTTTATTTTGATTTTTATTGAGAAAATTGTAAAAAGTTAGGCGGTGGATAACCGGATATTTTAAATTTTGAGAATTTTTATAATTGGGGTATAATAGAATAAATAATCAAGTTTAATGAAACCAATAAAAAAATTTATGGACAGGCCTCCCATTCAGGCAAATCAGGTGGATAATACACCGCAGCAACCCCAAAAATACCAAAAAATCTATCGGGTAATAGCCGTTTTGGTACTTTTGGTTATAGCTCTGCTGGCTTGGTACTGGCTGGCAAAAAACCGCCCGTTGCTAAACAGGCCAAAAGTGTATAACACACTGCCCAAAGGCTACGAATTTAAGGCTTTGCCGCAAGGCCAGTACCCCGAAGGCTTCCCCAAAGAACTGGCTTTAAGCGTAGGGCAAATGGAAGTTATCCGCGCGGAAGACACCATAGTAGCTTCCGGACAAAACCAGAAAATTGTGGATATCCGCACTACTGACCAGCCGGATAGTTTAGCCGGATTATACCGCAATACTCTTACCGACCCTAAACAAGGCTGGCAACTAATTACCTCCGAAACCACAAACAACATTACCGCCTTGGTATTTAAAAAAGATAAGGCCAGTCTTGTTGTGACTATTATGCCTAAAGATAACGGCAGCCAGATAAATTTAACTTATGTTGCAGGAAAATAATTAATTGATAGCATTATGAAGTTTTTTTTTCATAAATCGGCGTACTTATTCCTGATAGTCGTACTGGCGGCGGCCAGCGGGATGTTTCTAACGCAAACCCCTACAGCCTTAGCCGCTTGCAGTCCATCGGAGCCTTCGGTGGCCAACACTTTAACCGGCATTACTCCAAGCTCGCAGACTTTTGACAATCCGTCCACTATTTTTATTAACGCTTCCGGCCATACGGCGTTTAAGTGCGTAGACGGTTTTGGTTTCCGTGCCACCACTCTGTCATGGGTAATTACTAACAGTTTGGGTCAAACCATGGTGAGCGATGCCTGGAATTCTCCGGTCACCTGGGACAACCAGGTTGCGGCCGGAGCGGTAAATTACGACGGTACCCCTTTAGGGTTTGTTAACGGCTTTACAGGAACTACCATAGATGCCTCCACCTGGCCGGCCGGCGCTTATACTTTAACTTTAACTTCTGATTCAGCAGTAGAAACCGTAGGCACGGTTGTGTCTTTAAATTCCACTCTTACCGTCACCCGTCCTTCCGCCTGCGCCATAAATACTTTCTCCTGTGATGGTAATGCTACTTTGGCTTGGTCTACGGCTAACTGTTCTAGTGTAAACATAGATAATGGAGTTGGCTCTGTGCCTGCCATTGGTAATACTCAAGGATTAGTAGATGGAAATTATATTTTAACCGCTGATGGCCAGACATGGCCCAAACATTGTCCCGCTCCTGTTTTAACCACCACGGGTGGAGGTTCCCAGACAGTTACCCCTGGAACTTCCGTAACCCT
Organism: bacterium; assembly: GCA_021791515.1. GTDB lineage: Bacteria > Patescibacteriota > Doudnabacteria > UBA920 > UBA920 > PALSA-1336. The sequence goes on along the minus strand of JAJYWK010000044.1, from coordinate 389 downwards.
ACCAAGCTTTAACTTTGAAAATACCGGCGAGAGCGGGAGTGTGATACATTACACAGGATGTGATCCTAATACCCCTCCCCCAACTGGTGGTATTACGGTAAATTATCTAGATTGCCCTCCTCCCAAAGACCTCATAGCCCCATAAACTCAACTTAAATTAAAAAAGTACTCTTGTTTAAGAGTACTTTTTTAATTTCTATAACTCTTTACAACTTCCATATTTTCAGGCATAATGGTAAGCTTTAAGCGAAAAGGAGGATTGCGCTATGAAAAGGGCAATCTTGTTGGTTTTCCTGCTGTCCTGCTTGGGATGGCAAAACGCGTCTGCGATTGACTGCAAGGAGTTCTCGTTGACTCCTCCCGGTACAAGATGTATGTATGAACTCATC
>JAJYWK010000022.1 GCA_021791515.1 bacterium | reverse complement strand
CCGGCAAATTAATCCGCGAGGACAGTTACGCCTGGGGTAACAAAGATTCCAAAGTCACTTTGGTGGAATTCCTTGATTTCCAGTGCGAGGCCTGCCGGGCAGCACATCCGGTTACCAAGCGGCTGCGCGCGGAGTACGGCGATAAAATCAACTTTGTGCAGCGCTACTTCCCCCTGCCCAGCCACAAAAACAGCAAAGTTGCCGCTTTGGCCGCTGCCGCTGCCGGCGAGCAGGGCAAGTATTGGGAGATGCAGGACAAGCTGTTCGAAAACCAGGACGCGTGGGGCAGCGACCAGCGCTCGGTCAGCCAGAATAAGGCTGTGGAGATGTTCAAGGGATACGCCTCGGAATTAAGCCTTGATGGGGCAAAATTTAACCAGTCCATAAAGGACGAACAATTTATGCCAATGATACAAAGGGATGTGGCTGACGGCAATGCCTTAAATGTTAATTCCACGCCCACCTTCTTCTTTAACGGGGAAATGCTACCCGGAGTCCAGCGGTATGAGGTTCTTAAGGAAAAGATAGATAAAATCCTTCAGGAAAACGCACAATCATAATTATGGGATTCTTCGACAAACACCAGCCGAATATTACAAAGGCGACGCCTGATTTTGAATACATGGACAGCAAAGCCGTGTACTTAGATTCAGCCTGCCAGACCTTGCGCCCGCAGTCCGTGATTGATGCCATGACTGACTACTTCCACAACTACAACGCGTGCGGCGGCCGGGTAAAATATGAGTGGGGTATAAAAGTTGACCGGATGATTGAGGAGACCAGAAAGCAGGTTCTAAGCCTAGTCGGAAAGCCAGCCTCGGATTATGCTGTGGCCTTTACTCTAAATACCACTTATGGCATTAACCTGATACTCAGTCAGCTGCCTAGGCGTTTTGAGAGGGTTATCACTTCAGAAATCGAGCATAATTCAGTGTTCCTTCCTACTATGACAGCTGCCAAGAGGCTGGGCGTGCCTCGAGCAGTGCTCAAGCGAATTCCAGATGGCAGTTTGGAATATAGTCTAGATGATATTAAGGGCAGCGTGGTAGTGCTGAACACCACCTCCAACATTGACGGTAGGATTCTGCGCAACGGGAAAAATATTGCCGAAGATGTCCATTCCAGCGGCGGCATCTTGATTCTTGACGCCGCCCAGTCGCTTGGCCACGACAGGGAGCTGGTGCGCGGCATCGACTTTGACGCCCTGGCATTTTCCGGCCACAAGCTGTATGGCCCCAGCCTGGGTGTTATGGTAATAAGGAAAAGCTTGCTGGAAGAACTGGACGTCCAGTTCATTGGCGGCGGCATGGTAGAAGACGTGCTTGAACAAGAATACAGCCTGGTTACTGTCGCAGAAGACCTGCCCGCGAGGCTGGAGCCTGGCCTGCAGGACTTTGCCGGAATCGCCGGGCTTTCTGCCGCCTTAAAGTGGCTTTTAGGTTACAAGCCCGAAGGCATGGACCAAAGTGTGCACCAGGCGCAGCTCTCCCAATACCTGTTTGGCAAATTGTCGGCCCTGGGTTCAGTCCGGCTCATTAACCAATCAGCCAGCCCAATCTTAAGCTTTTACTCGGAAAAAATAGACGCCCACCGCCTGGCCATATACCTGTCCGCCCAAAACATTATGGTGCGCAGCGGCTACTTCTGCTGCCACTATTACCTCAAGAACCAACAAAACTATCCGCCGCTGCTTCGGGTTTCTTTAGGGCTCCACAGCACCAAAAAAGAAGCGGAAACCTTCGCGGACGTGCTTGAAAAAATTATTAACAACACCTAATTTATGTTTTGCATTGCAGCGTTCATTATTTTTGCTATTCTGGGCATCTTTTCTGCCAGCTACCGTGAGCTCGCCAAACGGGCGTGGCAGTGCGTATGGAAAAAGATAAGGCTCAAACCCTGCGACATCAATTTCCAGGAGGAGATGAAGAGCAGGCTGCTGGGCCGCCTGGTGGTAACCAAACCGCGGCTGGCCCGCTTTCTGGACCGCTGGATAGGCGCGCTGTCTGTTCTGTTTGTCGCGCTGAGCATTTGGAGCCTGGTTATCGTCGTCAACAGCGGGCTTAACCTGTTTGTCTACGACACCTGCAACCCCAACAACGCCGAATCCTGTTCCCTTGGAGGCGAGGCGTGTGGCATCAATACCGGCAAGCCGGGATTTTGGGCATCGCTCAAAACCGGCCAGGTCATAACCTGGGCAACCGATGGAGTAACGACCTTTGGCCAGACTGTCAGCAGGATACCAAACCGGCTGAAAACTTGGGACGCAAAGGAATTTGTTTCCCAAACCAATACCTACTATAACCCGTATGACCCGGCCAAGCCCACGGCTCTGGAAATCATTGACCCGGGCTGTAAGTTTTGCGCCAAGCTGTTTGGCAACATCAAGCAGACGGGGTTTGCCGACAGGTATAACCTGACTTACCTGGTCTATCCCATTCCTGATTCAAGAAACGAGAACGGCTACCGCTTTCCCCACTCAAGGCTTATCGCGTCCTACACCGAAGCCGTAAAGCTCTATCCTCTAGATACAACTGTTCCGGCTGACTGGCAAATATTAGAAAAAGTATTTACGGGCAAAGACGCAGACGGCATTTACTTCCAGGAAAAAATCAATGTGGCTTACACTGAGCAGGAAACGGAGAACTTACTGCTTTCGTGGCTGAAAGAAATGGGTTATTCCGAAACCCAGTTACAGCAGATTAAGGAAGCCGCAAGGTCAGGCCAGGTGAAAGATAGCCTGGATCGACAGAAAGACGTGGTGGAAAATACAATCCAGACCATCAAAATCCCAACCATCATGTTTGATGGCCGGAGGTACGACCGGGCCGTGGGGCCGGAAAAGCTGCAATAGTTTACCCGATAAATCAAACGCATGAAAAAACAACCATCAATTATCATCTCCGCACTGCTTTTCTCACTGCTAATACCAATATTTGGTTATTTCTATACCGGTTGGGGCTTCATGGACAAGACTGGAAAAAATGGAAGTCTCTGAGGAAGCCAAAATATTGAAATTTATTAAAGCAAACGTAAATAAATCGCCAGAACCCTTAGCCATGTAATTTTTGCTATAATTACTTATATGACAAACACAAATTTGCTAGCTATTTTTTCTACAGGACTTTTTACGGGCGGCTTAACCTGTCTTGCCGTGCAAGGCGGTTTGCTGGCTACTACCATAGCCCAAAGGGAAGAAGAAAAATTGAAAGAAAAGATTAAAAATGGCGGGAATGCTTTGCCCATTCTCGCATTCCTCACTTCTAAATTAGTTGTGTATACACTTTTAGGATTACTGCTGGGTTGGTTTGGTTCACTGTTTCAACTTTCGCTAGACCTCAAAGTATTTATGCAGTTTGCCGTAGGATTTTTTATGCTCGGCACTGCGCTGTCTATCTTAAACGTCCACCCAATCTTTCGCTATTTTATTATCCAGCCCCCTAAATTCCTAATGAGGCTGGTAAGGAACCAATCAAAGAGTAAGCAAGTATTTGCGCCCGCGATCTTAGGAGCATTTACTGTGTTTCTGCCCTGCGGCATAACCCAAGCTATGATGGCATTGGCTATTGCTTCTGGCAGTCCGCTTTTAGGTATGGCGATTATGTTTGCCTTTATCCTTGGAACGTCGCCCATATTCTTTATTTTGGGTTACTTTGCAAGTAAGCTTGGAGATGCTTGGCACAGAAAGTTTATGAAGCTGGCAGCATGGGCTATTATCTTGCTCGCCCTATTTAACATAAACGGCGCAATTGCTTTAACAGGCAGTCAAAATACTTTTGGCAATATGGCAAAGAGTGCTTTCTGCACCATTGCCTATTGTGATGATGACAGCACCAGCGTTGCTGCAAATCAAGCGACTAATGCTGTTTCTGAAGCAACAGTAACTATAGGATCATATGGCTATACTCCGAATACTTTAACTGTGAAGGCGGGTTCTCAGGTCACGCTTAAACTTGTAAATAACGGTGGGCAAGGCTGCACGCAAGCATTTACTATCCCTAAGCTGGGTGTCCAAAAAATTGTTCCTTTGGGGAATTCAGATACGGTCACTTTTACGGCACCTACCCAAAAAGGTCCGCTAACCTTTATGTGCAGCATGGGCATGTATCGAGGAGTCATTAATGTAATATAACTATGATAGAAACTAAAGTATTTAAAATTTCTGGCATGCACTGCACTTCTTGCGCTATGAACATCGATGGAGAATTAGAAGATACGGAAAGAATAATGGAAGCCAATACCAATTACGCTAGACAGGAAACCCAAGTGAAGTTTGATCCGGAAAAAATAAGCCAAGACGCTATTACTGGCATAATTGCCAAAGTAGGATATACTGTGCGGGGAGAAAAAGCTATTTAGGATGTTTTATGAGCAAAATCAAATATACTCTACAGCACATATTCACTTAATACTAGCCTCTAGCACCCAGCTTTCCCCCATAATATATTTAACGCGAGTCTTGCATTGGAAAAGGAGGTTGGTTATGATTATTAATTTTTTTTATTCCAAATGCCTCTATGGCATCACCCTCAAATTTTCCAAATACAATAATTTTATCTCCTACGACAAAATTCATTCCTGAAGAAAAGTGCATTTGGGGCTTAACTAGTATATTAGTAATTTCGCCTCGGGTTCCCTTAATATGATATTCGTTATTTGTAATTTTAGTAATATTTCCTATCACTAAATTGCGTTTGTTCGGTATTCCATAATAGCGATATAATCCCCCTGCAAAAGGCAAACGTTTTTTTTCGGCTTGACCCAACAATCCATTATGAAACGGCGTCATGGCTACCACAAATCCCCCAATCATGGAAAATGCAACAATTCCAATTATTGAATATATTAACGGACGGCGGTAAACAAATGAATATCTTTTTACTAAAATTTCCAAAATAATAATTAAGGGTATCGCTAAAAATATTAAAATCCATGGCAGGGATGTTAAAAATTCATGTATTCCTCTAAAACCAAACCCTGGCAAAAACCAGATGCTGTTTTGATCTAAAATAAATATAATGAAACTGACAAGGTATAGTAAAAATAAAATCCACAATATGACGCCTACTAAATACAAAGTGGCCAGAACAAAAAAATACCAACGCGGACGCATTTTCACTTTGCCGTCTTCAATTGGTGTCAGTATACTGTCTTTTAGAATTTTGTCAGTAGGTTGTCGTTCCATCTCTACTTATTATATACACTAAAACTGGCTATTTATTTCAAATAATTTGAAAAACAGGCGGTGCCGCCTGTTTTTAATTAAATTTAGAGCGTTAGGTTTATAAATATTATTGCAACATACTTTTTGGATTGACTGCAACCCCATTCTTGTAAACCCGAAAGTCTAGATGGAGACCTGTTTTGCCATGTACGTGGCCGGTGTTACCTACAATACCTATGGGGTCTCCGGCATTTACGTATTGCCCGGCTTGGACATCGAGCTGAGAAGCGTGCGAATAGCGCGTGATGATTGCCCCGTCGTCGCTGCGAATGACCATAGTCTTGCCCCAGTCCCCGGATTCGCCGGCGAATTCCACCGTACCGCTGAGGGCAGCCAGAATTGGCGGTTTGCCGCCATTAGCTATATCAAATCCCCGGTGGCTGGAAGAATATCCCTGGCTTAAATTTTTTGTGGTGGTCGGCCAAACTAGAGAAGTAACTGCCGATGAGCCGGGAGCTACGGCGGTCGTTGGTGCATTGTTCATATTTTCCCCTGCTTGGCGCTGCGCATTTTTGGCAATTTTAGGAGCTGGAGGCGGCAAAGGTTTGCCGTCTGGAATAATAATAGCGTCACCCGCATGAATCTTAGTGGTATCGGCGATGTCGTTATAATCCATAATTTTCTGCGTATTGCTCTCATGTAGCGCGGCAACTTTACCTATGGTGTCGCCTTTTTTGATGGTATAGAGCACGCCGTCAACCGGCAGCAGGACTAACTTCCGGCCGGGCCTTATAATACTTTTGGCTGTTAAATTGTTCGCCCAAAGGATGGTATTAATGTTTAAGTTGTATTTTTCAGCAATGCCGGAAACAGTATCGCCGCCCTCCACTTCGTACTCAAATGGTTTTTTGTCTGAAGTATCGTTGTCCTGAAGCCCGGCCGCTTGAGCGGTCGGGATAAACAAGCTGCCCGATGATGGAGCCGCTTCGGCTTTTGTATTAGAAGCTCCAAGCACTTGTCCTGTAGGTTCTGTTTTGCCTGAAGAACGATTATTAAAATAGGCAAAATTAAAACCAGCAACAATCAGAGTAACTAAGGTTATAAGGATAGCGCTGGGGTGTTTCTTTGCAAACGCCTTTAAGCCGGACTCGGACTTAGGAGTTTTAATTCTATTAAGTTTTTGAAAAACAATTTTGTTATTGCGTTTAAGTTTTGAGTAATCAAAAATTTGTATATGTTTCCTTCACTTGTTCCCTCGCGCAAGTTAAGCCATTTCTCCGGTCGGCAATGATCAAATAAAAAATAACAATATTAACGGCAATGCCCCGAAAATTTGGTTTAAATTTTTATGCCTCTTTAAGATACCAAAAGCCGGAGTATCAGTCAAAGATTTTTTCCACAACTAGTAGTTGACAATTTTCAGTGATTCCTCAATTTATGTTATAATCATTATATGCGCCTGACTACCAGAAAGTTTAAAATTTTCGGTTCGTTTATTTTTCTGCTAATCTTAGCGGTTTTTATTATTTTTTGCGGTTTTTTAGTGAGTAATAAAAGCTTAGCGGCTGATTCAGCTTCTTCCGTTTCCAACCACTTTGACAACAAAAACCAGCCCGCATGCTGCGTCTTACACAGCAAAACCCATAAAATAGCGCACGAAATTATACAAAACGCATCCACCCTATTTAGCCAAGCAAGCGCATTTGCTGCGGCCTTTGCGGGATTATTCTTGCTCGCAGCTTTTGCAACCACAATTTTTGCAAGAAAAATTTCAGCCTTGTCCGCCTACTACGCCAAGCACGGCATGGCTAACTTTTATAATTATTTAGCCCAAGCTTTCTCGTCGGGGATTCTGCATCCCAAAATTTACAACGCTTAATACAACCGGCATTTTTCATTGCGGAATTTTTTAATTTTTCCGTTGAAAACATGTGCCGGTTTTTTAATTTATTAATTAATTTGTTAGGCAAAGACAAAAACTATGGAACCACATAACGAACATGCACACCACTCCCACCATGAAGCAGCCAAGGAAGACGCCGGCAAGCCTGAGAGCGAACCAAGCCACGTAAAAAAAACTGCCGTTGATAAGCAGGCTTATCTTCTGTCCGGAGCCATAATTCTGAGCAGCTTAATTATCGCTGGTTCTATTACGTACTCCGGCAAAATGCTTATAAGCAAAAGCAGCGCTCTCGCGGGAATCGTCCAGCAAAAAAATAATCAAGCTCCGCAAGCGCCTGCGGCCCCAACGGCTGCCCAGCCCGACGCAGGTCCGGCCCAAGTCTCGCAGGATAACGACCCAGTCCTCGGCGACAAAAATGCGCCGCTCACGATTATAGAATTCTCCGATTACGAATGCCCCTTTTGCAAACGCTCGTTTACCGACGTGCTGCCGAACCTGAAAAAAGACTACATTGATACGGGCAAAGCTAAGCTGGTATACAGAGATTTCCCCTTGTCGTTCCATCAAAATGCCCAAAAAGAAGCGGAGGCTGCCGAGTGCGCAAGAACCCAGGGCGGAGATGCAGTTTATTATAAATTCCACGACCAGATATTTACCAAAACAACTTCCAACGGCACGGGCCTGGCCTTAGACCAGCTGCCAGTCATAGCTAAAAGCTTAGGACTAAACGCCAGCCAGTTCCAGCAATGCTTGGATTCGGCAAAATTTAAAGACGAAGTGGCTAAGGATACGGCCGATGGCGCTGCCGCAGGAGTCTCAGGCACTCCTACTTGGTTTATCGGCAAGTCGGCATCTAACGGAACCATTACAGGAACCAGAGTTGTGGGAGCGCAGCCTTACGCGGCTTTTAAAACCATAATTGACCAGCAGCTGGCTAATTAATATGAGAGAATTGCTCCTGTCAGAAAAAACTTTAATCTACGCTTCCGCCATTGCCACATTGTATGCAGTAAGGAAGCAAAAGCGGATGTTAAACATTTAGTCAGAAAACATCTTTTTGATACTATCAGAATCCACAAAGTATTTTGGAGCGACCTGCGCAAAGCTCTTAACAGTAAATAGCCTAAGGTATGCTTAAAAAATTATGGAGTAAAAATTTTATCTATTCAATCCGCTGGCCGCTAAGCTTGCTTGTTGTTTTGGTTGCGTTTATCTCCATCTCCCGCTTTTTGCCTTTGCCTTCGCAGGCTGGATTAATAAGCGCGGCCGAAGCTTACTATAAGCTCTATGGAAACTGGATAATATTTTTTGCCGCTATTGCAGAAGGAGTGGTGTTGGTCAACTGGTATGCTCCCGGCACTACAGTAATAGTTGCGGGGTGGGCTTTTTCAAAAGAGAACCAATCTAATATATTGATCTCCATCGCCGTGGTTATACTCGGCTTCCTGCTTGCGCACCTGGTAAATTATGCGCTCGGAAGGCTCGGCGGCCATCGCAGCCTGCTGAAATTTGGATTGCATAATCCGTTGGAAAAAGCCAAAAAAATAATCTATAATGTTTCTCCCTTGAAGCTGTTTGTCTTTTATTCGCACCCCGGCCTAAGTTCTTTAATTTCAGCGGGCTCAGGAGTATTAAAACTGCCTTTTAAAAATTTTGCAGCAAGGATGATTGCGGGGGTAGCTGTCTGGGCCTTGGTTTGGGGGTTGGTCTCTTACAATATAGGCATGCCGATAACAAAAATGCTCGGGCCGCAAGCATATGTTCTTTTCACACTAGCGTGGATAATATACTTAACCGTAAAATTTTTAAAAACAAATTCTGCCGACTACGGCAAGCAGCCTCTAGCAAGAATGGATTAGTGTGCATTCTTGACAGCCTCGAAGTTCGCTGGTTTATTCCCCTCAATCGACCTTTATTCCTAAGGCCAGGCATTCTGGCAAATCAGCGAGCTTCCAGATTGGTTAGCATTAAAAAGCAATCGGTTCAAAATATAATTCACCAAAAGTTTGGTAGAAAGGGTTTTATGGGATTTTTTGAAGACATGTTTAAAAGAAGTATGGGCATGGGGCATCACGGCTATAAGCATGGAGGTTATCCTCCTCCCAACCAGCCTTATCCGCAGGTTCAGGGCACGCCTTGCCCGAAATGAGGAAGCCCTAACGACGCCAGCGCAAAGTTTTGCCAGCAATGCGGCGGGAATATAAAAGGAACTAGAAAATGCCCGAACTGCCAAAAAGATGTTTCCAGCCAGGGCAGGTTCTGCTCCAGCTGCGGAATAGAGTGGGACAAAGGAAGCCAAAATTAATTATTTATGAGCAAAACCAAATACATTCTGCTAAGCCTGCCTGCAATCGTCGGGTTCCCCGCAATAGCGCTTGCCCATGAAAATTACGTATTGCCGGCCGAAGTCATTGAAGCGGGCATGCGCGACTACAGCCTTTACGTCTTAGATGCGCTTAAGAACCCGGGCAATGTCCGAGTCGCTCTCTCAGTGGCTTTAGGATCAGTAATTGCTCTCTTGCTCTACTTTTGGTTTCAGCATTCCCGCCATGGCCTGTGGCTGGACAAGCAGCTTTTACGGCTTGAGGGTTTAAGCGAACTGCTCCTGCGCCTGGCTCTTGCTGCTTCCTTGCTGTTCTCTGCTAAAAATTTTGTCTATCTGGGGCCTGAGATTTACCTTTCGACTTTTCCTGTCGGCAGCTTGATGCAAGGACTCCTTTACACAACCGGAGCGTTGCTGGCTGTAGGACTGTTCAGCCAAATGGCGGGCGTTATATCGCTCCTCATTATTCTCGTCGCCACGTATATTTACAAAGACTATATTCTCACTTACTTCAACTACTTTGGAGAATTTATTGCGCTTATCATATTCGGCGGAGGCTGGCTGTCTTTAGACAACTTGCTTAAAGGCGCAAACAAACTAAGGGAAAAATACAAGCAATGGGAGATTTTAATTATTAGACTGACTTACGGCATTTCAATTCTTTATCCGGCAATCACAATTAAGTTGCTGCACCCGATTATTATAGTTGAAATCGTTAATCGTTACGGATTAAACAAAATTAACTGGCTGTTTCCCAGCGATCCTCTGCTGATCTCCCTCGGCACAGGCTTGGCTCAAGTAGCGGTCGGAACAGCGCTAATCTTAGGCTTCCAAACCCGGCTCAATACTTTAATAACTTTTACCCTTATGCTTTTGTCGGTTATTTTCTTTAAAGAAGCGGTCTGGCCCCACTATATTTTGTTAGCTTTGGCGGGTTATTTGGTAATAAACAACGGGGGGCGCATCAGTCTTGATAATTTCATACATAAAAAATTTTTCGCTAAAAATTAATTTACAAACCATGATAAAAGTTGACCATCTTACCAAGAATTTTGGAAATATCAAAGCCGTAGACGACCTTTCGTTTGAAATCAAGGCGGGAGAGATCGTAGGCTTTTTGGGCCCAAACGGCGCCGGAAAGACCACTACCATGCGCATGGTTACAGGGTTTCTTTCGCCGGACAGCGGCGCAATTACCATTGGCGGCAAGGCGCTGGAGGCGGATTTAACGGCTGCCCAGTCCCGCATCGGCTATCTGCCGGAGAACAATCCTCTCTATAAAAATATGCTGGTTTCGGAAATTCTGGAATTATCCGCTGACTTAAAGCACGTACCCAAAAACAAAAGAAAAGAAGCATTCGATTTTGCCGTGAAAGCCGTTGCAATAGACGACGTGTTCTACCGTCCGGTAGCGGAGCTTTCCAAAGGCTATAAGCAGCGCGTGGGCATTGCCATTGCGCTTTTAAACCATCCGGACATTTTAATTATGGACGAGCCGACTGAAGGCCTGGACCCGAACCAGCGCACGGAAATTCGTTCTTTGATACGGAAGCTGGCAGAGCGCCATACTATAATTATGAGCACTCACGTAATGCAAGAAGCCTCCGCGGTCTGCAGCCGAATGATTATAATCAACAAGGGAAAGCTGGTCGCCGCAGGCACTCCGCAGGAGCTGGCGAAGAAAGCGCTCGAAAAGCAAACGCTGATGCTGGATATTGAAGGCCGCGAAGTAGACAGCGTATTAAAACGAGCTTTCGGATCGCAGCTTGCAGAGGTAAAAATGCTTGGCTCCAGCCGCATGCAGGGAAAGCTTATGGTCGAGGATTCCCAAAAACTGCAGCCGGAAATTTCAAGGCTTAGCCGGGAGTACCGCTGGATTATCTGGAAGCTGGCGCAGGAAGAACAAAGCCTTGAGGATATTTTTCACATAATCACTAAGGACTAAATTCTATGGAAACAATAAAAAACATTTGGATTATTACCAAAAAAGAATTACGCTCGCTGTTTGATTTGCCCGTGGCATATATTGCCTTGGCTGTATTCTTGCTGCTCTGGGAATTCCTATTTTTCCGCAACGCCCTGCTGGTGGGAGAATCATCGCTGCGCGGACTGTTCGACTATCTGCCTTGGCTTTCCCTGCTGCTCATCCCTGCCATAACTATGGGCAGCGTCTCGCAGGAAAAAAGCGAAGGCACGCTGGAGTTCCTGCTGACGCATCCGCTCAAAGATATTGAGCTGCTTGCGGGAAAATTTTTGGGCAACTTGGTATTTGTTGCCATTGGCCTTTTGTTTATTTTCCCGATTGCCATAAGCTTTGCTTCCTTTGGCAGTCTGGACTGGGGGGTGGTTGCGGGACAATACATAGGCGCGCTGTTTTTTGCAGGCGTGCTCGTGGCTTTGGGCATTTTTATTTCTTCTCTTTTTTCCAGCGCGATATCCGCCCTGCTGGTGACGGCGACAAGCGGATTTTTTCTTGTGATTGCCGGCTACCAGTTTGTAACCGACAGCGTGCCGCTGTCTTTAGCGGGGCTGTTTGAAAGGCTGGCTGTTGTCCCGCACGTTGAGTCAATGGCCCGGGGCGTAGTAGACCTTAGGGACTTGTGGTATTTTTTGTCGGCCATGGCCATCTTTTTAAGCCTGGCATTTTTGCAGCTTCTAAAGCGCCGCTTCGGGAACCAGCGATCCATTTACCGATCATACAAAATGGGGGTCAGCTTATTCATAGGCACTGCGATTTTAACCAACGTTGTAGGCGGCCGCATTCCGGGAAGAATTGATTTGACCCAAGGGCGGATCTACACCTTAAGCGAAGCGACCCGCTCTGCTTTAAAACAGCTGCCGGACGTGGTAAACGTAAACCTGTATGCTTCCAGCCAGCTGCCCGCACAATTGCAGCCGTCTTTGCGCGATACCAAAGATATGCTGCGCGACTACCAGCGGTTTTCCAAAGGCAACCTACAGGTTTCCTACAAAGACCCGTCCGGCAATCCGGAAGTCGCCCAGGCCGCGGCTAGTGACGGTGTAAGAGAAGTTCAGTTTAATGTCATAGGCCAGGAAGAATTTCAGGTTAAGAAGGGCTTTTTAGGTCTAGCCATTAACTATGCCGGCAAAAAAGAAGTCATCCCGTATATCCAAAATACTTCTGATCTGGAATACCAGCTGACCAGCTATATAAAAAAACTCACCTCCGAAGATAAAAAACAGGTCGTGTTTCTTTCCGGACACGGAGAAAAAAATCCGGAAACGGAATACCGCTATTTAAACCAAGAACTGGAAAAACAGTTCGAGGTCACCTCCAAGGCTTTAAGCACGACTACGCCCCTGTCGGCAACTTCCACTACTTTAGTCATAGCTGGACCTACCCAAAAAATCGATGATCAAACGAGGGCGATGATAAAGAGCTTTTTAGATAACGGCGGTTCTATTTTACTGTTTGTAGACGGCATGGCGGTAAATCCACAATTTATGACTGCGGCTCCCAATGCCGAAAACTTTTCCGACTTTCTTAAAGAATACGGGGTGGAAGTCAAACAAGACATGGTCTACGACCTTCGCTCCAATGAAAACGTAAATTTCGGCGGAGGGGGCGGAGGCTTCGGCTACGTCTTGCCTTATCCTTTCTGGCTGAGAGCCGGAGCCGCCAGCCAATCATCGCCGGTAACGGCAAAAATTGGAAGCATGGTGCTGCCATGGGCCAGCTCAATCCAGATTGACGACGCAAAGCTTAAAGAAAAAAGCTTTACAGCCGCCAAGCTCTTCGCAACCACGAAGTTCGCCGGCAGCAAAGCAGATAGCGTAACGCTTAACCCCGATCAGGAATTCTCGCAGGCCGGCCTTGGAGAAAAAATTATGGCGGCCAGCATAGAATCCATGAATGCTTCCGCGAACGGTAAAAAAGCGCGCGTAATAACGGTAGGCAGCTCCAATTTTTTAAGCGATGAATTCGTGCAAAATTCTCCGGAAAACTTAGCGTTTGGCATACAGGCAATTTCTTGGCTGTCTCAGGAAGAATCCCTGGCGGGAATCCAACTGAAGCAAAAAGCTGAAAGGCGCCTGCAATTTGAAAACAGCACTCAAGTCCAAATGGTAAAGTACGGCAATATGGCTCTGGCAATTATTCTGCCTTTGGCCTACGGCTCATTCCGATTGATTCGCCGCAGGAATTTAAGAAGGCTTAACTATTCAAATGCGAACATATGAACAAAAAAACATTAATCATCTTAGCTGGAATATTTTGCGTCCTGCTGCTGATAGCTTTTTTCCCGGCCTTAAGCGGACGATTCAAGCCCCAAGGCGGTAAAGCAGTTTTAAATGCGGAGGTTGATTTTTCGCCTTTTACTTCCCAATCGGTTGAGAGCTTCTCCATCAAAAAAGGCGGAGAAGAAAAAAAGTTCAATAAAAAAGACAATGTATGGCAAGTCGACGGCTACGAAGCTTCGCAAACTGAAGTTCAGGATTTTTTCGGCCAGCTAGGAAAGATAAAGGCTGAGTTTTTGGTTTCTAAAAACTCCGGCAATCATAAGAGCTATGGCTTGGACGAAGCAAACGGAATCTTGCTGACCCTAAGCCAAAAGGGGCAAACAACCAGCTTCCTGATCGGCAACAGCGCTTCAAGCGGCTTTTATGCTAAAAAGCACAACTCGGGAAACGCTTATATAATGTCGGGCGGTTTTATCAGCACCGAGCTTTCGCAAGACGTATCTGCTTGGCGCAACAAAACAGTATTGGATATAGCTAAAGACCAATTTCAAAAAGCGGAGCTTATAGCAGGAGGCAAGACTGTAACAGCCGCCAAAAATCAGGACGGCAAATTAGAAGCCGAAGCCAGCGGAAAAAAACAGGTTCTGGAGCAGGCGGTTTCCGACAAAATTCTTATGGCAATCAACCCCTTGGTAGCGGACGGATTTTTGAATAACGATGAAATAACGGAATTCCAAAAGGCCGCCAATAAAAATGTTATCCGCTTAACTTCAGGCGCCGGACAGCCAATAGAACTGCAGCTTATAAAGAAAGGCGGCGACTGGTGGGGGCAAGTCTCCGGAAGGGATGCATACTACAAATTTTCCGACTCAAAATTTGCCGAACTGCTGTCGCTAGGAAAATAAATTTTACAAACCAAAAAATTATTAACCTTAAAGAAAGGAGTGCCGATATATGAACAAGCTTCAACTTACCGAAGAGCTGGCCGCCAAGCTGGCCGTTACCCATTCCGAGGCGGAACGATTTTTAAACAGCCTGATCCAAATGGTTTATGAAGTCCTGAGGGGAGGCGAAAAAGTTAATATTTCCGGCTTTGGCCAGTTTTCTGTTTCCCACCGTGCTTCAAGGATCGGGGTTAACCCGCGCAATCCTTCCCAAAAAATTACCATCCCTGAATTAAATACGCCCAAGTTTAAAGCTGGTGAAGCTTTTAAAGAGGCGGTAAAATTAAGGAAAATATGATTTCTCACGATGACAAAAAATTTGAAGATTCTCCTTTGACCGACGATCTTAAAACCCAAGTAATGAGAAGCTGGTCATTTAGAACTATGGTTGTGAGTATAATATTCGCTTTGGTGTTTGGCAGTGCGGGCGGGGTTGCTGCAACAATTTACGCTTCCAGACTTCCGGCTTTCCAGAAATACATACATCCTAACGACCCAACTGTTCCAGCGCAGCCGCAGGTTAAACAAAGCATCATACTTAATGAAGAATCCGCGACAACCGAAGTGGTCAAAAAAGCCAGTCCGGCAGTAGTGTCAATCGTAGTGTCAAAAGATTTGAGTAAAATTCCCGGCTACGGCAGGAACCCTTTTGAAAACGATTTCTTTTTTCCTTTTTATCAGCAGCCGCAGCAAACCCCGTCTGAACCAAATATCCAGCAGGTCGGCGCAGGCACCGGATTTTTTATAACCAGCGACGGGTTAATATTAACCAATAAGCATGTGGTGGCTGATGAGCAGGCCAGCTATACCGTAATAACTACTGACGGAACTAGTCTGGACGCCAAGGTCCTGGCCCGGGATCCGGTTAATGATTTGGCTATAGTCAAGGTAGAGACGAAAAACGTTCCTAAGCTTGAATTGGCAGATTCCGCTAACCTGCAAATTGGGCAGCGTGTTATTGCAATTGGCAACTCCCTCGGCCAATATCAAAATACTGTAACCACAGGCGTCGTCTCAGGCATCGGCAGAAGCATTACCGCCGGCGGAAGCGGCAGCTCGGAACAGCTCGAAGGCGTTATCCAGACTGACGCGGCCATTAATCCCGGGAATTCCGGAGGGCCGCTGCTGAACGTTACCGGAGAAGTCATTGGCATTAATACGGCAATTGACAGACAGGGCCAGTTGGTAGGTTTTGCCATCCCGGCAAACGATGCTTCCAAAGCAGTTGCAAGCTTCCAAAAAAAGGGCAAGATCACTCGGCCGGTGTTGGGCATCCGCTACGTATTGATTACTCCAAGCCTTGCCAAGCAAGAAAATCTTCCTAAAGACTACGGCGCTCTTATTGTTCGGGGGCAGGATGCGGCAGTCGTTGCCGGCAGTCCCGCTGAAAAAGCGGGGGTGAAAGAAAATGACATCATCCTTAAGCTCAATGATGCTAAAATCGATCCTAAGAACAGCCTCACCAAGGCGTTGAAAGACTTCAATGCCGGTGATATCATATTCTTAACAGTTTATCGGGACGGAAAAGAGCAAAAATTGGCAGTAACTTTGGGGGAAAGTAAATAGGAAATTTCCAGCTTAAACAATAATTATTAATTTAAAGAAAGGATTGAATTATGAAATGTCCAATTGACGAGAGTGAATTACAAATGACCGAACGACAAGGCGTGGAAATTGATTACTGCCCCAAATGCCGCGGAATTTGGCTTGATCGGGGGGAGTTAGACAAAATTATTGAGCGAACGGAAGAAACGAACGCCGGATCCGGCAAGGCTTCACAAACGCCTCCGCCGTCGGCGCAGCAGCCATACCCGTCTTACGGCCAGCCCGGTGGCTACGGTTATTACGGCAAGCACGGCCGACGCAAAAGCCTTCTTGGCGAACTATTTGATTTTTAGGCAAAACCCATGGGCCACCACTTGGAAAAATTTTTTAGATCAAGAGGCGAATATCCAAACGACGAACGGCTGCGCTTGTTTATCCGGCGGAACAGAAAGAAAATTCTGGCATTTTTAGCCGTTGGCGCAATCGTTTTTGCCCTGCTATTCTTTTTAGCCGTCTACCTGGCTATAAAATTTCTGGGACGCGCGCCACAGGTTATTTCTGAAAACCGAGGACCTGTTTCCCAATTCGTTAACTGGGCTTTAAATATGGTTAAGCAGTTGGCATTTTTGTTCGGCGGATAACAAAATTCCTGATTAATAAAATTAATTTAGAAAGGAGAAAATATGCCAGTTAAATGTCCTGATTGCAATCACGAACATAGAAAAGAGGACGGCACTTGCAAATGCGGTTGCCAGACGGTAATTGCCGTTTAACTTTGTCTTAAATTTCACTAAAACATATGAATAAAACGCAATCCATTTTTATTTTTCTTGGGATGAGCATTTCAGTTTGAATATATATTCAACAAGGAAAATTACTTTGACATCGACTTAAAATTTAAAGACCCTGTTTCAGGAAAAAATGAAGATTTGGGTTTTCTCGTTCAGCCGCGCTTCAGCGAAAAAAACTCCATAAATTTGTGGCAGATAATTCCTTCATTGATAGTAGGGCTAATATTAGGATTAAAGTTATACCCGACAATCCAACAGCGGTTGTTAAAAAAGGACAAATAATATGAAAAAAATTATCATTATAATAATCCTCCTGTTAGCAGCCGGGGCTGTTTATGTTTTTACAAGGCCAGGCAGGAACCAAACAACCATTTATAAAAGCGATACCCCAAGCCATACCGAGGATCTTCCCCAACCCAGCACTTCGCGGACAATCCAGCCCGCGCCGAATGATAAAACCCCTCAACCTAATTCTGGCAACCTCTCTCCTGAAACGGGCTGGTCTGCTTTCCCGAAAGTCGGCGAGCAGCCCGCCCCGGACGTTACTGCTCAAATCAATGTTGGCGCCGGATCGCCGGAGCCCAAAACCATATCTGCCCGGCAAGGGCAGAGAGTTAGCATTACTTTTACCGCCTCCATTCGGGACCAGGTTGTAATAGAAGGTTATAATTACGACACCTATATCGAACCACTGCGCGACAGCACGCTGGGCTTTACGGCCGACAAAAAAGGTTCGTTTAAAATTCGATTGGTTAATAAAAAAACTGTTGTTGGAATTCTTAATGCAGACTAAATATGCATAATCACTCAGGAAAATTTGAACCTAAAAAAGCAATCATTGTAACAGTTTTATTTGCTTTATTCCTCATCGCTGCTTTTTACATATTTAAAGATAAAAATTCTCGCAAAGAGGAGCCGCGTCCTGCCGCTCAATCTCAACTAAGCACGAAACAAACTGCTGACGAGCCGCGTCCTGCCGCTCAATCTCAACTAAGCACGAAACAAACTGCTGAAGCTGCTTTTGTTAATCTTGATCCGGAGCTCCAGCGCAAAGACCAGGGCATTAATATTACGCCCTCCTCCGGATTTATTGTTACTTCACTGATTCTGTCGCATGACAAAACCCGTGCCGTATACGCTGAGATTAGCGATTGCATTAAGGCTCTTAATAGTTACAATGCCTCCGACAATGGCCAATGTCAAAATTGGAAATATAATATAGTTGTGAAAAATTTAAAAACCGGAGATGCGAATAAAATATATTCTTACCCCAAACAAAGCTCCTGGTATCAAAGGCTACTGGTAAACAGAGCTTTAGCCGGAGGCTGTACGTTGATTGATTTCCCCTTAGCTTGGTCAAAAAATGATAAAAAAATTATCACGAAACTGGGCAACCCCACAAGCTGCGGTTCCGGAGGATATACCCAATATTCTTTCCATACAATAAACCCCACAGGCGGAGCGTTAGAGGATCTTGCGTACGATGGGGCCGTATTTGCAGACTCCTATAGCAAAGTTATTTACACTGACTACGACCTTAATAGTTACGTCTGTGGTTCAATGGGAGCAAACGTAGGAAGATATATTATTTTAAAAGAAATAGAAAGCGGCAAAAGTGAAAAATTATTAAACCAAGAAGGCATAGATTATTCAGTAGTTAGTTTGAACCCTAATGAAACAGAGCTGTCCTATACGGCTAAGCCAATCAAAAAAACAACCGACGGCTGCTACGAATATACTAATCCTAATGAGAATAAAATTTTAAATTTAAAAATTAATTAGATATGCATGCCTGACCCAACCAAGCATTATAATGACAATAATAACTTAGTTTCCTATGGTCGCGCTTTTGCAATCGGGGCGGTTTTAAATATCGGCTTTGTAGCCGTGGAAGTTGCCTATGGTCTTCTTGCCCACTCAACAGCCCTTCTTGCGGACGCTGCGCACAATACAGGAGATGTAATAGGGCTACTACTTGCATGGGGCGCGTACACGCTGGCAAAAAGATCGCCAAGCCTGCGCTACACCTATGGTCTCGGCTCTACCACCATTCTTGCCGCGTTGGCAAACGGCATGCTGCTTCTGATTGCCACAGGCGCAATTTTATGGGAAGCAATCCAGCGGCTTATGTCACCTGCGCCGGTCGAAGGCGGCACCGTAATCATTGTTGCGTCTATAGGCGTCTTTATTAATTCTTTCGCGGCGTATCTCCTTGCCAAGGGCAAAGACCTAAACATCCGCAGCGCCTTCTGGCACCTGGCTGCTGATGCGGGAGTGTCCGCTGGCGTAGTAATAACCGGCATTATTATTCTTTATACCGGCGTGGCGTGGGCCGATCCTTTGGCAAGCATCCTCATCTCTTTCGCTATCGTGTGGAGCACCTGGGGACTGTTCCGCGACGCTATTAGGCTTTCTTTGCAAGCCGTGCCGTCCGGCATCGACATAGCCGCGGTTCGCGCCTATCTGGAAAGCCTCACCGGAGTTCAAAGCGTACACGACCTGCATATCTGGCCGGTAACAACGGCGGACACCGCGCTGACCGCTCATTTAGTAATGCCTCAAATGCCGCCGGGCGACCTTAGCCATAACGTCGCTGAAGAAGTCCAAAAGCGCTTTGGTATTGGGCATGCGACTATACAAATTGAAAAACCGAACGAGGCGAGAAAGTGCCATCTAAAACCTGATGAAGTAATTTAAATTCACATTATGAACAAAAAATTAGCAAAAAAATTATTGACTTACATATCCGGGGGATTATTCCTGCTGGCCTTTCTGTTAAATTGGCTTAACACTCCAAAACAAGCAGTAGACTTTTTATACATCCTTTCCATGATAGCCGGCGGCTACTTTGTAGTCTTAGGGGCAGTTCGTGGTTTGGTTAAACAAAGATTTTTAAACATAGATTTTCTTGTAACCATCGCTGCCATTGGTGCGCTTTACATAAATCAGCTCTCAGAGGCTGCAGCGGTCATCTTTTTCTTTTCTCTGGCTGAGTTCTTTGAAGAGTTTGGTATAGAGCGCTCCCGCAGGGCCGTGGAAGCCTTAATCAAAAAATCTCCCCGAACTGCGACCCTGAAAAACGGGGAAACCGTGCCAATCGAGCAGGTTAAAATTAATGACTTATTCATAGTCCGCCCAGGCGACCTTGTTCCGCTAGACGGCAAGGTCTCAACCGGCAACTCGTCCGTTGATGAAGCAACTATTACCGGAGAACCGGTGCCCAAGGAAAAACATTCAGGGGACGAGGTCTTTGCTGGAACTTTAAACCAAAACGGCTACCTGGAAGTAATCACTATTAAAGAAAGCAAGGATTCCACCTTCGCCAAAATAGTCAGCCTGGTGGAAAAAGCCCAGCGTTCCAAGGCTCCGGCGCAGGAATTTATCGACGTGTTTGCCAAATACTATACGCCGACAGTAGTTGGTCTTGCATTTCTAATGGCCACTATTCCGCCGTTGTTCTTTGGTGGGGTATTTATGGACTGGCTGTATCGCGCGCTTGTACTGCTGGTGATTGCCTGCCCTTGCTCTCTCGTAATTTCGACCCCAGTTGCCATTGCCTCGGCAATTGGCGGCGCCTCCAAACGGGGCATACTCATTAAGGGCGGCAAGTATTTGGAAGCTTTGAGCAAGATCAAGGCCGTGGCTTTTGACAAGACCCGCACACTGACTCTGGGCGAGCCGGTCGTTTCCGAGGTTATCACCTTTAACGGCTTTGCCGAGGAGATGGTGATTGCCGACGCCGCGGGGATTGAGAAGTTTTCTTCCCACCCTCTCTCAAAGAGCATTATGGATTTTGCGGAAAGCAAAGGTATTGCAGCACACGATATGCGCTCATACCAAAATTTTGCCGGCAAAGGCGGCAAAGCAAACTGCCTGGTTTGCGAAGACAAAGACCACTGCATCGGCAATTTAAAGTTCATTGGAGCTGAAAGTCATGCGACAAAAGAAGTTTTGGAAAAAACAGAACATTTGGAAAGACAGGGCAAAACGGCAGTGCTAGTAAGCGAGGGCAAAAACGTCATGGGAGCTTTGGCAATTGCCGATGAAATTCGTCCCGAGTCCGAAGATACTATCTCACAGCTTAAAAAGAACAAAATCAAATCCGTAATTGTTACCGGAGACAACGAACATACCGCCGGGTATGTGGCAAGGCAACTAGGCATAGAAGAAGTGCACGCGTCGCTGCTTCCTGACGAAAAGGTCAAGCAGGTAGAACAATTAAAACAGCATTACCAACACGTGGCCATGGTTGGCGATGGAGTAAATGACGCTCCCTCTTTAGCAACAGCCACTGTAGGTATTGCCATGGGGGCTGGCGGCAGCGACGTGGCAATTGAAACTGCCGATGTCGCTCTCATGAATAATAATCTTTTAAACATCCCGTATGCTATTAGGCTGGGTAAAAAAGCTATTGTGACCATGAAGCAGAACATTGGGGTATCGCTCGGCATTAAAGCTTTGTTTATGATTTTAGCCTTGCTCGGCCATGCGGATTTGCAATGGGCTATTGGGGCAGACTCCATTATGGCAATACTGGTAATATTAAACAGCCTTAAGCTATTTTCAGTAAGGTAGTAAATTTAGAAATTTATATAGGCGACCCTGATTTATAAATTTTAATACAATTCTAAAAATGTAGAGCGGTTATTAATACCGCTCTTTTATGTTGCCTTCGGCTTTTAATACTTGTCTTGCTTTCTTATGGTTTCTCATCTTACTGGCCGTTTTTGGCCGGTCAAGGGTAAAACCTCTTTATCTGCCGTGAGCCATAAATCGGTTTTAATCCCGTTGACTGCCATAACCTGCGGCCAGTGTTATTTCGCCATAATAATTAAGCAAAGAAAGGAGTTAATATGGCTAACAAAAATTACAAGCCAGTTAACAAGCAGGAACTAACGACCGAGATGAAGTCAAATATCATCAAAGCGTCCTTGCAGAGAAGTATCAACTACTTTTTAGAGTTGAGAAATTCTGTAGACCCGGCTTCCAGCGACTATCACGATTTCGGGAAAAAAGTCTCGGCGTACATCGCTGTTAAACAACAGCTCTAAACAAACGCAAAAATACAAACAAAAACAAAAATACTTTCTTTAAACAACTAACATAACACCAATGCTAAAAACACTCACAGCTTACTTTCAATACTTAATAACCTGCCCAAAATGCCAAAATTGCTGGAGCGCCAGCAGGCAGGAAATTATAGACCTGGACACAGTAACTTGTCCGGGTTGCGGCTCCTACAACTTAAACATCAAAAAATACTTTGAAGTCTAAACCCAAAACAAAATTAAGCCATCCTTCACAAGGTGGCTTTTTCTATGTTCATAAAAAACAATTTTGAAATACAAAAAACTTTTTGCTTCCTTAGGGATTTCCATTGTAACTCTGGGTTTTTGGCCGGTCAAGGGTAAAACCTCTTTATCTGCCGTAAGCCATAAATCGTTTTTACTCCCGTTGACTGCCAAAACATTCCAGAGTTTTTTGCTTGCCATAATAAGTAAGCAAAAAGGAGTTTTATGGAATACCAAATCAACATCAACTATCAGTTCACAGCAGAAAGTGAAACTGAGGCGAAAGATAAAGCCAAGAATTATGTAGGCAATAATTTGGAAGTTAAGGCTATGAAGGACGGCGTTTACAGCCCTTTGGAAATAGCCTCAAAGTGTAAGAACTTCAGAAAAGCTAAAAAAGAACATTTCTACGTCTTTTTCCTGGATACCCAAAACAGAATTCTCGGCAAGGAAACAGTCAGCATTGGCACATTAAACACCAGCCTGATTCACCCAAGGGAGTGCTTTAGGACAGCCATATTAAAAAATTCCGCTTCTGTAATATTCGTCCACAACCACCCAAGCGGAGGTCTTGAACCCTCTGCCGAAGACCTTACTGTTACCAAGCGATTGGTAGATGCAGGAAAACTTCTTGGCATCCATGTGCTTGACCATGTCATTGTAACCACTGACTCTTATACAAGTTTTAAGGAACGCCACCTCTTTTAAAAAAAAGGAGTTAAAATATGTAATGCGCTTGCCCCGCCCGCCCTTGCGCGCGCATTTTATCTGAGTACTCCATAAGATGCTAAGATCATTTCTGTAAAATTATTTGCCCCACATTTTTCTGTTGGTTACAGGAAATATATAAATTTATGGGCAATGCTGTTTCGTTAATAGTTGCTATAACATAGTTGTAAGGAGCAATATTATAAAGGTGGCTACCAATGGTAATGGCCTGCCAGGCATCTGAACGGTTATCCAGCATGAGTGTTACAGGGTTGGCCGTGGCTATTTGGTTGGGAACGGCCTGCAAACAACCTGGGGCAAACTGTATACGGTTGAATCCGTACTTAACGACAGCGTCGCCATAACTAATAGTTGCAGATTTTGGTTTGCGCGAAATGATTTTAGTAATAGGTGTTGAAGTAGCAACTACAATTGGACTTGATGTTGCTGTTTCGATAGGTGTGGTTGTTGGCGATTGCTCGGCGGGTTGCGCTGCAGTTTTTATTATTGGGTCTTTATGAACAACCGGTTTCTTTGGCCTTTGTTTTTCATAAGTTACTCCACCAATAATAAGAGCCATTACAGCTACACTCGCCCATATTATCGCCTTGGTATTTTTTGTCATAATTTTACAAATTATTTATCTTCCCAATCACTTAAACTAGTTTGTAAAAAAGCATAAGAAGGATCTATTGGCTGGTTGTCCCGCCATAGTGCAAAGTGCAAGTGCTTGCCTGTTGCCCAGCCGGTACTACCTTGAATACCAATAATTTGTCCGGCATCAACTTTTTGTCCTACTTTTAGTGGCGGTTCGGACGCTAAGTGGCAATACTGGCTCTTTAAGGAATCTGTATGAGCAATAATAACTTCGTATCCGCAAGCATATTGCACATCGGTAGTTTCTTTTACCGCATACCAACAAATACCATAATCATTATCATCACAAAATTTCCAGCGCCTTGTGGTCTTTATTAGCATATTATTGTTAACCGCTTCTACAACTCCATCGGCAAAAGCCCTTACTTCGGTTTGCCTGGGCTGGTGGTCTGCAATGTCCCAGGCAATATGCAACCGTCCGACTTTTGCCGAGGAATCCAGAATAACCCCTTGGGTTAAAGCTCCTAAGGTCGGGAAAAAATATGGGTGTTTAAAGTCATACCAAGTTTCGCCGTAAATAGTTCTGTAACTAAAACTTTGGAATTCGACAAACTGAGCTAAATTCGGATTAATACTACTGTCGGCTACTTTACCGTTGCCCTGCAACACTGCAATAATAGTTGCAAAAATTAAATAAAGAATAAATGCGCCGCTCAAAACAAGAATTGCCAGCCACTTTAAAAACCTTTTAATTTTGTCCCTATTTTCATAAGCGGCATATGCTACTTGTGCAAGGTTCATAAAAAAAATAATTAGCGCGGCGGTTTGGTGGTGCAAACTCTGTCTTCCTCTTCGCTACTTTTTATGGAAAGAGGAATTTTTGAATCATTTATTATAAGTAGTCCTTTTCCAATTTCCAGCCGTTCCAAGTAGGCGCGTTCGGGTTTGTTAATGTGGACTTTTTCGTTGAGCTTGTCGAATGAGTCGCTGACTTTATGTTTCATAATTAATGTCAGCGACGACTGGTCAAATAAATCACTGGTTCGGGCAAAGCCGCTATTGTAATAATGGTTTATTGACTGGACTATGGTTGTTACGCCCGAGTTATATTTTCTGCCCCGCAGAGCAAGTGAAGCAAGTTTTTCTACAATGAGGCTGGATTGAAATAATTGGCTGGCCTCGTCTACGATTAAATTTTTAAATCTTCCTTTATTTTTGGGATGGTTAATGTAACTCCAATAGCTTTCTAAAATCACAGCCACTACAAAGTCTCTTTTGTCTACATACTTCAAAGCAAAGACAACTAGGTTGTCGCTGGCAAAATCAATATTTTGTTGTTTGTTAAAAAGGTAATACTGCGGATGCCGAGGTTCGGTATACGACCTTAAAACTGTAAGCAAACTTTCGATTGTCCTATTTTTTGTTAGTAGGTCTATCTCTTTTATAAAATCTATAAGGACTGGCTGGGTGTTATCTTGTAAACTTCTTTCATACACTTGGCCAATGGCTTTTTCCAGCTGTGTAATATCAGTCACGTTAATCTTCTCGTTTTGATAGAGGCTCTGGAAAAGTTGCCTAACAAATTCAATTTTTTGCGCTTTGTACTCCGGCCCCGGAATGTGAAAAGGATTAATGTAATAAATAGAGCGTTCGGAAAGTTCTATGTACTTTCCTTTTAAGTAACTGGTAATCATTTCAAATTCGTTTTCCACATCTAAAACAAATGATTGGTAGCCGATCATCCTGCTACGTATCAGGTCAAGTTTAATAAAATAAGATTTTCCGGCACCGGTTGAAGCAATAATGGAACGGTTATAACTTTCCAGTTCTTTAATATCTATGGTTACAAGCGAGCGGTTAATTTCGTCCACGCCGTAGAGTATGCCGGTGTTGGAAGAAATTTGCGGGGTAATGAATGGAAAGGTAAACGAGGCTACACCCGTGTTTATGTCCCTATGGTTTCTGGTATCGGTATCGTTGTGGCCTGCAATAAACGTGCCCTTGAGGCCTTCTAACTGTTCATAGTGGTATATTCGCGACTGCATCATTTTGCGGCTTAAGACGCGCTCCATATTCATATGCACCATATTTAAGGCCTGCAAAGTGTCCGAGCGGAATGTAACTTCTATTTTTAAATCAATGGGTTTGATTTCCGATTTTAAATACTGCTTTTCAATTCGTTCCGTGCTTTCAAGTACTAAGTTGTCGGCAATATTTTTAGGCTTGTGGGCTTGGGTTTCGTCAAATATTTTGGACTCTATGCGGTGGCGTTTTTCCGTAATTTTCATTACTGTGGCCTTTGGGTCTTTGCTGGTAAAGGTAAACATTAAATCACTTGCGTACGGAAACATAATAATTTCCTTAAACCAATCTATATATGCGTAGGAGCCTAGCTCACTAATGAACTCTGAGCGCAGAAAGTTTTTGCCATTAATGCTTAACAGGTCAATATTTTCTTCTTCAATGAAGTCAGGGCTAATTTTGTTAATTACTGAAAATGGCAAGGACTGCTCCGCAGCCTTTTTGCGAAAGTCCTCAATGTGTTCGTAAAATTGCCGGTTATTTAGGAATTTTTCTTCGTCTAAATAATCCATCATTACTCGGACAATGTCCTCTGTTTCCAAAATTTTAGTTTTTAAATTTATAGCTTGGAGCTGGGATTTGAAAGTTGTGAGGATAGAGATCATGCTTTGCCTTGCCTCTTGGAAAATTTCCTGCTCGGTAATCTGCCGCCTTTTTTTCGTTTCTTTTTCTTCCCGACTAATAATATCTTTGGACAGCGTATATTTAAGTTCGCTAAATTCTAAAATTAGATAGAATCTTTTGGTGATAATTTCATAGTCCTTGCTAACGTCCTTAATAAAATCAGCATATTTTTCAAACAAGTCATAAGTACCAAGACCGCGGATGCTGTAAGTGTGTTCCAGCTGGTCAATGTAGTCGTCGGCATTGGTTTTGCGGGTTTGCACCAATACTCGCAAAGGGTACTTGATGTCTATTTCCCTTAAGACCTGCTCAAAGCCCGTGACTGCCCGTTTCTTTTCCTCTTCGTCCATAAGACCAAAGTTGGCCGGAAATACTTCCAGACACATTCGGTATGAGCCATTTTTCATAATCAGACATCCGTCCTTAACATCTTTAAACTGCCAAAAATTGGACAGGGTTTGAAATTTTGGTTTGGTTTTGAAAAAAATATTATTGATGAATGACATGGTATATATGAACTCCGACTAAAATTAATAGTAAGAGACCTAACACTAAACCAATAAAAATTAAAATAAAAATTTTGGTATTGTTGTCTTTTTGGAAGACCAATTGTTTTTCGTGTGTTGCCGCCGAACCGCTGGAAGAATAATGATTGTAGACAAGAACTCTTGGCTTGTTTTTGTAATAAGAAAAAATGAATGAACAATGCCGGTAAAAATTTCTTCCCCGAATTTCAGTTATACCAAGAAGCATTAACACAGTCATAATAAACATAATCACCATGGTTACGAAATGACGGGTCGTTAAATTAAAAATTCCAAAACCCAAAAACAAAGTAGCTCCAAACACCAAAATTATTTGCTTAAGGCCAAGACCCCAAAACAAAGTAACTTTGTAGGCTTCTATGGAATCCGGAATATCTATTTTGAATTGTTTGTCTTCTGACATAATTTAAGATGTTAGCCTTTTAGTCTGCGCAACCTATAATATAATCCGGCTCCTGATTGGACACCTTTTCTAATTACGGATTTAAATCCAGCTACTTCGGAAGCATTGGCGACTTGCTGAATAAGATTGTTGCTATCGGCTACTATGGCCATGCCGACCAGCATTAAAATTAAGTTACCCAAAGAAATACCGCCGGAACTTAAAAACACAAAAACTATGAGGAGGATCAGCAAATCAAATATTAGCCCAAAGCTGGTAACAAAGAATTTATTCCAAAAAATCATACCCATATTTTTCGTTTCCTCGAAAAACAGCATTGGCGTAAATATTGGGGCAAGCAAAATCATAATGAGCAGGAGAAAATAACGTTTAGCGTTTCGGAAGACAATAAAACCAAACAGAATAATATAGACCAAAACGAACACGGCCAGGCCAACTAACGACAAGCCAAAGCTGGAAAAGGAACTCCATAACCCGTCGGTAATCAACGCTTTAAGAGCAACGGTTAAACCACTGGTTAATTGGCTATTAAAAAGAAATCCGGCAAAGGCTTGGGCGGTTAATATTACGGCTTCGGCTACATACCTGGCTAAAAACACCCCGCCGAATCCCAACAACATTTTGCCTATATCTCCAATAAAGTCATTGGAAAAGTCTTTTTCCAAGGAAAAAATTATGGATTTAAAATAATGAGTTACTATTAATAAATAGACCCAAGCTAAACCAATAATTTCACTAAGTTTAATAAGGCTGTCAAAACTTGCTATTCGTGCCAGCTTGTCTGCCGGTAAATTGGGGTTGTTGTCGAACAATTCTGCCGGCAGGTTAAAAAGGAAATTAAAATTAAATTTTTCTACCACCTTGCTTATAGCTTCGCCTATACCTCTGACGAGTTTTGAAATAATGGAGCCAATAATATCGTTTATGGTTTTCTTTATGCAGTCTATGGTATCAACCACAATTAAAATACATTTGGCTTCAGATGTATTGGATGCGCTAACAACATCGCCTTTGAAAAGATCGGTATTATTCACATCGCCATCTTTGGGCAGTTTATCCGTAATACTTTGCTGAATCCCGCCATAAAAATGACTAACATACGCTTCGTGAAATGCAAACACAAAAGCCCCTGTCACAAACAGCATAACCATGCCAACAATAACCGTCTGGATAATTAAGTTAGAGCGGGCTACATCATCGTGTTTGCCGGAGTTTCTAATAATCCCGGCAATAGCCACCGCAAAAATACCAACGATTATGCTAACAACAATAAGGGTGGGTATGTAATTGGATAAAACCGCTTTAATCAGGTTGTCCATAATTTATTTGGGTAGCACTATTAATTTGCTTGCAACCCTCGTAGCCGTACTTAAAATAAAGTTTTGGCTGTTTATCTATCGAGCCAATGCGGCTTAGACTTAATTTCGCATCAATGCCATTGTTCTCAAGTATTTCTGTGTCAGCTAAATATATGTGGTTAGTCTGAGTGTCTCGGAATATTAGAAATGACAATAAACCAACAGGCTGGGTTTGGGAGTTTTCTAACCGCAATACGTCTTTGTCTTCAATCCGTGGGTCGCTGACATCTAAAATTTCATTTCCGATTTGCATTTTCCAGTCGGGACTGGTTTTCAGGAATTGGGCAAGCTTGGGCATGGATGCATAACGCCAATCGTACAGTTCAATGCCAGTGGCTTTTTCGGTTTTATCGTTTAAATCACAAACAGCATTGCCAAGTTTTACCAAGACAGGGCTTTCACTTAAAAAACCTTTTTCTTTGGCGTACTGATACCGACCCCGGGCGTGATTTTCTAAGTAGTTAAAGTTTTCCGGTACTACCGTTATTAAATCACCTCCGGTCATAGGTGTAAGACCATTATTTATGAACAGAATATCTTCAAATTTTCTGCGGACGAATTCCTGGTTCTTGCCGTCGAGCCAACTTTGTAGCTCGTCAGTAAAAGACTGCGCAGTCTGGTTTTTTATTTTGTCTTTATACTCCTGGCTTTTCCAATAACTTTCGTCAGCAATAACCGTTTCTTTTTTTGTCTCAACGGGTTTGGTATGGTTTGAACCGGATATACGCCAGACTTGCAAATATATAACCACGGCAAACAGCAAGCTGATATACAAAATCGCCCGCGCGTTGAAGTTTGGAATGAAGGTTTTTATGAAATTATCAAACTTCAAAAACCAATTCCTGTTATTTGATTGTTTGTCATCTTGTTTTTCGTCCATAATTTTAATCCTAAAATTAGTTTGATTTTATGCCAACGAGTCCTAAGACATAGAGAATGAGCCCGATGATAAAGATAGCGGCAAAGGTTATGCCCACACCCACAACAGTGGATTTCAGCCCTGCCTTGGCTTCTTGGGATTTAATCGGGTCCGACCCCGAGGACTGCAGTTTAACGCCATACCACGCCACCATAATAACCGCATAGACGACTGCTATGCCAAATATGACCCCAATGCCTATGTTGGCAAAATCCCTAACAGGTTTCATTTTATCTGATTGCCAAACTGTCATATCGGGTTTTGGCAGGTCATCTGCTAACGCGATTGAAGCTGTAAAAAATAGAGTTGAGAAACTGGCTACTATTGATGCTAAAAGTTTTTTCATATTTGTTGAGTTAATTTTTATTAATTTAGTTTTTAAGTTTTCATCCATCGACCAAAAGCCTTTTTGATTTTAGGCTTTTTGGATATGTTTTTAAGATTATAAGAAATTAAATAATTTAATCCTCTGTGATATTTCGGCTTTGAGCAGTCCGTCTTTATTTAGCTTAACTGTGCTTTCCGAAGCATAGATCGGCTCCATAAATTGTTTAGCGCCGAAAATAAAATCAAGATTAGTTGTTAAGATGTTGAGTTTTAATAAGCTAGGCCTGTTTAGAAAAATGTTTAGCCAAAGCGAACGCTCCATACTTAGTGTCTGAAATACTAACCGCAAAGTATGTTTTTGAAAATCTTGTGGGTTGGAAAAATCTAAATATCTTTGGATTTTATTGAGTAAGGATTCGTTGGATTTTCGGGTGCGTTCAAATTCAGTGTAAACTTTATATTCCGACTGATTATTTTTGTAGGTTACGGTGTAATCCGGCGTTAAGGCTTCAATTTGTCTATCGTCTCTAAAGTCTTCTAATTGAGAATTGTCTTCGCCTTTAAAGCTGATATTAAGATTGGTAGATTTGTTTAAGCTTTCTAAACTAGCCAATTCAACAATTTGCGCTTCATGCTTAAACAGTCCCCAAGAAAGCAAGGTTTTAGCTGTCGGGTAATTTTTTAAGCGGTATGGTTCACATTGGCCGGACTCAGCCAATATTTTTAAACTTTTTTTGGAAAGCATATAAAACAGGGTAAAACTACTGCCCGAAAAGACTTTAAAGCTTTCCAGTAGCTTGGCTTGCCACATCCTGCGGAGTTTAGTGTATATGTACCGGCCGCGCTCTTTTTGGCTCACAAACCTGGAAATATGGCAACTGGAGGCCAGCTTAAATTCCAAAATCAAAATTAAAATTTCCAGCGTGGACTCATTGAGGTCTACGTTATACGAGCCAATGTCTTTTCTGGGAGTTAATTTTACGTCGATGGTATTGAGATACATAATTACTTGGATTGATTGGTTTCTGTTATGGCAATTATTTCTTTAGCGAGATTTATAATGACCGGCTGTTCCACCTTGTTTGGTTCAAATGTGGTATGCCTTCCCATAAGTTCTTTAAAAATCTGTTCTTTTTTAGACGAGTAATAAATACTATTAGCGTTATCCCGTTTTTGTTTTATAACTTCTAACGGTGTACCGTACCGCTCCATTGTGTCCTTGATAAAATAATCCTCGGTGTCTCTTGATATGTCTTTAGGGTGCGAAGTTCTTTGAATATTAATTGACATTGCGTCCTGTGGTATACCTTGCACCAAAGTTTTAATGTAAGCCGTTCCAGTAGGGAGGTTGATAATATCTTCTACCGTGATTTTGCCCCCTAAAATCTTTTCCGCAATTTCCGCGTCATTAACGGACTGAGTGCGCATAAAGATTTTGGTAGCAATGTTGGACTCAATGGATTTTTGGATCCGCTCGTCCAGTTGCCCCATAAATTGGTTTGAGATAACAAGAGCGGTGTTAAAAGCCCTAACTTCGGAAAATAGAGTTTCAAAAATGTCACTAGCTACTCTTTGGAATTCGTCCACTACGAAAACCGTGGGCTTGCGGTCTTCGCTGTTAAGTCTGGCCTGTCCGAAGATAGTTTCCGCAATATGGGCGGAGAGATAAACCGAATAATATTTTTTAAGCTGTTCACTGGAAGATCCGAAGTTGGCAATAAATATTTTACCGTCTTTTATCATGTCTTCAAAAGTAATCTTTGTTTCCAAACGATCTGCAATATTCATAAATTCCTGGTAGTCCAGAAATTTGCCGATTTTATTATTGGTCGTAGCCAAATATCTTGCCAAATCGTTATTGCTTCGCTTTAATATGGAGTCAGTCCAAAAGCTTTGCAGTCGCGTAGGCAGATATTTTAAAATGTTTTTTATCTGGTTAGGTTCGTGTAAGAGTTGATCTAAACCCGAGAGAGATTGAGCAGGTAATATGTAAGCCGTGGCAAATAGTTGGCGGAGGATGTTTTCCAATTCCGGACCCCAGGAACTAACCGAGTCAATTTGCACAAACCGTTTCATTATAGAAATCAAAAAGCCAATTTTTTCCTCGGCCGTCTTTTCACCGGAAAACTGCGAGAAAAACGGAAAACTTAAGGGCTTGTCTTTTTGTTTGGAGGGGTTAAAATAAATAACATCTTCTTTTCTATCCTCGGGGATCATAGTAAGCAAGTCCGTGGCAAAATCATTTTTCGGATCAATAATTAAACAGGCGGCTTTTTCCTTGCCTGTTTTTTGTAAGATATGATTTAAAATGCTTTTGAGGGTTTCGGATTTTCCGCTACCGGTGCCGCCAAGAATGTAAATATGTTTTTTCATATCGTCCCATGTAGGAATGCCAATAATGGCATCTTCCTGCATTCGGAAATTAGACTTGCCAAGTTCAACATAAAAGTTATCGTCATACTCGCGCATTTGCTGTGTTGCCGGTTTCTTTTTGAACTTAATTATTTTGACCGAGGAAACTGTCTTGTCGTTGGTATCGGGTAAATGCCACAGGGAGAATAACTCAATATCAGAAATAACTTGTCCAAAATTTTTGTAGCCGCCAAAAGGCCAAAACCAAAATTTCTTACTTTTTAAAATCGGCCTAGTTTCAATAATTTGTTGTAATTGCCCAGAGCTTTCCAGTTCCTCAACTTGTTTTGTGAATAGCTTTTTATGCTTAAGCATATTCATATTTTTTTGGTTGACTTCGGTGAGTACGGACTGGATGTTGGCCAGTTTGATTTCCGCGTCTTCGGGAGTATCGGAAACCGCCCAATAGGAAATAATGGTTTGGAAAAGAGATGCTTTCATTTTTTCTTCCATGGCTATTTTAAGCGAACCGGTTAAATCCGATGGAGTTTCTTTATTGCGCGAAGGAGTACGTTTTTCCATTTGAGCCACCGCCTGCTGGCGTTCCTGATCTTCAATCAAGTAATGAATGACTTGATTGAAGTAATGAGAGGAGGGGGAAATTAAGATGTTGTAAGCCATAAAACGACCTTTGGAAAGTGCTTCCATTGTAGAGATAATGGAATCCACGGGGTCACTAGAAACATCCTTAAAAGTTTTAACTCTATGGTAAAACTTTCCCTCAATAATAGTTTGACCATAACTCAAATAGCTTTTTTGGGACTTTGCCACTTCTGCTAAAACTTTTGCTTTATCTAACATAGTAATTTCCGCATTGGGGTAAGCATTAAAAATAGCCTTTTCCACGCGTTGGAAAAAGGCTATTGGGATTTGGAGGCGAAAGGATATGTATGGGTATTGAGCCCAGACCTGCATGGTAAAAAATGTTTGTCTTGCCCGGGCAACTTTCCAGTGGCGGTAGAGTTTTTGGAAAAAGTAAAAGTGCCGGGAAAACTTGTGAGGGCCTTCAATGGGATCTTCGTAGACCGAATGGAAGGCTTTGAGTATTTTTTGCTGGATTTGGAACGCAGTTGTTTGAGAATCTTTTGGGATGGTGATTTCAAAATACAGGACGTCTCGCGACGTCCTGTCTAAATCTTTCTTTTTAATTTTAACCTTTTCAAAGGCGTGAAAAAAATCGAGTTGATAGAGAGAAAAGAGTTGATAAAGTGAAAAGAGAAAAATGGCACCACAAAATGTTAGTATTCCAGTCGTCCATTCCCAAGTAGGAATTTTTTTGACTGTTTCTAACCATAGATTGTAGCCAATCAAGTTGGTCATAAATACAGAAGTTAAAATTTATGTATCTAATACACAATCACAAGCCCTCTAAGGCTTACTTCTGGCCCGCCGCTTTGCGGCGGGTAATCCATTATCTGCCCCCCTCATTTTCTGCAGTTTTTGGGTTTTGTCTTTTCTGGTTTTGGTTTCAGTTAGAGATTTAGATTATTATTTATTATTAGTATAAGTTAGTTAGATTAGTTAT
>JAJYWK010000030.1 GCA_021791515.1 bacterium | reverse complement strand
AGTTGAAATTAGGTTTATTAGTAAATTTTCGTTCAGAATATTTAAATCCTAAACGGGTTTTGCTCGCGGAATCCGCAGATATCCGCAGTTCCGTGTCCAATCCGTAGTATCCGTGTTAAATTTATGAATCTTAATCCCAAAATCGGTCAAAACGACATTGAACAGGTGCCAACCCGGAACGGCTACGGCGAAGGGCTTTTGGAATTGGGTGAGCACGATCCAAATATTGTAGTGTTGACTGCGGATTTGGCCGAAAGCACCCGCGTGGATGCGTTTTCCAAAAAATATCCCGAAAGATTCATTGAATGCGGCGTGGCCGAACAAAACATGATGGGAATTGCCGCGGGCTTGGCGCTTTACGGTAAAACCGCCTTTGTATCATCGTATGCGGTTTTTTCCCCGGGGCGGAATTGGGACCAACTCCGCGTGAGCGTTTGCTATAGCAACGCAAATGTCAAAGTGGCGGGCGCGCATACGGGCATATCCGTCGGACCCGACGGCGCCACGCACCAGGCTTTGGAGGATATTGCCATTACTCGCGCAATCCCGAATCTTACGGTAGTTGTTCCTTGCGACTATTTAGAAACCAAAAAAGCCACCATCGCTTTGGGAAAAATGAAGGGGCCGGCGTACTTTAGATTCGCGCGGGAAAAAACTCCGGTAATGACTTGCCCAGAAACCTCATTTGAAGTCGGTAAGGCTTATGTCATGCGCGAAGGCACAGATGTGGCCATAATCGGTAGCGGGCCGGTTTTATACAATGCTTTATTAGCCGCAAGAGAATTAGAGAAAGAGAGAATTAGCGTGATGGTTGTGAACAATCATACGATCAAACCCATAGACTCGGCCACCATCATCGCGGCCGCCAAAGCTTGCGGCGCGGTGGTTACATTGGAGGAACATCAAATCATGGGCGGGTGCGGCTCTGCTGTTTGCGAAGTCTTGGCGCAAAATTATCCCGTGCCCGTGGAAATGGTAGGTATGCATAACAGCTTTGGCGAGAGCGGCAAGCCCGAGGAGCTAATTGAAAAGTATGGGATGGGAAAGAGTGCGGTAATGGACGCAGTCAAAAAAGTTTTGAAAAGGAAAAATAACTGAAATTGCGAGGAGCGATAGCGACGAAGCAATCTGGCAAAATAAGAGATTGCTTCGCTACGCTCGCAATTTCAAGAAAAATTTTATGAAACTATTTAATTTACAATCAAAAACCGGTTTGGTGGGGCGGAGCATTTTAATTTCCTTAATTCTTAATTTTTTAATTTCAAAATTAGGTATAAGTTTTTTGCAAAATTCTGTGAGGAGCGGTGAGTTTCTAACTCGGTCTCAGTGCAATCCTTTTGTTGAAAATTTTTCCTTAGTGAAAATAATCAGCGGCTTCCCTTTAAAAATTTTAATACTCTGTGCTAGCGAATCATATAATTTTTGGTTAGATTTTGGCTATAATGTGTTATTTCTGGCGGTTGTTATTTTTATCGTTTTAAGTTTAATCAGGTATATAAAAAATAAAAATTCTAATCACTAATCGCTAGGCACTAAGCACTAATTTATGTTCGACATTATTTCCATCGGCGATCCGACCATAGACACTTTTTTAATTGTTGACGATATTGAAATTGTGGATATTAAGGGCGACAAAAAGGCTATTATCAGCTGGGGCGATAAATTGCCGGTCAAGGCTTTTTACCGTTCCGTGGCGGGGAACGCGGCCAATAACGCGGTGGGATCAGCGCGCTTAGGGCTTAACACAGCTTATTACTGCGTAGTGGCGCATGACACCGGCGGCCGCGAAATCGTGCACAAAATGGAAAAAGAGGGGATCTCCACTCGATACATCATCAAAAACGACAAGCACCCGACCAATGCTTCCACCGTGCTTAGTCACAAGGGCGAGCGCACAATTTTTGTTTATCACGAACACCGCAAATACAGGCTACCCGAGTTGGTCCATTCAAATTGGGTATATTTAACCAGCATGGGTGAGGGATTTGAAAAAATTTATCCGGAGCTGGTACAATATTTAGACAAGTACAAAGTTAAACTTGGTTTTAATCCGGGGACGTTTCAATTGCGAGCCGGGCCAAAAATGAATAAGGAAATTTTACAGCGGACAGATTTACTGTCGGTTAATGTGGAAGAAGCGCAAAGCTGGGTGGGGGAAAATAATCGCGATCCGGAAGAATTATGTAAAAAGTTGATGGCGCTTGGCCCTAAAGCCGTGTGCTTAACCGACGGCAGAAAAGGCGCGTATTCTTTTAGCGAAGAAGGTTTTTATTATATTCCCGAATACCCGGGCAAAAGAATAGAGGCTACCGGCGCGGGAGATGCTTTTACCACCGCGTACATTGCCGCGTTAATTTATGGCGGTTCTCACAGTGAGGCGTTGCGCTGGGGGCCGATTAATGCCGGAAGTGTTGTTCAGCAGGTCGGCCCGCAGGCCGGACTTTTAACCAGGCATAAAATGGAAGCCCAGCTGAAAAAATTATCTCATTTTCATCCGATTATGATTACGGACGAAAAAAGCAAAAAGCGGGTGATGGAAATGGTGGCAAAGAAGAAAGACTAATTAGAAATGACAAAAATTAAAAAAATTAAAAAATTGACAAAAATGGATTGCAGTAATTTTTGCTCATTTCCGTCGTTTTTGTCATTTTTGATCATTTAACTTATGGCCATAACCGGCAGCAGCGTTAATGACCCAAACTATATTTTAAGGTTTTCAGTGATTGTTTTTTCTGGTATTATTTTATTTGGGGTTGCTATTTCCTGGCGCGCAAGCTTGCTGATGGCAAATGATTATCAAGAGATGCCCATAACTCACGAACAGTTAAAAATAAGAAAAGAAAATGAGCAGAAGCGGTTGGTCTTAGAAAAGAAGTTATTAAAGAAGTATCAATTAGAAGAATAATAGTTCACAGATGCGCAGATAGCACAGATTATACAGATAATCCGCTATCTAATCTGGGAAGAAAGGGAAGTATGAAAACAATTAAGGTAGGAATTAATGGCTTTGGAAGAATCGGCCGGCAGGCATTTAAAATCGCGCTGGACAAGCCGGAAATTGAAGTCGTAGGCATTAACGATTTATCTCCCACTTCGGTTTTGGCGCATTTGTTAAAGTACGACAGCAATTATGGGCGCTTTCATCATGAAATATCGTCGGATGAAAAAAATATTATCGTAGACGGCAAAAAGTATCCCGTGTTCGCGGAAAAAGACCCGAGCGCTTTGCCGTGGGGAAAATTGGGTGTTGATGTGGTTTTGGAATGCACAGGGCGGTTTACGGACAGCGAAAAGGCCGGCGCGCACTTAAAAGCCGGCGCGAAAAAGGTTATTATTTCCGCGCCCGCCAAAGACGAAGGTATAACGCCGACAATTGTTTTGGGTGTGAATCAGGATAAGTATCAGGGAGAAAAAATCATCAGCAACGCTTCCTGCACCACTAACTGCATCGCGCCGGTGTTGGATGTTTTGCAAAAAAAGTTTGGCGTGGAAAAAGCATTTATGTCTACCATCCATAGTTATACAGCCGAACAAAATTTAATAGATGGCCCGCCGCCGGGCGGCAAATCCAACGATTTAAGAAGAGCCCGCGCGGCCGCGGTCAACATTATTCCCACCACCACCGGCGCGGCGATTTCTGCCACCCAAGCCATCCCCGAACTTAAAGGCAAGTTTGACGGCGTAAGTTTCCGAGTGCCGACTCCGGTCGGCTCGCTGTCGGATTTTACTTTACTGCTCAAAAAGAACGTAACCAAAGAAGAAGTAAACCAGGCGTTCATTGACGCATCAAAAGATTCTCACTATCGCGGATATCTTGAGGTGTCAAACGAGCCCTTGGTTTTAACTGACATTGTCGGCAATCCCGCATCATCTATTGTGGACCTTTCTTTAACCCAGGTGGTGGATGGCAATTTTGTAAAAGTTGTCGCGTGGTATGACAACGAGTTTGGGTATAGTAATCGGTTGGTAGAGGAAGTGATATTGGTAGCTAAATGATAACTATCAGGAAATTGCGAGGAGGGCAGGGCTTTGTCTGCCCGACGAAGCAATCCCGTAAAATCTCCTATGTACTCCGAACAATTTTACGTTTATATCCTAACTAACCAAAGACAAACAGTTTTATACACCGGGTTTGCCAAGGACTTAATTAAAAGAGTTTGGGAACATAAACAGCATATTGTAAAAGGTTTTACCAAAAAGTATAATGTTGACAAATTGGTTTATTATGAAGTTTTTGAGGATATGAACGCGGCTTTAGAAAGAGAAAAGCAAATTAAGGGCGGCTCTCGCCAGAAGAAGCTGGATTTAATAGATAAAACGAATCCCGCTTGGGAAGATTTATATAATAAGTTGATAATTTAGGAAATTGCGAAAATTTAAAGGGCTTTATCTTTAAATTTGAAGCAACCAAAAATTTGACGGGATTGTTTCGTCGGATGCACTCCTCGCAATTTCCAGAAAATAAAAGTAAGTATTGAATAAATATGAAAAAAATTAGGTTTGATATTATAACTTTAAGTTTTGTTAGTACTATTTTGTCTTTTTTAATTTTAGTGTATAAGTTTTTTATTTTATCTAAACCTTGCCAAAGCACACTTTATAATTACTGCAACATCGATAAGCAAGTGAGTAGTTATAATACAGCCTTGATTGTAATGATTCTTATTAGCCTTGTCTTAGGCTTAGGGGCAACTTCAAAACAAAACAGTAAAAAAGTCGGAATAGTGGTTGTGATTTTGACTTTGCTGTTATGGGGGATAGCCTATACGTTTTTCTTTGGGGGAGGTAATTGGAACTGGTCAATTGGAACAGTCTAATATTTTTTATGAAATATCTTTCTAAATCCAACATCAAAAATAAAACCGTTCTCTTGCGCGTAGACGTAAATGTTCCAATTCAAAACGGCCGCGTTGGGGATGAGTTTAGAATTGAGCAAATAATCCCCACTATCAAATTTTTGCAGGACAACGGCAACACAGTAATTGTTTGCGGCCATTTGGGCCGGCCCAAAGGCAAAAAAGATTCCGCTCTTAGTTTAAAACCTGCGGGCGAATTAATGGCCAGGATGCTTGGTTATAAATTTGTGGAAACCGACCACGCCCTGCCAGATTACGGCATTAGACACCTGATTTTTTATACCGGCGATTTAATGGAAGAAAAACATGCGGAAAAATTATCTATGGCGCCGAGCAAAGACGTTATACTTTTGGAAAACTTGCGATTTTATCCGGGCGAGGAAGAAAACCAAAAAATCTTTGCAAAAAAATTGGCCGGCTTTGCCGATGTTTACGTTAATGACGCTTTTGGCGTGGACCACCGCGAAGCCGCGTCAGTCTGCGCTATAACCGAATACTTGCCTAAGTTTGGCGGCTTGCTTTTGGAAAAGGAGATTAAGTCGCTGGATATGCTGCTTCACAAAAGTAAAAAGCCGTTTGTGCTGATGATGGGCGGGATAAAAATTTCCGACAAGGTGGAAACCATAAAAAATTTGGGCGAAAAAGCGGATAAAATTTTGCTCGGCGGCGGGATTGCCAACTTATTTTTTTCATCCAAAGGTTATGAAATCGGACTTTCCAAAATAGAAAAAGACGCGGTTAAAACCGCCTGGCAACTGGAAAAGAATTTTAAAAATAAAATAGTTTTGCCGCTGGATGTTGTAGTGGCAAATGAAAAAATGGACAGGGATTCCATTCGCTGCTGCCAGCCGTTTGAAATCCGCAAAAATGAAATGGTTTTAGATAACGGCCCCAAAACCATGATGGCGTTTGCAAAAGAATTAAAAGCGGCCAAAACCATTGTTTGGAACGGGCCTTTGGGTAGGTTTGAAAAAAAGCCGTTTGATATGTCTACTATGGCTTTGGCCAGGATAATTGGCGCGGTGGGAACGCGCAAGGCATTTGCGGTAGTGGGCGGCGGGGAAACCGTTAACGCCGTGCGGCTGTCTCATCAATTTGAACATATAGACCATGTTTCCACTGGCGGGGGAGCCATGCTGGAATACCTGGCCGGCAAAAAATTGCCGGGAATAGAAGCGTTGAAATAAAATGTATAAAAATAAAGAACGTTTGGCATTAGTTTTTTGTTTAATTTGGATAAGTTTAATTTTCTCCGCATTTAAGGGATTTCATTTTTGGTATGCAGGATTCTTAGTATTTTTTTGGTTGAGCTTAGGCTTTTTAAATTACCGTCACGAAACTTCATTGTGGTTACTGCGCAATAGGACAACTTTGTTTTTGAAATTTGTAATGGTGTC
>JAJYWK010000066.1 GCA_021791515.1 bacterium | reverse complement strand
ATTCTTTTATTGGGGCAGGTTTTCTTGCTTTCGGCAAGGAAACTCCCCCCAAGAAAAGTATATCAGACTGTTAAGGATTGAGGGGTTTCGTTATTCAAAGTCAATAAAATCCCTGGGGTCGGCGTCACAAATGTCGATGACTTCCAGCAGTTCGTCTATTTGCCGCTTCCTGTTTTTCTTTTCGTTTGGCCCTGGCCCGTTTAAGGAGTTGCTCATAACTTATATCTCCGTATCCGTCATCGTCCTCGCCTTTGGGCTTGCCCAGCTCCCGGTCGAGTATGGCCAGCGTGGCTCTGAGCTTAACCGGGTCAAGCTCGCTTCCGAGCAGGGCAACGAGCATGTCCGCGGCGGTCTTGACATTCTTTTTTATGGCCTGCCTGGCTTCATCGTGAGCTACGTCATTTTGTTCGTCCCGGTACGCTTCGTAGGCGGAAACCAGCAACCCACCGGTTCTGAACCATTCCTTAATGGTGTTAAGCGGAATGCGGGTTTTGCGGGCAATCTCTGAATAGCTAAAATCCTCGTACTTTAGGCGGATTACTTCCTGGCACTTTGCGCCGTACGGATCGGTCTTTGGTTTTTTCGGCTTTTGGAGATTGTCCATTTCGGTGTGAGTTGGTGTGAGTTGGCGGGTTTGCCAAAAAACGGCTGCATAGCTCGGCCAGTGCGTCGGCTTCCTTAAACTTCCCCTCGCTGGCAATTGTTTTTAAGGCTTCGTCAATGACCGTCTTTTGCGGACTGGTAACATTAAAGCTGACTAGCGCAATAGTTTCCCTCAGCCGGTTTATATCCTTAGCCACTTTGCCGACTTTAACTCCCTTGGCTTTGGCAAAGGCCGTTACGGCCGCGATGAATTCATCGGCGGAAATTTTCGGGTCTTTGTCCACAATGAAGTTTAAGGCCACGAAATTTTCCCGCTCGGCTTTTTTGAGCTGCTGCATTTTCTTTTCAATGTCGTCCTTAATCAGGTCGAGGGCATCTTTGACGTCAATGTCTTCCGTGCCGACCCGGCTGGCGATGTCCTTAATGGAATAACCCCGCTGGGTTAATTCGTAGGCCAGTTTACCGAGCTTTAATTGCTGGTTTGAGCCGTGGATGTTATCGGTCAGGCCGTAGAGCTTGGCTTCGTCCTCATTTTTAAAATTATGCACGTTGACCTGGATTTTTCTTTTGCCCAAAGCCGACAAAATTTTCCAGGTGTGAAAGCCGCCGACAATGACGTAGCCGGACTTGATTTTAACCTTGCCCATAATTTTCATGTCCGGCCATACCGCGACCTGGATCGGCTTGGTCTGGCCGTACATAGTCAGAGCTTTTTTCAAACTGCTAAACTGCCGAACGTTCATCTCGTTGGGATTCCACCAGTTGGGTACGCAATCTTTGATCGGTACGATTAGGCCTGGGATTTTTTCAGTTTCGTTTAAGTTGGTTTTGGGCATGGGTTTGTTAATGGGTTACGATCATGTACTCGATGTTGTTACTTTGGCTTCTGCCACCGGCGTTGGCCACGCTCCACTTATGCTCCATCATCTGGACTTCGGCCTTGCGGTATTTTTGTACCATCGCCAGCAGCTTTTCGGGCCGGACGCCAATATCTTCTTTGTTTTGCCCTAAAGAAATTATCCACTGAGGGATATGCTTGGCGGACTTAAACAATCTTTCCAAAAATTCATCAGCATCGTTGTCCGAGAATACGCTGGGTTTGTTGTCGAGCTTCCGTCCAGCCAGGATGTTGTCTAAAATGCCGTACTCAACTTCGTAGGCAGAAGAACCAGGGTAAGGAGGATCAAAATATACAATGTCGCCAGCAACAGTTTTAAGAAAATCAAAGACGTCCTTTTGGTGGATTTCGTTTTGCTGATGGTTGTCAAAAATGCCATGGTTGATCTCCAGCATTAATTTTTCCAATGTCAGCATGGGATTCTGGATCATGCGCAGGTTTTTAGGCGCGTGGGACTTCGACCTTAGCGGCCAATCCCATTTCCGAGCTTCCAAGTCCAGCG
Organism: bacterium; assembly: GCA_021791515.1. Taxonomy (GTDB): domain Bacteria; phylum Patescibacteriota; class Doudnabacteria; order UBA920; family UBA920; genus PALSA-1336. Next base: position 31,980 of record JAJYWK010000066.1, on the reverse strand, counting down.
TGTCGCGGGTGTGAGTAAACTTTCCGAACTGGCGGCATGAGATAATAAACTTTATCAGCAGGTGCAGAAGTAAAAACCGTTTGGTGTCGTTTTCTACCAGCCGGACGGCCGCAAAGGCGTTATCCAAAAACTCGGCAATCTTGGTAGTGAAAACTTTAGGGCAATAATTTTTCTTAATAAAATTTTCATGTTTGGTTTTAAAGAACAGCCTGGCCAGGTCTTCCTTTTCGAGCTCTATCGTATTGTTAGCGATTATGGCGTTGCCGATTATGCAAGAGCGAAGCGCAATGTCGTTGGCTATTACTTTGTAGCCCTTGGCTTTGGCATAGAGACTGACCGAACCGCCGCCTAAAAACGCGTCAATGAAAGTTCCTTCTTTTTTTACGATGGGCTTAAAAATGTATTTGACCAGTTTGCGCTTGCCGCCAAAGTAGCTGGGCAGGGCTTTGAATTTGCTGAACATTGTTTCTTTGTTTGTTGCCGGACAAATTCCCGACACCTGCCGCATCCCGCTGCCTTTGCCCTAAAAGCCCTTAAACTTTTAAGGCAAGTGTGAGGTCGAAGCTCGCAGGCGAGATGTCGACCTTTAGACAGGTGACAGGAATTTGTCCGCCTTATTGGAAATTAAAAAGAGCTCGTAACCTGTCACCACACAAAAAGTGTGATAACAAATTACGAGCCCTTGAACCCGGAAGATACCATTCAGGCTGCCCCTTAAAGCAGATTCAATTTTCAAGAATATCTTACACCCGTTATTCCCGTTCGGTCAAATTGCCGGGTTGTGGATAATTACCACAATATGCAAAAAGGACTCCCTTATGAGGAGCCCCTAAGCCAACGAATCGTATTCAATTGAACATGATTATTGTATCAGTTTTTTGCAGTTTAGCCAATTTCAACTATGCACAGCTACTAACTTTTATTTACCTTAAGCCATAAAATTTACCCTTGATATTTCCGCCCATTATGGTAATCTACCAATATAAGTTTTCGCTGAAGGCCCGGCCGTATGGCGGAGAATGGGTTTAAGGTTCTGCCTTAAACTAGGCGAAAACGCAGACCCCGCAAGGGGTTTGTTTTTATTGACACAAAACCGCATTTGACTGCGTCTTATAGATTAAGGTATAATAAATCATATGCAAACTATCTTTCATAAAATCTATAGGCTAGTTATCCCACAACGGCATCCGGAAGAAATCATCCGCCAGTACCATATTCCGCGCGCCCTTAATATCCAAATCCGCCTAACTGAAGAGGGTTGGTTCGTGGCTACAATTCCGGAACTTCCCGGGCTGGTTACCCAGGCCCGCAGCCAGCAGGAACTTTTAGAAATGGTTAATGACGCCGTCTTAACCTATTTTGATGTACCAAAAAGAGAAGCCGACATTGTCTTTGATAAACTAAAAATCGAAGGCATGGGCGAAGTCCAGTACGAAGGCCAGCTCCGTACCGCTTAAATTAAAACCAATTTTTTTGTGTTATGGGAGAAACCAATTTCAATAAGCGGCAGTGCGTCCGCGCCCTGCGCAAGCTCGGGTTTTATGAGAACAGCAGGCGCGGGGGCATTCACGACAAATGGTTTCCTCCCCAAGAAATAGCAAGCACATTACAGCCCCAACAACCGCATTTCATTATGGTGCCCAGACATAACGAACTCCACGTCCAGCGTGAAATCCTCAAAGAACTGGAAGCGATGGGCGGCCGGGAACTGGTAGAAAAATTCAAGGGTTATTTATAACTTTAAGTTTTACAGAACCGCTGCCGGAAGTCCGGCGGCGGGCTTTTAATTTCATTTTTTGGTATAATACAGTCATGAGTTTACCACTTTTGGTTATTGTCATTTACTTGGCCGCAGGGTTAGCTATGGTGATATGGGACTTGAGGAAGGTGCTGCTGAAAAAAGACGGCAGCAACCTGCTGGAACCGCCGCTGTTTATCCGGGACCGTAGCGTGAGCACCGCCTTGGTGTTTATTTTAATCTGGCCATACAAGATTTTGAGAAAACTTTGAAATAACTTTGAAAAAATTTTACCAAAAATTCGTTTTTATTTTACCTGATTTGTGTTAAAATTAAGTTAACAACTAAATTCGCCTAAACCCGCAGGCCTTACAGGCTTCGGGCATGGCAACTGGCTGCTCCGGTAGCCAAACCAGCAAAGGATAGAGAAACCCTCGCCAGGGTTCCTTTGCTGGTCGCATGGGGAAACCCGTGCGTTCGGCCCGAAAGGGTCGAGCTCCTGGTGGGGGCCTTTTTGTTTTCTAATGAATTTTTTATATGCCAAAGTTTAAAATTGACGTTTGGTTTGACCAACAGCCCAAAAAACTAAAGCTGGGTTCAGTCATTGTGGAGGCCAAGGATGAGTCAGAGGCTTACAATCTGGCCTGCCAGAAGACTGAATGCTGGGTGGTGGGAGAAGCTGGTACAAACTGTCAAAAATTATAATTTTACCCTGAAGTATGGTAAAATAAAATCATAATTATGGACGAAAAAATAAGACTGGAAATCATACCGTATGAGATTAAATTTATGTTCGGAGCTTTTTTGTAATTCTTGGTTCCATGTTCCTATTGCTTGCCGGACTCATACTATCAAATAAACCCTCTGAATTTTGGAGGGAAATGGCAGATTTATTTGGAGGCAGTTTTAAAACCGCTACGAGCGTATTAACTCTTATGATGGTTTTAGGAATGGCGGCTTTTTATATCAAAATGACGTCTTTGCGCATTTCCCAAGGGCAGCTTATTTTCACCGCTCCCCAAGCAAAAGGATGTACCTTGGATATTAATCAAATCACTCAGGCAAGCTATTCCGCAACCCCGGCCAAACAAAAATTTATATTTGCCGTCGGACAGTTAACTTATATTCTGCCACACCGTGTTATTGATCCCGAAGGATTTGTTAAATCTCTGCAAAATTTTAATCCTAATATTCAAGTTAAAGTTCTCGCATGAATCAAATCTTCCGTTTTAAAAATTTTTCATGGTCGGGTTGGGCAACCATTCTTTTAATCCCGCTGGTGTTTTTGTATTTTAATTACGCGGGCTGGTTATTTGATGCTCTACACATACCCTTGGATCAAATAAACAATAAGGTTATATTGGGTATAGTATTTTTTCTGCCTTTGTATGTAATATTTATTCTAATAAACTACCCAATACAGGCATTGCTGAAAAGTAAATCGTATTTAGAAATTAAAGATGGTGTGCTCAATCTTGTAGTGCTGTCAAAAGTGCAATGGAGCGTGCCTATCGTCAGCATTACCGCTATGGACGATTCCCAAGGCCACCATTCAGTTAAGGCGGACTTTGTTAAAACCATGCTTTCAAGAGGTAGAGGTTCGCCTATGATCGGCTTTAGTCTAACTATCCAAAATCAGACTTATCAAGTTAAGAACTTTTTAGAAGATTTTGAAGGTTTCAAGCAGGCTATTATTAGCTTAAATCCTCGCATTCAATTCGCGACGGTTACCCAATCCGCTGATACAGATTTATATAACGAGGACATCGGCAAAATGATCCAAGACAAGGCTAACGGATTGCCAATCGTTACCGGCTTTGGAAAATTTGTCTCAAAGCTGAATTTAGTTTCAGCACTTATTTTAGGACTCATTATTACGTTCGCATTAATAGCTTGGTTAGTCCTTGCTACTTCCTAAATAACAAATGGATCAGACGCTTGAATGGGAAATAACCTCCCAAGAAGCTAAAACCAGAACACTTCGAAGCATACCAATAGTCGCCAATGTGCTTTTTGGTTTGGCTATAATTTTGGCAATCAAAGAGAGGTCATGGTCTGTCCTAATGGTGTTTGTCGGCATCATGGTGTTGTTTTATATTTTTACTGCCCTGTTTGCCAAGTTTAAAAACAGAAAATATCAAATCACACAAACTGGTATAATCATCGGCAAAGGCGAAAAGCAAAAAACATTTTCTTGGAACGACTTTGAATGTTTTTACACGCATTCATTAGTCATAAAAAAGGATGCAGCTCGGGCGAGCAATCTTCGCACCCGTGCCGCTGTTCAAGATATCTTGGCAACAAGTGATCGGCTTACCGAAATTAGCGGTAAAACTTACTACCTCAAAAAGAAGAAACAAACCTTTTGGGATAAATTTGTAAAAACTTTTGTGGTGGTATATTCCGAGCCAGATAATTCAGCGCAGGTGGAGCAAGCATTGGCGACATATCTGCCTCATGAGCCCTTAGAAATTTCTACAGAAGCCGGAATGGTAAGGTATGAGTTCAAATAATTAATCTTAACTATACACAACCTTGGATAATAGATTGCCTTTAAGTTTATGGTTTGCTTTGGGAGTTACTGTTCAAATTGTGATTTTTCTATTTCGGGCATATTCCAAAGAGCGAGCAATGAAAATATCCCTTGCGGCGTTAGGCACCATGGCGTTTTCAGCTTTGGGGGTAATGGATAAAATGCCATTAGCTATCATTGTTTTCGTTTTTTGCTTCGTGTTCTGCGCAGTTGCCTGTTATTATTTTCGTTTTGAATTTTCCCAAAGAATAGATGAGCTAACCTTTTTGTTTCTTAACGGCATTGCCGGATTTGTCCTGGCTTATTACATATGGAAGTTCCAAGTCTGGTCTATGGCTGCATGGCTGGTCGTAGCAATTTTTATTATCAATCAGGCATTAGTAATAGTGCAAAAAACTTTTTCTGCACGTAGACGAGCTTACTTTTACGTCTTTTATTTGCTCTTGATGTTGGTGCTTACGATTGTTCAGATTAACAAAGCGGTATTTTTAGTCTTGCTCGGCGACGTGAGCATAGATTTTAAACCGGTGGAAGTTTTGGTATCGGGAATGATTTATGTAAACTTATGGATGTCAATTAACTTACTACTGCCGTTGTTACCGGTGACTACTAAAGACAAATCGGAGACGCAGCGATTGAAAGAAGTCAAACAACATGCTTTAGATTTATCCCAACATTTTTCTGACAAAATTTACAACTTTTGGGAGAAGGGATTGATCACTATAGGGTTGGTAATTCTCCTATGGCTACTGTTGGAGAACAATATAATTAATCTGCAAACTCTTATAGCGGGAGTCTTGATTATCGTTGGTTTGCTGACCCTAAAATCGGACAATAAGCTTGCTGGAACAGTAGCCAATTCGCAAATATAATGATTTTATGTTATTATTAAAGCAAATAAAGCCTTAAATCCAATAAGAAACAAAATGGAAAATCCATCAATTTATAGCGTGCCCCCTCAAAATCAGCCTGCCGTCCCGCCTCCGGCTGAGTCAGTCCAGCCTGCAACTATGACTGGAGGCAAATTACCCGGCCCCACCTCTATCTTTAGGCAGGCTTGGCAAGTATACAAAGACCGCTTTTGGCTTTTGATCGGTATTTATTTGGTGCCTTCAGCGGTTTTTGTTATTTATATAGCTCTGGTCAGTGGCGGTCTTATTGCAGGGAGTGCGTTGACATCCAAATTCGGTGGCAGTGTTGGGACGACTTTAATCGCTAGTTTAATACTAGCAGTTTTAATTTACATAGCTATTATCTACATTGGCATTTGGGCGCAAGTTGCTTTAATGTATGCGATTAAGGGTGCGGATCAACGAATTGGATTTAAAGAATCTTTTGGCCAAGCTTCTCATAAGATTGGATCATTCTTTGGCGCCAGTTTACTTGCCGGTTTAGCAATAGTTGGAATGGCATTACTGTTGGAAATCCCTGGATTTATATTTTTATACGGACCTTTGTTACGCTGGTTACTACCGATAGTTTCTTCCATCTGGATGGTATTTGCAGTAATGGGTTTACTCGGTTTGATTTTAGCTATTCCCGCAATTATTCTAGCCGTTCGATATTCACTTGCCACCTTTGTTGTGGTTGGTGATAATGCCAGGGCAATGCCCGCCATAAAACGCAGCAGTGACTATGTCCGCGGCTACTGGTGGCCGGTGCTTTGGCGGTTTGTATTTATAGGTATGGTTGCCGTTTTGCTTTCAATCCCGATTTTCTTGTTTACCTCATTCTTAGGAAACTTTTTTGAAAAAACTATTGCTGGAATAACTGGCATTATAGTAGCAACCATAATTAACATTATTTTTTCAGTAATCTTGCCGCCCCTATATGTTATTTATGGCTATAAAGTCTACGAGAATCTAAAAGCAGTAAAGGGCGAGTCTCAAATACCGGCAGACAAGTCGAGCGGATTATGGACAGCTTTAGCTATTATTGGAGTTGTTATAGCCAGTATCGTTTTAGTAGGCGGGTTGTTTGTTTGGCCAGCCTTAAATTCCGCACGTGCAAAATCCCGAGATGCCAAACGCATAGCCGATGTCAGGCAATTATCCTCCGCTTTGGAACTTTACTTAAATGATCATCAAACTTATCCAAATCAACTTTCTGAACTAACTAAATCGTCTTCATTAGCCCCGGCTGTCATGGGAGAAGTTCCTGTTGCGCCAGAGCCCGCGGACGGGACCTGCACTAAAGCGCAGAACACCTATCAATACAAATTAATTGACTCAACCCGCTATGAGCTCACTTTTTGCCTTGGTAGCTCGACAGGGGGATATTTTGCAGGTATGCATACCGTGACAGAATACGGAATTGATAAAGAATCCAGGCCAACTTTACCTTCTGATGATTTTAATTCTCTATTTCCTACCCAAAACCAAAACCCGCCTTCTGAAACAGCTCCGGTCTTCGTTCCCAATCCTTTTACTTTCAGTAACATTAACCTGCCTCCGGCGAAAGTGGGAGAATACTATGACGGTAGTGTTGATTTTAGCCCGTGTAACAATTACGATGGCTACACCATAGAGCGAAATTTACCACCTGGATTAAGCCGTGGTGGACCTGCAACCTTAAGAGCGGTGAGCGGTAACCCTTCCGATCCTACTGATATTTGCCGCATCTTTATTGTCGGCACTCCGACTAAGGCAGGGAATTACACATTTAAGATAACGCTAGACGCTGGCAGTATGAATAAAACCCAAAGTTTTAATTTGCAGGTAAACAAATAAGATAATTTATTTCCCATATTTATTAATTTTTTACTAAAAATTATCATCAAAGTGCATTTATCTTTAAATCATTAAAAGACCTCATCACTATGAAAAAAATATTTGCAGTAATATTTGTGGTGGCAATAATGTTTTCACTTTTGCCGGCGGCAAACGTTAGTGCGGGTTATCTGGGAATAACCACCACCAGCTTGCCTGATGCCACGGTCGGTCAGTCATATTCTTACCAGCTTCAGGCTGAAGGTAGTAACCCGTCTTTTACCTGGTCAGCTCCGTCAATTATTACCCCTTCCGGAGCTCAAGGCACCAATTGTTGCGTTTTAGGAGTTAACGGTTCCGGATTATTTTCTACCCAAACATCCTCAACTGTGGTAAGTCCAGAGGGAACTTATTGGTGGACTTTCCAAGTTACCGATGCTCTTGGAAATACAGCAACAAAAACATTAAGTTTAACTATCAAGCCGAATATACAGATTACTACTAGCAGTTTACCGGATGCCACCATAGGTCAATCTTACTCGGCTCAACTGCAAGCAACCGGCGGCACGGCTCCATATACGTGGATGCCTATATCAACCACATACCCATCGGCTTGTTGCGTATTAGGAATAAGCGGCAATGGACCCACATTTAATACTCAAACCAGTTCAACAGTGCAAGGTCCTGCCGGTGATTATTTATGGACAGTAAAGGTTACGGATGCAAATGGAGGCACTGCCCAAAAAACCATATCTTTGAGGATCAAATCAGCGGCCGTGGCAGACAGCTACTCAATTCTTACTGATACAAAGTTGCCAGATGCCACTGTAGGGCAAACCTATTCAACCGGTATTGATTACACGTCCAATAATACCTATTCGCTTAATGCTAGCTTTAACAGTTTACCGCCCGGCTTGCGCACGGGAGTTGGTTCTGACACCTTGAATAATTATGGGATGACCCCGGCATTAAGCGGCGGCAAAGGAACGGTTTACATTACCGGCACCCCAACTACACCAGGCACTTACACCATCTATCTGACTATTAATAATCCCAACTGGGCAGGATCTGGCTATGGGATGTCAGGAGCCAGCAAGCAGTTTACTTTAACCGTTAAGCCTGCTAATTCGGCATCTCCCTATTTCGTGATCAATAATGATCCATTAACTTCCGCTACAGTTGGAGCGTATTATAACGCTAAAATAGATTTTCAGTATTTTACCAGCGGCACTAACTATGCCAGCAATGCTACTTTCAGCGGCTTGCCTCCCGGTATAACTACCGGTAGTGCTTCAAGTCCCAATACCACTTACGGGATTGTTTATAACAACCCAGGTTCAGTGACAATTAGCGGCACTCCGACAACTGCCGGAACTTACACAGTAACTTTAAGTTTGACTGATCAGTATTCAGCCAATGCAAGTAAACAGTTTACTTTGATTGTAAATAATCCGTCCAGCCCCGCTCCTACCCCACAACCGGTGAGCGGTGCTGCCCATGTAAATTATACCAACGTGGCGGCGCCAGACGGCACAGTTTACAGAATAGAAAGTGGCGCACGCTACCCTTACACTTCTGCCGGTGCCTTCTTATCATACGGCTTTAACACCTGGGCAACGGTAGTGCCAGCCACATCCGGCGATATGGCCCTACCGGTCGCCACTTACACACCTTCCGGTTCTACCCAACAAACTACCTATTTTATTCCTCCCCGTAACGGTTCGCTTATTAATGATAAAGGAACTATTTACCTTATCACCAACGGCACAAGAGTGGGCTTTGCCAATGCCCAGTCTTTCTTGGAGCTAGGTTATTCCTTTGCCAATGCCCAGCCTGGAGATACTTCGTTTATGGTAACCTTGGCTCCCATCAATAATTCAGCAACAGCTCATCCGGATGGGACTTTAATCAGGGATAATAAAACTGTCTATTTGCTTAAAAATAATACCCGCTTAGGAATACCCAGTATGGAGGTATTCTATTCTTGGGGTTTGGATATGAACGAGGTGGTTCCGGCAAATAACTATGACTTGGCTGCTCCAGTTTCGGGAGTATTAAACACAAGAATGGCAAACCAGTTGAGTATCTAAAACTGACAGTTCAAAAGCCGCTGTTCTAGAGATGGCGGCTTTTTGTTTTGTGTAAAAAAAAGACAACCGCAGAACTTCATTGCGGTTGCCTATAGACGGTGGGAGAACGAGGAGTCTTCCCGCCTGTTCGCAAGTAGTCCAGAAATTCGACGCATCCTCTCTTGTAATTACAACGCTGGAGAATGTCGTCGACTTCCAGAAAGTCGACATCGAGCGGTTGGCCGATTGTCCGCATGCGCCTGACTGCCAACTGACTAACTTTCAACCACACACGATCTTCTTCCAACAGTTGGGTTTCATCTGTCGGCGTTTCAGTCGTGTAATACTCTTCGCCTCGTTCAAAGTGCGTGGCTTCATGCACCAACCCAAGCACGAAGGTATTTTTACTCATCTGGTTGAAATCGCTGGGGACTTTCTGCTGCACCCTCACCAGCATGAGCAGGCGCGGAGTGTAGATGAAAATGGCCGGTTGGTATGGCGGTTTGCCGTCATTATTCTTGGAGATATACGAAGAGTTCATCAGCGTGGCCTTATTTTCCAAGCCCGCCTTGGTCTTGTAGTATTCTCCGATGGCATCAAGCCGCAGGCGGCCGGCGGCATGCTCATTCCAGATCCACTGAATCTTCTCCTTCATAAATGGCGTGAAGTAGGAGTTTTGTGGATCTGTGGGATTGCTGGCTACAAGTAGGTCGTTGACCAGTTTCTTGGCTTCGTCTGCCGAAAATTGGAAGTTCGTCTGTTGCGGTTGCTGAACTGGAACTGTGGTTTTCTCCTTGGCCCGATCCTGTTTTACTGGAAAGAGGACAAAGATTACCAACAGTGCCGCTGCTATGATTGCCGGAATGATCCAAGTTTTCCGTTTCTTCCGGGCTTGCTCGACTCGTTTTCTCTTGCTCAATTTTTCCTCCTATCGGTGCTATAACAAGGCATTATACAGGATTTTTTAAAATAGGCCAATAGTCTGTAGGCTAATATGGTAAAATTTGGTTTTATTTAAGGCATTTTTAGGCAAAAGACTTGACAGAGCTGGCAAAATTATGTATAATTATGGGTTCTTTAAAATAATTCAGGAGGATTAATATTTAGAGAGAAAATACATACTCTAGGCTGATTTGAGCATAATTTGCTGTGTTTAAATCTGCCTAGAGTATTTGGCAATTCCACATCCTACACAGAAGAGGTGATTCAATGAAGACGATCGTCGCTACGTTCCTTTCCACACTGGCTCTCACAGTTGTTACGTGGGGTCAGCAACCGCAACCGACAACACCAGTGGCCAACCAGCCGACCGATATCGCAGACGTTCTCGTTTCGCCGCGGGTGGTGTCCACCGTTCCGATCGGCGAGACCGCAACCGTCAAGTTTCGCGTCCTGCTCAGCAACGGGCAGAGCGTGGATGACCTGCGGACACTGCCGATCCAAATCGCGACCTACACCCTCGATGGCGTGAATGTCACGGATGCCACGACGAAGTGCAACCTGCAAACCGGCGAATGCTTCATCCGGTCGGAGAAACCCGGGCCCTTGAGCATCTCGCTTTACACCGGACCTTTCGGCCGCGGCACTGTTACGATGAACTTCTTGAGCCTCCGCTCCTCGTTTCCGGCAGTCATGTCGATTGCCGCATCGCAGGTGCAGGCCAAGGAAGGTTCTGTGGTCACGCTTACCACCACGTCGCCGGTTTCTTCGCCGGGACCCGTCCAGATTCGGGCGACCACAAGGTTCGCTAACCAGAATCAAGCGGCGGAGAAGTATATCTATCTGCCTGGCGGCGTTTCCTACGGTCAGCAGATTGAGATCAACGCAGAGAATGTCCGGCCGCTTGATGTTCGTGACCGCCGCCACTTCCAAGTGGAGATGCTAGGACTCAACGGCAGCATCATCGCCAACGGGTTCGGTTCCAGCGTCGGCGCCACCGAGATCCGCGAGTTCGATGCTTCCGTGGACGACAACAAAGACTTGAGCTTCGTGCTCAATAGTTCTTACAACCCGTCAGCGGAATACACGGTGGTGCTGCTGCGAGGCGATCGGTTCCGTCTGGAGCTGTCCCAGTTCCGTAGTGAGTTGTTTGCGTATCCGCAGGGCGACAAGACCGTTTTGCTGTTTAACAAGGGGTCGCTCGCCGAGAATACGGTGCAGCTTCCGGCTGGGCATTACAGCGTGGCCATCCATGCGCACGACCGGAGCAATGGCATCAACTGGAGCCATGCTCGGGCGGACGCACTTGGGCTGAACAACAGCTTTGTGGTGCACTAGCCAGTTTTCTCTCGATTCCGACAGCCGCGGGGCCTCAAAAACTCCGCGGCTGTTTTATTTACTCAGAGCATAATACCGGCATTTTGCCAATTTGACACTATTTTAAAAGGAAGTTAACATCTCAACCGGTCAGACTGGCTTGCCAATGGATTCGCCTATCCACCGGCCGGTGGACGCGAAGTGCTTGGCCTCAGCTTTGGTTAGGCTGCTGAGAGCCGGGCTGGCGGGGATAAAAGACTCGACGTTTTAATAAAAACATTGATCTTAAAATCCATCCAAGGATACCCCGCCAGCCCGCCAAGGTTAAAATGAAAGTAAAAAAATAAAATTAACAGGAAGCCGATTTTCGGCTTTCTTTTAATTTTTAGAAAGTTTACAATGGTCAGCTTACTGCATTCAGCACCGGCATCAGGCAGTTGGCTACCAGCAGAAGCACGAATAAAGTTGATGCGATCCTGTCCGGTTCGACCGGGGTGATTTTGAATTTCTGTCTTAGCTCAATTTCCACTTCTACTTTGAGCTGCTCTTGGCAGTGTGGGCACCTGGTAATAAACGAGCTTACGGCAGTAAAGCAAGCTTCCTTAAAAAGTGGGTTGGTACAGAGCGGGCAGGAACCCACTATGCAGTTAGTGTTTGTATCGGCCATATTTTTTGGCGTTTAAATCCCTTTAAGGCTTCTTGTGCTGGTGCAAGGCCTTTTGGGTGGCAAAACCTTGTCGCTCTAAAGGAGCGTTAAGGCTTCGACCAGTTCCTTAACCCTCCCGGCGATTTTCGGGTTTTTATTTTTGTTTCTTACAAATGGGAATAGACATTTTAATTCTATTCCCTTAGTGGTAAAATTTTGTCAAATATTTGGTTAGATTTTTTAAAAGTTTTTTGTTATCCACTTTTCCACAGCCTCTTTATCACTAATTCTTTTTCTCTAATTCTTGTTTGTAGCTCACCCTGACCTATCTGAGGGGTCTATATGAGCTATCTGGGGTTCAGGGTGAACTATCTCGTTTTCGTTATCCACATCCTCATTTGAGATAGCTCTATTTGAGCTATCTAATTTCAGCAGGTAGTAAACGTTGGAATAACGCCTTCGCTCCTGCCTTATCAGTTTGAGTTTTATGAGGGCAGAAATTCCACGCTTAACACTGCTTTTGCTGGCCCCAATTTTTTTGGCAATATAGCTGTGGCTGGGATAGCAAAGACCGGCCTGGTTGGCAAGCTTTGCCAGGCAGTTGTAAATGGCAATGCCGATGGGCTTGAGTTTGAATCCGTAGCGGTCAATGACCGCCTTATCCACCCAGTACCACTCGCCATTGCGCACGTCGCGGACTGTAAAGGCAGAGTTTTGCATGGTTTTATTGTCCAAAATCGGGGCAAGGCGGGGTTTATAGGGCAGAGGCGGTCAAAGCTATTAGTTTCTGGTCAATTAAGCCCAAAATCTGTTGAATGCTGTTTAAGGTTACGGGGTTATCCAGATCGGAGACAGTAAAATTTTCAAGAATTTGCTTCTTGCGGGCTTGCAGTTCCTGCCTCTGGGCATGTTGAATCGGCAGAAGGGTCTGTCCTTTCTGCCTGTTGTTGTTTTCGCAGTTCATTTCTTTCCCGGTCAATGTGTTCGAGCAGTATCAGCGCCATGCGCTTAAACCCGGCGTGGGCCTTCCAGATTTCCTGCCTGGTAGGCTCGCGCTTTAGGGTTTCGCGCAAAGCATCCGTGGCCATTTCGACCAGATACTGCTCGTCCGCTTCCACTTGGAACATTTGATTTTTGCGGATGGTTTGTTAAGTTGCGACCTCACACTATTGACCCCACACTTTTTGGTTAATATTTTTTAGGCTTTAAAGACTTCGTCTACCGTGGCGCCCAAGGCTAAGGCAATCCGCTGGGCGTTTTGCAGGTTCGGCCGCTTTTTGCCGGTTTCGTATTTGCTGATGACCGTATTGTGCTTCAGGCCCAAAATGCGGGCGAGCTGGCACTGGGTCAGTCCGCGCTTTATCCTAAGCTCCCGGATTTTGACGCTGCTGGGACTTGGTTTCATAAAAGAAAATTTTAAAATGTGACCTCTTTCGTCATATTAAGCAATACTGCTTGAAATGTCAAAGTATTCTAAAGTGGATAACTCTATTTTACATTTACGCTGTTATATACTAACATGGAAGCAGTTAAATTCGGCTACTTAAAGTCGAAGCTCATCATTAACATTAAATCTATGACAATAGGTTCATACCTCAAAGAGAGCAGGCAAAAGTCCGGTAAAACCATGCAGAACATTGCCACCGCTCTTAAGCTCTCGGTCAGTTACGTGTCCCAGGTGGAAAACGGCGACCGGCTGCCCTCGCCCAAGCAGTTCTCTTCCCTGGCTAAGGCCTACGGCCTCAAGGAGGAGCAGTTAAAAGAGCATTGGTTTGACAGCAAGCTAAGCCGGGTCGTGGGCATGGCCACGACGTATAAGTTTAAAATCGAGGACGCCATGCAAAGGAAGACCGAAGAAACATTAAAGCCGGTGCAGGACGAATTAAACGCCCTTAAAGCCAGTCTGGCTCCCATGTGTCAGGTTCCTTTGCTGGCCGCCGCTCCAAGTAGCCGCAGGGCATTAAGCAGCCAAATAAAACGCGCCAGGGCTTTTGTCTTTTTTTCCAAAGTCGAACTGCATCTGCCCATCGGCCACAGGCTGTTTGCCATTAAAGCCCACGATGTGCAGTCGCCTCAGCTTGGAGTCATGCACTCAGACTTTTTAGTCTTTGATCCCGACGCCACTCCTTCTGTCGGCGATTTGGTATTGCTGGCTACTCCCACAGGTTTAATTTTGAATTATTTTAACGTTCGCAATGGCAATCTTGAACTGCCCATTAACAGCCGCGGGCAGACACCTTTTATTAGCCTAAAGCAAGTCGAAGTTTTAGGCAGAGTCATTTATCATGTAAGGAAATTTTAAATCCATGAACTACCTTATTTACGGCCGGGTGTCCACGACCCGGCAGGCAGAACGTGAATTATCCATTCCGGCGCAAATAAAAGCCTGCCAAAAGTATGCCACTGAGCATGCCTGGCATTCCTTGCCGGAGAATGTTTTTGAGGAGCGCGGCGAATCGGCCAGGACGGCCGAACGTCCGCAGCTGCAAAAAATGCTGCACAGGGCAAAAATTGACGACAAGGTCGATGTCATCTTAGTCCATAAGCTGGACAGGCTCTGCCGCAATGTCGCTGACTACGCCGCCATTAAAATGATGCTTAAAAAGCACGATGTCAGGGTCATTTCGGTGGTTGAGCAGTTTGACGAATCCTTTTCCGGAGAGTTGGTGGAGAATATTATGGCATCGATTGCCCAGTGGACGAGCCAGAACATCAGTTGGGAGGTTAAAAAGGGATTGAAAGAAGCGGTAGAGCGCGGCCGCTTTCCGGGAGTGGCGCCGCTTGGCTATCTTAACGATAAAAAGACCAAGCTTTTAACCATAGACCATACCCGGGCAAAGTTCGTCAAACAAGCCTTTGATCTTTACGCCACCGGCAAGTACGGCTATGAGGCATTGGCCGTGCTGCTTAACGAGCGGGGCTTTCGGGCAAGGGGCGGCACACCAGTCGGCCGGAGGACAATAGAGCACATTTTGGGCAATCCCATCTACTACGGCCTTATAAAGACAGCGTACGGCACTGCCCAGGCCAGCTTTCCGACACTTATTTCCAAAAAGTTGTTTGACGACGTGCAGGAAAAAATCCAGGAGAGAAACCATTATGCAGACCGCACCCGCAAGCACATTTACCCCTTGTCTGGTTACATCCGCTGCGGCCACTGCGGCTCGGCTATGGTGGGACAACTTAAAAAAGGTCACCTGTATTACAGCTGCACCAAGAGGCGCGACATTTATTGTCCGGAAAAGCGGTACTCTAAAGATACAGAAATCGAACCGCAAGTTTTGGCTTTCCTGTCCCGGGTGCAGCTGCCGGGCAAAATGAAGAAGACTATGGATGCCTACTTTCAGCACTTTGCCAAGACGAGGCTGACCAACGAAGAACTGGAGCGTAAAAGCATTAAGCAGGAACTGGTCAAAATCCAGCAGCAGATCCGCAATCTGGTTATGGATCGATCCAAAAGGTTAATCGATGCCGAGATTTTTCTGAAGGCACAGGACGAGCTGCTGCGGGAAAAGCAGGTCTACCAGGAGCGGCTGGCCGACCTGGAAAGCCAGTCCGACAAGTTTGTGCAAGCATTCAACGACCTGCTGAATTTTAACGACCACGCTGACCTTCTTTACGAAAAATCCGGCGTCATGCAAAAACGCACCATCATTAAGCTCTGCTTTGAAGGTTTCGTCCACACAAACCAAAAACTGGTGCCCAAATGGACGCCAGTGTTTGACTGTATTGTAGATTTGCAAACCTCAAAAGTTTCGGAAGATTCTCGCGCTGAAGCTCCAAATTCTCTCGCAACTATGCAAGTTCCAGCGCGGAAATCTGGCGGGACCGGCGGGGCTCGAACCCGTAACCTCCCGCGTGACAGGCGGGTGCTCTAACCAATTGAGCTACGGTCCCATATACCTATTGATTTTAGGAATCTTCTTCCTGCGGCTGACTTTAAATATTTTTCTCTTTTTCTGGCCTCAAGTCTGGAATTTAAGTTTTCGGTGTAAATAATTTGAAGATTTTCCATTTTTCTGGTCGTTTTGGTCTTGCCATATTTATGCTCTTTAATTCTCCTTTCGGTATCGCTAGTAAAGCCTTTATATAGGTTTCCCAGCTTATCTTTTAATACGTATACGGTATACATTTGCTTTTAACCTCTTTGGTGACAGGCGGGTGCTCCCCGCCCGTACCGAGCGGTACGTTCGGGCGGGTAACCAATTGAGCTACGGTCCCTCGTCGCAACAAACTTATTTACGTTCACTCCGACTTAAACGTCGGAGTTCACTCAATTCGTTGTTGCTCCTCTTTCCCAAAAATCCGTGCTCGTCCCGCCTGCGGCGGAACTGCGCTCCTAATTTTTGGGAGTCTTAACTTATTTAGACCACTTTGGTGCCGGAGAGAGGAATTGCACCTCTGACCTTGGGCTTACTCGGCCCGCACTAAATTTCTATCCATACCGCGGGCTCATGGTGCCGGAGAGAGGAATTGCACCTCTGACCTTGGGCTTATGAGTCCCACGCTCTAACTAACTGAGCTACTCCGGCCCCAAAAGACCACGGTAGAAAATTGATTGTAAAAATTTAGTGCGGGCTGAATCCCACGATCCCTGCCTGCCGGCAGGCAGGTAACTAACTGAGCTATCCCGTCACGCTTTGCGCAGCCGGACAAGTTTGCCGCGCTATATATTTTAAAACCCTCGAACAGAGGGTAAAATCTGTCACGATTTTAGGTTTAAACCCGGTCAATTTTTTATGCTTAGGCATACAAAACTAGCTTGGTTGCGGGACCCGGACTCGAACCGGGAACCTCAAGGTTATGAGCCTTGCGAGCTGCCAATTGCTCTATCCCGCGATATTATCACGAAGCTTTTAATAAATTCTCTCCCCTTTCCTGATTTGAGGAACTTTTCTCTTTTAGAAGCTTCGTCTTTGAACTCATAAATTTCTTTATGTATAAGTTTCCAAGGACCACGCTTATAAGTATAGTTTCCAGGTTTTCCAGTATTGTGTTCAGCTAATCTGGCAGCCAGATTTGAGGTAAAACCGGTGTATAAAGTGCCTTTAGGATTTTGGATTACGTAAACCTCAAACATACTACTTAGAGGGTTATGATCCGCCTAAGGCGGATGCCAATTGCTCTATCCCGCAATATTGCGCTATTTATAATAGCCTATAGATTATACTCTATTTGGTCTAAAAAAGCAACATAAAACCGCTTCAGTTTTGAAAGCGGTTTTATGTTCGTCATAAGACGAAGGGAGAAGCTTAGGCGCGCTTCTTTTTTTTAGCGCCACCCTTCTTCTTTTTTACGACTTTCTTTTTCTTAGCCATTGGGCTAGTCTCCCTGAAAGCCTGACTGATTTTGGCCAGGATTTCTTAATTTTCTACTTCCGCTTAAACGGATTAGTAGCAAGATAATTTATTTGCTGTTTTTGCCCCCAAATATTTTTCGTTTCTAGGATAGCTTTTGTATTCTTATATTTATTTTACGGCTATTTAAAATATTTGTCAAGAAGTTTTTTGTTATTTAGCGTTGCTTCAAGATATTCTCTTTGTCGGAAATTCTTAATTTTTTTTATTTCTGCCGCTGTCCGGCTATTTGTAAGTAAATGAACTGCCGCAAAATTATTTTTTATTGCTAAGTAAGCCGCTCTATTCAATTTAAAATTTAAAATCAAAGCTAATCGCAGGGCTCTGACTATCCGTAAAGGATCCTGTTTTATTCTTGTGGTTGGGTTGCCGATGAATTTAATCACTTTATTTTTCAGATCTTGCCGGCCTTTATAGAAGTCTGAAATTTTACCTGTTTTTTGGCTTAAATACAGGGCGTTTATGGTAAAATCGCGCCGTTTTGAGTCTGCTTTTATTGAGTTGATGAATTTGACTTTAGGGTACCTGCCCTCGCTTTTTAAGTCTTGCCTTAGAGTTGTAATTTCAACTGACAAATTTTTCTGTTTGGCAATTATGTTGCCGAAATTTTTATTTTTGTCATCGCAGACAATTTGGTTTTTTTCCAGCAGCGAGACGATTTCATCCGGCCTAGCAGACGTGGCTACGTCAATGTCTAAAATGTTGCGCTTGAGCAACATATCCCTCACCGTACCGCCAACAAAAAATGTTTGCGGAAAGTTTTCCACAAGCAAAAAGTATATTTTATTTCCAAATTTTTCTAATTTTGATTTTGGTTGAAAGATCATATATATAAAAATATACTTCGACCTTGTGGAGAAGTATATTTTCAGATTGTTCTCGACAAGCCTGCCTGCCGGCAGGCAGGCTCGAACAATATTATTTTGTATTCAATTTTTATTCATTCATAGTTCCTTGTCCGGTGAGCGGATTCTTTTTGTGCGCGTGCTTGCGGGTAATATGCAGACGGGTCAAGCTCTTTTCCAAAGCCGTGGCCACTTTAGCATAATCTTCACTGCCGCCTTTGAATTCTTTAAGGGCTTTTTCCGCTTGCTCTTTGGCCTCTTTGGCCCGCTGCTCGTCTATTTCATAATGGTGTTCGGCGGCGTCGGCTAAAATAACCACCTTATTGCCGTGGTTAACCTGCACAAAACCCCCGGAAACAAACAAAAAGAAGTCTTCTTTTGCAGATTTTGCATGCAATTCCCCGGGCACCAAGGTGGCCACCAAAGGCTCATGTCCGGGCAAAATAGTAATCTGTCCCAGTGTGGTTGGGCAACTTAAAGAGCTGAGTTCTTTAGAAAGAACCGTGCGTTCGGGGGTGACTAATTGGAAAGTTATAAAGTTCATATCAGTTGTCTACTAAATACTAAAGACACGAAATTACTAAAGTTATTTATTAAGAATTGGAAATGCTTTAACCCTGTCTTTTTAGTAGTTTAGTTTTTTTCGTATTTAGTAGAGTTATTTGACTTGCTCTATTCCGCCTTTCATGTAAAACGCGCCTTCGGGTTTGCTGTCATGCTTGCCTTCCAAAATTTCCTTAAAAGCCCTAATGGTGTCTTTTAAGGAAACAAACTGCCCCGGAGTTCCGGTAAACACCTCGGCAACGCCAAATGGCTGGGAAAGGAAGCGCTGAATTTTTCGCGCGCGCGCCACGGTAATTTTGTCTTCTTCCGGCAATTCTTCCATGCCTAAAATGGCAATAATATCCTGCAAATCTTTGTAGCGCTGCAGCGTTTTTTGCACGCCGCGGGCAACTTCGTAGTGTTCAACGCCCACTATATTCGGATCCAAAATAGTGGAAGATGAATCTAAGGGGTCTACAGCCGGGTAAATACCGAGTTCTGTTAAAGCGCGGGATAGCACCACGGTAGAATCCAAATGTCCGAAAGTGGTGGCCGGAGCCGGATCTGTTAAGTCATCTGCCGGCACATAAACAGCCTGCACCGAGGTAATAGAGCCTTTGTCGGTAGAGGTAATTCTTTCCTGCAATTCACCCATTTCTGTGGCCAAGGTGGGCTGGTAGCCTACGGCCGAAGGGATGCGGCCCAAGAGCGCGGACACTTCGCTTCCTGCTTGAGTAAAGCGGAAAATGTTGTCTATAAACATTAGTACATCCTGGTTTTGTTCATCGCGGAAATATTCGGCCATGCTTAATCCGCTTAAGGCCACGCGGGCGCGAGCGCCCGGCGGTTCATTCATTTGGCCGAACACCATGGCTAATTTATCCAAAACTTTTGCTTCCTTCATTTCATGATACAGATCGTTTCCTTCGCGGGTGCGCTCCCCCACTCCGGCAAAAACCGAAACTCCGCCGTGAGCCTTGGCAATATTGTTAATCAGTTCCTGGATAACCACGGTTTTGCCCACGCCCGCGCCGCCGAACAAACCCACTTTACCTCCCTTTAAGATGGGGCAAATTAAGTCGATTACCTTAATGCCGGTTTCCAAAACTTCGGTTTTGGTATTTTGCTCCGTAAATTTGGGAGCATGGCGGTGGATGGGGTAATATTTTTCCGCTTTTGGGGTCTCCTGGCCGTCTACAGCCTGTCCCAGCACGTTAAAAATGCGCCCTAGGGTGACTTTGCCTACCGGGACGGATATTCCGGCGCCGGTGTCTGCTACTTCCATGCCGCGTTTAAGTCCATCAGTAGACGACATCGCCACTGTGCGTACCACGTTGCCGGGAAGTTGTTGCTGGACTTCCAGCATCAATTTTTTTCCATCCATGGCAATTTCCAAAGCCTGATATATTTCCGGCAAATCGCCTTCGAATTTTACGTCTACTACCGGGCCAATGACTTGGCTGATTTTCCCTTTGTTGTTCATATGTTTAAATTTTATTCCTTCTGTCATTCCGAGGCGGTAGCCGAGGAATCCCTTAACCGTTTCGATCTCCGGACAAGGGATCCTTCGACTTTTTTTAAGGCTCTGACTGACAGTGTTAATATTTTAAGTTAAGATTCTTCATAATCATCTCCAAGCATTTCTATAGAAGTTCTATCAACATTCGCCATATCATCATCAGTAAGTGTTAAACCATGTTCTTTTGCGTATTTCAACAAACCTTCTTCGGTAGCAATTTCGTCCAACTCTCGGCTTAACCTCTCAGATTCTAATGCAAGAGGGTCATCTTTTTCTTTGGGGTCATCAACATATGTCTTAGGACTAAAATATTTATCATAAGCTTCTTCGCAAAGCAATTTAACAAGAATAGCGCTCCTGATCGCATCTAACCTAAACCCTTGCCTTATTTTTTCTAAATCTTCTAATTCTGAATTAAAACCGCTTTCTTCCATAAGTTTATTCCAACGCGATTTTGCCCGCGGTGATTTCGGACAATTCGGTAGTTATCTTATTTTGCCTAAGTTGATTGTAGGTCAAGGTGTAGTCGGCAATTAAATCTCCTGCCGCTTCGGTGGCGTTTTTCATCATTACCATTCTGGCTGAGTGTTCAGAAGCGTCGCTTTCCAACACCGCCTGATAAATTTGACTTTCTACAATTCTTGGAACCAAATGCTTTAAAACCGTTTCCGGGCTGGGTTCAAATAAATATTCTTCCAAACTGGCCTCCGGCAGGCCTTCCAACTCCTCTTCTTCTGCAATATTCTCTTTTTCTAATTCGTTTAGTGTGTTTTCTTCCTCATCTTTTTTTGGGGCGGCTCTTAAATTGTGAATCTGCGTAAACGGCAACAGCTGTTTTATGCTGGCGGTTTGGGTTAAGGTGGAAACAAAATGGCTGTAAATAATCAAAATTTGGCGATACTGGCCCGTTAAATACAGGTCGGTGGCCATTTTAGCCAGCGCGTAAATGCTTTCAATAGGCGTCCAATTGTCGCTTTTGGGAAAGTCTGCTACCAAGCGCTTATTATAGCGCACCGCGTAATCTTTTGCTTTTCTGCCCATGACTAAAAGTTCAGCGACTTGCTCAAAAGATTCGTTAGCTGTTTCAATTTCCCGCAGTTTGTTAATTAAGTTAGTATTAAACCCGCCCACCAAACCTTTGTTGGTAGAGATTATGATTACGCCGGTTTTGGTGGCTTTAGGAAAAACGCTCATTAGTTTGCTGGCCATTAGTTCCGCCTCGAATTCTTTTAAGTCGTGGTCAGAAAGACTACTGATGTCTTTTTCCATTTCTCCGGTGTCGTGGAGTTTAATCCTGCCCAAGCGGTTAATTAATTCCCATGCCAAAGAAGAATAGGTGCGGCTCATAAGCGCCGCGGTTTGGTTTTTGCGCATTTTGGCCGCAGACACCATTTGCATGGCGTGCGTAATTTTACGCGTGCTGGTTACGGATCTTATTCTCGTTTTCAACTCTTTAATTCCTGGCATAATTTTAGATTACTTGATTCTGGCTGCGCCCTGTACCGGAGTCTGACGACTGGTGCAGGGTTTTTAGTTCCTTAATTCCGGGCATAAATTTTAACTATTGGACTACTAAAAATTCTGGTTTGAACTTATCGCCCTCCCATTTAACCAAGGCCCTTTGGTCTCTAACTGAAACAGTTCTGTTATTGTTAAGTTTTGTTATTACTCCCCTGAATTCAATCATGGCACCGTCTGGATCTACCTCATCCCTAAATTTGGATATTAATTCAGTTCGCCCTTTTTCAGAAAATCTAACCTCTTGGCCAATCTTAATAATTTTACCGTTTGCATCACAAAGTTCAATTTGTGCTTCTGGTGATTTGGATATTTCCGGCGCAGTTTTTTGTTTAAACCATTTCATTTTTTATTACTTTATAGCCTGCAAAAATTGTTCAATCACTTTCTTTAATTTTTTTTCCGTGTCCTCTGATAATTCTTTCGTCGTTCTAATCGCTTCCAAAACATCCTTTCCTTGTACTTGCATAAATTTATGGAACATACTTTCGGTTTCCGCGATTTTTTCTAAGGGTACTTCGTTAAAATAACCATTGTTTACCGCGTAAAGGATGGTTACTTGTTTTTCCAGAGCAAAGGGAACATATTGCGGCTGTTTTAAGACTTCACTCATCCTGCGGCCCAAATCAAGAGTGCGTTTGGTTTCCGCGTCCAGGTCCGAACCGATTTGTGAAAAGGCTTCAAGTTCTCTAAACTGCGCCAATTGCAGTTTTAATTTTCCGGCCACCTTTTTCATGGCTTTGGTTTGGGCGGCAGAGCCTACGCGGGAAACGGAAATGCCAACGTTCAAAGCCGGGCGAATGCCTTTATAAAACAAATCGCTTTCCAAAAAGATTTGTCCATCGGTAATGGAAATCACGTTGGTGGGAATATAGGCGGAAATATCACCGGCCTGTGTTTCGATAATCGGCAATGCGGTTAAGGAGCCGCCGCCGAAATCTTTGTTTAGTTTGGCCGAACGCTCCAATAAGCGGCTGTGCAAATAAAATACGTCGCCCGGATAAGCTTCGCGTCCCGGCGGGCGGCGGAGCAAAAGCGAAATTTCGCGGTAAGCCACGGCCTGTTTGCTTAAATCATCGTATACAACCAAAACGTCTTTGCCCTGGTCCATAAAGTATTCGCCCATGGCGCAGCCGGCGTAAGGCGCAATATAGGACAAAGCGGCGGGCTCTGAAGCCGAGGAAGAAACTACAATGGTGTATTCCATGGCTCCGTGCTCGCGAAGCTTGTCCACGATTTTTGCCACCTTGCTTTCTTTTTGGCCAATACCAACGTAAATGCAAATCATGTTTTGGCCTTTTTGGTTGATGATGGCATCTATTGCGACGGCCGTTTTACCGGTTTGCCGGTCGCCGATAATAAGCTCGCGCTGGCCGCGGCCAATGGGGATTAGGGCGTCAATTGCTTTAACCCCGGTTTGTACTGGTTGTCTTACGCCTTCGCGGGTAATAACGCCTGGCGCAATTTTTTCTACAGGGTAGAACTTGGAAGATTTTATTTCGCCCTTGCCGTCTTTAGGATCCCCGAGCACTCCAACCACGCGGCCAATTAAATTCTCGCCTACCGGAACAGATAGAATGCGCCCCGTGGTTCTAACCGTGTCGCCGACTTTAATTTTTTGATAGTCGCCCAAAATAACGCTTCCTACCAGGCTTTCTTCTAAGTTCAGGGCCACCCCAAACACGCCCTGGCCGAAATCCAACATTTCCATGCTGGCGCAATCGGTAAGGCCCGAAACGCGCGCCACGCCGTCGGACACTTCCAACACCGTGCCGACTTTTTCTACCTTCGCGGAAGGTTGAAATTCAAGGATCTTAGTTTTTAACTGATCTACAAGGTTTTGTGACATAGGTTATTTATTATTTAAGATATAAGATATAATTTCTTCAATTTCACTTTCGTTAAATGGGAAAGTCGTCGTTGTTTCTTTTTGGCGAGGTTTGATTCCGTCTCAAGGTATCCTGTAAGCAACAAAGACCTTATCACCCTCAACGCTATCAACTATAACTATACCTGTAACACCATTTGGCATATATTCTCGATTTAAGTGATGCCCTGTGGTACCTTTTATTCTTACAGGCATCCCGGGAGTAAACTTAGAATCCCCTATTTCTCTATTTTTCATAAAATACATTTATTGTCATTCCGAGCGAGTGCATCCGAGTCGAGGAATCCCTTAAAGCTCGTTATTAAACAAACGTTAAGGGATCCCTCCGCTCCCTCAGGTGCATTCGGTCGGTCGGGATGACACACTAAGATTTTAAACTTTGATTTAAATTATTCAACTGTGTTTTTACGCTGGCATCAATTAACGTTTCGTCCACTCTTACTACCACCCCGCCTATAATCCCTTCATCAACTTTCTTTTTAACTTCCACTTTACTGCCGATTATTTCATTAAGTTGGTTAAGTAGCCCTGAATTTAATTCCATTTCCCTCGCCACGGTAATTCGCGCTTCCTTAATCCCCTTTTGTTTCATCTCCAGAAGCTTGTAGGCTTCTTCAATTTGCCGGTACTTGCCTAAATCTCCAGTTTGGGCCAGAATCTTTACAAAATTGTCCAAAACCCTGTCGTGGTCTTTGGGATTGGTTTCCTGAATGGAATCAAACAGAGCTTGAGCGTATTGTTGGGGGGTGAATTTCATAAGGCTAGATAATTAGAGAGTTAGAGATTCAGAGAATTAGAGTTACTAACTCTCTATTTCTCTAATTCTCTCATTTTAGGCTTCCTAAAGATTCTTTAATTAATCTTTGATCTTTCTCAGACGTTAATTTTTCCCCAATTATCTTCTCCGTTGCAGAAACCACCAAATCCGCCAATTCGGTCTTTGCGGCTCTTAAGCTTTCGGCTTTTTGTTCTTCTATCTGTTTTTTTGCCTGAATAACCAATTTTTCCTGTTCTTGCTTGGTTTGCGCCAAAACTTCATCTTTAACTTTATTGGAATCTATTTGCGCCTGGCTTATTACCGCGCCGGCTTCTTGGCGCGCCTTGCTAATTTCCTGGTTGCGCCAGTCTTCAAAATCCTGCTTTTCTTTGGTGATCCTGTCAGCGTCGTTCAAAGATTTTTCAATTTTTGCCGTGCGTTCTTCCAACTTTTTTGTAACCGGCGTGAACACCCATTTCCAAAGTATAAAAAGGACAATCGCAAAATTTATCAGCTGGGCCACAAACTTCATCCAGTCAATGCCAAAAGCGCCGGCAATACCGCCAGCCGAAGCTTCGTTAGCTATTTCTTCGGCCGCACGAGCAGTAGAAATGAACAAAAATGACAAAACAATAAACATTACAATATAAATATTGTAGTTATTGTCCCGAGTGCAACCGAGGGATCCCTCACTGCGTTCGGGACGGCACGAGTGCCGTTTTTGCTCATTTTTGCTCATTTTTTTAATTTTTGTCATTGGGAAATTAAAATTAGTTATAAATCCAAGAGAAGAAAAAATTCTTCCCAAGGATCTAAAACCTACTTCAACGTAAATGTGACCACCAAAGCGTAAATGGCAATAGCTTCGGCAAAAGCTAGGGCCAAAAGCATGGGGACAAATAATTTGTCTGCAGCTTCCGGGTTGCGGCCAATGGATTCCATGGCTTTGGCCGCGGTTTTACCAATTGCCAATGCGGGTATCATGCCGCCAATGGCGATAGTGAATGCCTTGGCCAGGTTAAGTACTGCTTCTGCTTCCATATGTGTTTTCCTTGGTTCATGTTTGGTGGACGATTTATCTTTTGTTTAACGTCCCCTAATAATGAACAATGAATTATGAATCAGGAATTATGAATTAAGCATAACCCCTGGCAAATAATCCATTTAAATCTCACTGGTCTTTACTTCGTGATGTTCTTCTTCGCCATGAGTACGCGCCTCAGTAGTTGCTATAGTCAAATACACCAATGTCAAAATAGAAAACACCATTGCCTGAATTAACGCAACTAGAATTTCCAGGGCTATAAATGGCAAAGGAATGAAAAACGCGCCATATCCGGCAATAAGCGAGGCAATAACCGTAAGCAAAACTTCGCCGGCAAATATGTTGCCGAATAACCGCAAAGACAGAGAAACCATTTTCGCGATTTCGGAAATAATTTCAAGCAGCCCAACGAAAAATTCAATAAACGCGACCATAATGTTAATTGGCTTTAAGCTTTTGACAGCATTCCAAATGTCGCCTAGTTTAATAAATTTGTTTGCGTATTTAAAAAAGCCAATGGTAATTATGCCGACAAAATGAGAAAGAATTACCGCAAATGCGGCCATTGCCAGCGTAAGGTTTAAGTCTGTATTTGCCGGCCGTAAAAACGGGATTAGCTCATGGCCATGGTAAAAACCAATACTGCCGGTGCCGGGAAGCTGGCCCAATAAATTAGAAATTAAAATAAACAAAAAGATGCCGCCGACTATGGGCAGAAATTTGACGGTTTTTTTGCGGTCGTGCGTCACCGCGTCAATTTGGCTTAAAAGAATTTCCAATATGCTTTCAAAAAAGTTTAAAATCCCCTTGGGAGCCATGTCTTTCAAATAATACTTTTTTATGCCTAAATTTATAAACAAAGCGAATACGGCAAACAATAATGTCGCCAATGCGGCATTAATCATGGAGTTGGTAACTCCAAAGGATCCGATTTTAAACATTTCTTCTGCCGCGAGCGGCGGTAAAAATAAAGCCATACTATTTTTTGTTCTTGCTTTCCAAAATCTTTTTATAATCTAATATTCTTTTATAAACAGCAACGCAGGTTATGCCTAAGCCAAGTAAGATTCCGATGATGACAAAAAAGTTCTGATGGTACTTGTTGTCCAGCCATTTTCCGCCTAAAATTCCTAAAATCAGGGGGCCGGCAATCAAGACGACAAACTCTATCCCGGCTTCCAGCATAAGCATGGCAAAAAGCTTTTGTTCAGGATTTTTTTGTTTATTCTGATTAGTCTCTGGTTTAATTTCGTCCATGCCAGTTTTCCGCTTAAATAATAGGAAATTTTCTAAATTTTGTCAAGACTAGCGTTTTTTTCAGGCCTTGACTTTTTCCGCCAATTCGTTCTAGATCCGAATTTAGGCACAGTTTATTACCTCGCTGAATCTGTGGCCGACTGTCGGACTTCCTGCCTGCCGGCAGGCAGGGAACCTCCAACCTGTTTACCCCGTCGCTTGTGGAGCCGACGATCGGAATTGAACCGATAACCTATGGTTTACTTTACCCCACACTTTCTGGAGCCGAGAAGAGGAATTGAACCTCCAACCCGCGGTTTACGATATTTACCCCGTAGTCCTGCGAAGCAGGTACTTCGGGGCCGCTGCCGCTGCCCCGCCTGCCTATCGCCTGGAGCCGAAGAAGGGATTTGAACCCTTAACCTACGGTTTACCCGCCCGACTTCGCAACGACCCTAATGAGATTATAATTATATTTAATGTCTCATGGAGCCGGCTGTCGGACCCCGGTAGCAGATTTCGCTTCGTTCAATCGCTACGGGGCAAGCTTGAACCTAAAATAGAGGTTTATTTACCCCGTTGAATCTGGAGCCGAGAAGAGGAATCGAACCTCCAACCTGCGGTTTACGATACCGCTGCTCTACCAATTGAGCTATCTCGGCGCATCAGATTCGACGGGGCGATACCACTGCTCTACCAGATGAGCTAAGCCGGCAACATAAAACATCAAATTATTAGTCGCGAAGTCGTTGCGGGCGGCGATACCGTTGCTCCCCGCCTGCCACGCAAGCCGAGCTTGCGAGGCGTTGCGGGCAGGTACTAGTTGAGCTACGTCGGCAGAAAATATTATTCAGACAAGACCTATCAGTCGCATACGGCGCACAAGTCCTATTTGTCTAATATTTTGCTAATTCAAACTTTATTTTTTTCCCGAACAGTCTTTTGGCCACTTCTTCAAAATCCTTATTCAGCTTTGTTACAAAAAAATTTCTGGACCGTGATTCCCCCAATTTATTTTCTATTTCCTGGTGTCTTTTTAAGTATTTCCCGAGCTTTTTTGGGATAATCTCGTCTTGGCTAACAATGGCCACTTCCTTGCCAAGTATTTTTTTACATTCATTTTTTAAAAACGGGTAATGAGTGCAACCCAAAACCAGCGCTTCAATCCCCTGTTTTTGGAGCGGTTTCAAGTATAATTCTAAGCTTTTTACTGCTTTTTGTAAAGCATTTTGCTCAATGAGCGGCACTAGGCGCGGAGTTGCCAATTCGTATATCTTGGCCGAAGAATCGATTTTTATTAATTCTTTTTTGTAGATGTGCGATTTAACCGTAGCGGTTGTGCCGATGACTCCGATTTTTTTGCGGCGGTGCTGGTAATCGGCTTCTTCCAGTGTTGGGATAATCACCCCTAAAACCCGCCTCTTGGGATAGGCTTTGGGCAAATATTCCTGCTGAATTTTGCGCAAAGCCCAGGCCGAAGAAGTGTTGCAGGCTATAATTATGAGCTGGCAGTTTTGCGCAAACAAAAATTCCACCGCCTTTTGTGTGTGGCGGTAAATTTCCTGCGGCGACTTTTGCCCATAAGGCAAATTTTTTGTATCGCCCAAGTAAATGTAGTCGTACTTTGGCAGAGCTTTAAAAGCCGCTTTGGCAATAGCCAGTCCGCCAAGGCCGGAATCAAAAATTCCTATTTTCATTAGTAAAAAATTATTTAAGCGCAGGAGTAGAAGTGTCAGAGGCGGGCGCGAAAACCGAAGCTGGGTTGGGAAGTATATTTTTAATTAAATCCAGCACATCCGTAGATTCTGCGGGAGCTGTAATATCGGTGATTTTGCCAAAGTTGCTAAAGGTCGAATCAATTTTAAATTCTGCCGCAAAAGACATTTTTGCAAGCATGGCGGAAAAGTCTGGTTCTGCCTGCGGAGTTTTTTGGCAGTGCTCTAAAGATGCCTTGCAAGGTTGGCCTGATTTAATGCCTGCGGGGGTGAGGTTCGCCCAGCCGGGAAGGTGGCCTCCCGTGGTTTGTCCCAAGCAGATTTTGAACTGATAGTCAGGGTAAACTTTGACTCCTTTGACTGTTCGCGACTGCCCAATCGGCGTATACCAGTAAGTGTTGCTAAAATCGCTGCAAGTTCCGTCGGCAGGCATAGGAGCCTGGGGGTAGCTTCCAATATAAACCGGCTCAAGGCCTTTGGCTTTGCCGTTTTCAGCTTCTGGATAGCCGTTAAAATCATTGAAATATAGTTCCAAAGCCGATGACATCTGTCTTGCGTCGGCAATTCTTCTGGCATCGCGGCTTTTGCTTCTGGCAACAGCCAAAGGCAAAATTGCCTCGCCAATTTCATTATTATTAGACAAGTCGATTATTGAAGGCGCGGCCACCACGGCGTGGACTTTATACAATCGGTAGTCTTTTTGCCCAACCCACAAATCCAACTCCCTAACTTTGAATTTATTTATTAAGGCCGCGAGGGCTTCTTTTTGCGGTTTGTCCAGCACAGGAATACTACTGGTGGCAGAGCTTAAAATCCCAAGCGACTCAATGACAGTAGAAGCAAGCGCCTGGTTATCAAATTCACCCTTTAAATGGTATACAGGCTGGCCGTCCAGCGTTTCCTTAATTAATTTTTTATTTAATTTCATTAACGAAGCTTTTGACCAAAGGGCAGTTAGCTGAGTTTTAGCCGCATCATTTTTAAGCAAATCAAAATTATCGGACGAACCTGGTCCGCTGCTTTTTAAGTATGTTTGCAGGGCATTTAGGTCCGCTTTTAGCCATTGGATGTTTGGCATGCCTAGTAAGTTTTTTAAACTTGCTATTTGGCCGATGTCAAAGTAAAAAACTTTACCTAAAATAATATAATTAAATTTTTGGTTAAACTCCTCGGGCCCAGATTTGAAACCCAAAGTAATAGCGCTTGCTGTCTTGGGGTTTTGCTGGTCGTTTGAGTTAAAATCACCTTCGTTTTGAAAGCTTAGGCTAATGCTTTGGGTGCTGGAGCCTATTTTGGCGGTGTTGTCTGTATAATTTAGCACAAGCGTATTATGGTAATTGCGCGATGGCTGTGTGGTTTGAACTTTGGACCAGATTTTTGCGGGGCTTGCATAAATATAGGTGTAATAAGCGTAAGCTCCGCCCGCGAGCAATAAAACCGCAATCAAGCCTAAAATCCAAAGCCCTGTTTTATTGGGAGCCTGGTTATTTGGCGAAGGCATTTTTGCGAAATTTTGTTCGCTTATGGCTATAGAGTGATGAACCGGTTTGCTAAAAATTTGGCCAATTGCAGGCTGTTCTAATTTTTCGTTCTGCGATTCAAAATGGGCTGATAGGCTCTGCCGGAGGCTAGAGGCTGCCGGCGATTTTTCCAAATTCAGCTGGGATTTGTTCTCAGCGGCACGGGCGTAAACAAAACTGTCTTCCACAGCCAAAGCTTCCCAGCCGACGGCCAGAAGGTTTTGCTTTATCTCAAAGTCGGACAGTCCGTGTTTTTGCGCCTGTAATATATAGTCGACAATTTCTTGTTCCATCATATGTTAAAATAAATCTTAATTTTAAAATTTTGTGTTTGGGTTTTAAACCAACTGTCAAAACTATAGTTCTTTAAAAAAATTTCTGAAAAATGGGTTAAATTGCCCTGCTTGTCCTCCGCTTTAATTATATGCAGGCCAAGGCGGCTTGGCAAAATTTTGACTTCTCCAGTCTGTAGTTTAAACAGCGGCTCTTTTAATTCAGGCAAGGCCTGCGCGGGGTCAATAAATCCAACGTCCCCGCCTATGTTCTTTTCGACCGAGTCGCTTGAAAATCTGCTTGCTAAATCTGCCATTCGCTCTCCATTTTGCAGCTGTTTTATTAGGGAGTCGGCCAGGATGTAAGCGTCTTCGTTCAGGTTTCGTTGGGAGTTTTGCCAAATTTTTAAATTTGTTAACAGCAATTCCGGCAACAGGACTTGTTCTTTGAAATTTGATTCGCTTAAATTGGCGTTGTTTAAAAAGCTTTCAAGGGATGTTTCCCGAAAAGAGCCGGGTGCATTTTTAGCGAGCAAAAAGCTGTCTTCAAGTTCTTTGTTTGCCACGCGAACCCCGAGACGTTTGGCCAGCGCTTCCACCTGGGCTTCCAAAATCAATTTATTAAGAATCTGCTTATTGGCCGCAGGTTCGGTTTGAGCAAGTAGCTTACTGGCTATAAATTGGCGGAAAATGTAGCTTCTCATGGGAATAAATGTCCCATCAACTTTTGCAATCGGCAGCGGAAGAAAATTAAAAATTTTTGTTTTGTTTTGAGTAAGGTTGCCGGAGTAAAGCCAGTGAACGACAATCATCGCCGCGATTAAAATTACGCTTAATACAACCAGCAAAAATTTAACAAAAAATTTAGTTTTAATTTGCGAAGTTTTTTTCATTCTGTTCCAAAAAAATAATCCCGCCACTTTTTTGCGTTTCCGTTTTTTTGTTCTGCCTCATCCAAGCCGGCATTGCCCGGCAAATCGCCGAATGTATAAACGGCCTCACCCTGTTTTTTTAAGTTTAGCTGCTGCCTGGCGACCCGCTCCTTAAAATCCGGAGAATTTAAGTAGCTTAAAGATAAATTTAGCTCGTCATTCTTTTTTTGCAGAGCTTCCGCTTGGCTTTGTAATTTTTGCTTTTCCTGCTCAATTTGCTTTTGGCTTTGCCATTGCTTAAATTTTAGATTCCCAAAAAACCCGGCTAAGATTAGCAGAGCTAAAATGGCAATTTTTGAAGACAGTGCGGTTTTGCTAAACATCTGAAATTTTTAATGGGTCTGTTGTCGAATGTCATTTTGGCTAAAGACCTTAAGCTGTTTTGGATTTAATCGCGCACTGCCATATCGCGTCTTTTAGAGCTTCCGGATGGACGGTTTTATTTATTTGAAGCGGTTCTGTTAAGCCTTGCGCCTGAACAGTGATGGCGCCGATTGAAAAAAGGGACTCAAGCACGCCTTTTTGCGAAAAACTTGCGTTTAAAATCAAGTTCAGCGGCGTTTCTAAAACCCGCTTGTTAAATAGGCTTTGATAGCTGATTAAAATCAGGCGCTTGTTGGTGAGGATATGAACGTTAATCATCCACAGAATAAATTTATTTGCGGCAAACAGCAGTACAGCTAAAGTCCAAAATATCAATAATTTAAGGACGCGGCCGGTTAAAAATTCATACTTAAATAAAAAAAACCAGGGAAGGTAAATTAAAATCAGCACCAAAAAAGTAGGCTTAAAAAGCACTGACTCGCTTTGTCGGCCAATATTAAGGGCTTTTTCGTTTGGCTGCAAATCAAACTTAAACATTGGTATTTAAGCTCCGGTGTTA
>JAJYWK010000041.1 GCA_021791515.1 bacterium | reverse complement strand
TACAACTGCGAACGTCCCCAATGGGACCTAAACAAAATGACCCCGGCTGCATACCGGGATCATCTTGTGGCGGCGATTGCCGCCTAGGGTGTTTCGTTTTGAGTCCGCTAAACAGGGCTCAGTTCAATTTAAGGGGTTTTAAATAGCAGATAAAAAAACTTAAGCTTTGCCAAAACTTTTGACAAAACTACTAACAAAAACTTATATTAGTCCCAAGTATCACATTTAAGCGTGGCCAGGCTAAAATGTGATACTTAACAAATTTACTTAAACAATCCGAAGAGTTTTTTTAGGTCTTTATCGTCATCCATCTCTTCCACTTTTAATATCCGAATATAACTCATAAGTCCCGTTTCTTTTAAATAAGCTAAAGCTTCCCTATTTAGGGCATAAGGATATATAAACACACTATCTTGCAGTTTTACAAAACCATAAGTTTTTAACAGTTTGCGGAACCTGTCCCGCAAAGCACTGCTTTCTTCCGGAATGTCAAAAATTATCACCCGCCACTTACCGTCCCATTTTTCTGACTTTGAAATTTTTGATTTTTCGAGCAGTGTCCGCAGCTGGCCTTTTTTGGTTAGCTTAACAAACTTTTCATTATTTTTATCAACCAGGTAAATATAACCCCTGCGAATAAGGTAATCATAAAAACTATTAAAATTGCGGGTGCTCTTAAATAGATTCCCCCGAAATGCCCGTTTCCTTAATTCCACAGGCGTAACAATAAAGTTGTCTAATACTTCAAGGCCCGCGCACAGCCACGCCAGGACTTTGCCAGTTTTATTAATATCTTTGCGACTATTGCCCATTGTTTTTATCTGTATCACACTTTGACGTGGCCACGCTAAAGTGTGATATTCAAATTATATAAAAACGCGCTTTTAACGCATTATCAAAATCCTAAAACTTTATGGCAGGAAAGACTTAAACCACTTTCTTAGTTTCGCCACGCTTTCATTGCTCAACAACTTTTTCATATACCCGGTTAAGTTCACCTGGCCGCCTGCTGAGCCAAATTTCCCGCCCCACAAAACTAAGCCTACAGCCGTGGCAAACGAAGGGTCATCCACGCGGTCAATAATGGTTTTAATATTTTCCGGCCGGCCCAAAGAGCACGGCAGGCGCAACTGTTTTTTTGCAAATTCCACTACTCCGGACAATTTGGCTCCCCCGCCGGTTAAAACTATGCCGGCCGGCAGTTTACCATCGCGCGAAATTTTTTTCAGCTCATTGTTTACCAGCGCAAAAATTTCCTCTAAGCGCGCTTCCAAAATTTCCACCACATAATGCCTGGAGGTTGACTGCTGTTCTGTGGAATCAATTTTAGATAAATCTATTTCCTGGTCTTTGGGAACAGATTTAACGTCCGCCTGCCCAAATTGCAATTTTACTTTTTCCGCGGTTTCTATACTGCTTCTAAGCCCAATGGCAATATCATTGGTAATATGCATACCGCCCACAGGCACAACCGATGTGTGAAGCAAGTCCCCTTCTTCATAAACTGCCAAAGAAGTCGTGCCCGCGCCTAAATCCACCAAGCAAACGCCCAACTCTTTTTGTCTTTTACTCAGCACGGCTTCGGCCGCGGCGCAGGGAGACAAAACCAAATCATCCATAGTCAGGCCCGATTGCATTACCGCGCGGGTTAAATTTTTTATATATGGCAAGCCCGCCTGGACAATTAAAGTATCCACCTCCAGCCTAATTCCGCTCATGCCAAGCGGATCTTTAATGCCGGTTTGGCCGTCTAAAGTAAAATTTTTGGGAAACACATGCAAAACTTCTTTGTTTTGCGGGATGGAAATGGCTTGGCTGGCATCTATGCAGCGAATAATATCATTTTCGGTTATTTCCCCGTCCGCGCGAGAGACCGCAATAACGCCGTGGGAATTGATGGAACTAATATGGTTGCCGCCTATAGAGACATTGC
Organism: bacterium; assembly: GCA_021791515.1. Taxonomy (GTDB): domain Bacteria; phylum Patescibacteriota; class Doudnabacteria; order UBA920; family UBA920; genus PALSA-1336. The sequence continues at coordinate 4,361 of JAJYWK010000041.1, read as the reverse complement.
TGGAACCCACCGGTATGCCGGTCATGCGTTCCAGGCGCTCTAAGGCATTGGAGATGCAGGAAACCGCCTCCTCAATGTCTACCAATACACCGCGGCGCATGCCGTTTGAGGGTACTTCGCTGGCGCCGATAATACTAAATGCGCCGGACTCTGGGTCCTGCTTGGCCTGTACCGCCCGCACTTGCGAGGTACCAATGTCTAAACCGACAATGTAGCTTTCTTTGGGCATAAATATATCGAATCAACGAATGGAACGAATCTTCGAAGGGCAACGAATACTGCAGTATTCGCAGTCATTCGTTGATTCGTCTTTCTTCGTAGATTCGATGTATTACTTTAGTTTTTCTTTCAATAATTTCGCCAAAGTCGCGCCGTCGGCTCTGTCGCCAACCTGAGCCTTTAATTTGCCCATGACTTTGCCGAAATCTTTTGCGGTTGCTCCGGATGCGGCAATTTCTTTTTCAATTACATCGGCTAATTCCGCTTCGGACATTTGCGCGGGTAAATATTTTTCCAAAATACCCGCCTCGCTCAATTCTTTTTGAGCCATTTCCGCCCGATTGCCTTTGCTAAAACCTTCCGCCGCTTCCTTTCGCCTCTTAACTTCACTTCTAATTAAGGGAATAATGTCGCCCTCTTCCAATTCGCGCATTTTTGCGACGCTCTCGTTCTGGATGCGGGTTTTGAGCCCGCGCAAAGTGTCAGCCGCGATTTGATTTTTTGCCTTTATGGCGGCGGTTAAGTCTTGTTCAATTTGAGAAAGGGAAATCATAGGAATATCCTAGTTTCAATCAATTTCTATTTATTTCAATATATTTCAATTGTACTTCGGAAATAAGTAGAAATACGATTCTCGAAATAAAATAGAGATAAAATTGTTACCTGCGTCCATATCTCTTCATCGGCACCGGCTTGCCCATTTTCTTCAATTCTTCCTTTTCCTTGCGGATTTGAGAGCGCCTACGAGCCGCGACTTTTTGCAAATTGCGGGATTTAGGCGGATCAAAAAACCGGATCCGGCGGGCGCGGATTAGGACGCCGCTTTGCTGGATCTTACGGTTAAAACGCCTCAAAAGACTATCAAAAGATTCGTTTTCTTTCTTTTTCACTTCTACCATTAATTTCACACCCCTTTCAAAAAAATGCTGATTAACAAGAATAATTATAATAAATAATCGCGTTTTGGTCAAACAACAAAATAAAAAAACTCATAACTTTTAATTTATAACTAATAACTGGAGCCACTTAAAGTTATAAGTTATCAATTATTTGTTATAAGTTCTAAAAACCTACTCGCCCATCATTTTGCCACCCATAAGATGCAAGTGCAAATGAGGGATTACCTGTCCGCCATCCCGGCCAACGTTAAAAACTAATTTATAGCCGGTTTCGCCCACGCCAAACTTGACACCCATCTCTTTTGCCACAAAAATCATCTCGCCGACAAGTTTTTCATCTTCCGCCTCCACATGGGAAATGCTTAAAATGTGTTTTCTGGGAATTATTAACAAATGCACCGGCGCTTTGGGCAAAATATCCTTAATTACCACCAAGCGTTCGTTTTCGAATAATATTTGAGCATCAATTGTCCGGTTGACAATGTTGCAAAATACGCAATCGTCCATATGGTTTTAAATTTAATTTCTACTTATTTCAATCTATTTCGTGAGGCCGGAGGCCGAACTAATTTCTATCGGGAAATTAATGGAAATATGCTCGCTCTAACGAGCTCGCGAAATTAATGGAAATTATCTTCCTAATCTCTTTTTCACCTCTGATACTATTTTATCATAAGAAATGACTTCTTGCATCCCGGATTTTACGTCTCGCAAAATAACCATTTCTTCCATGGCTTCCTTTTGGCCCATTATTAGGGCAATCGGCGCGTGAAATGATTCTGCGGCCTTAAGCTGATTTTTTACCCCCACATTCCCGAAATGGTCGTAAACCGAAACCTTTTCCGCCGACAGATCCTTAAACAAACGCAGGGATTTTTTAGCGGCCAACTCGCCCAAGGGCACTAAAAACACGTCGTTCTTCTGCTCTTTGCTAACTGTAATATTTGCCGCCTCAAGCAGCTGCCTCACTTTGGATAAACTGCCCACAAAACCAAAACTGCAATAATTCTTACCGCACAAGTTTTGCATTAAACCTTCATGATAACCGCCTTCGCCTATTACCATATTTTCATTCTTATACTTGCAGCGGATGACTATGTTGGTTTTGCCGTGCCCTGCAGGTCCGGCATACAGGGGATTTAACTGGTATGGCACAGACATTTCATCTAGGGCTTCCAAAATATTGGTAAAATGCTGCTTTGAATCTTCTTCCAAAAAATCCAAAACTGCCGGGGCTTCCGCCACCGAAGTCTGGCAATCCAAATTCTGACAGCGCAAAACGTTTAACACCCGGCCCGCCAAATGCTCGTTGCAATCATCGCAAAGCTGATATTTTTTTCCAAGCAAAAAATCACGCAAGGTTTGCTCATAGGCCACTTGGCAGGCGTTTTGGCCAATGTGGTTGATTTCCAAAACCGCGTCCTTCAGTCCCAAGCCTTGCAAAAATTCCCACACCCCGCCAATGACCTGCGCCTCGGTTAAATGGTTAAACACGCCAAAAACTTCAAAGCCAAACTGATAATCGTTAACCAGTCCTTCGCTTTTGGTTTGTTTTACCACATTGCCCGCAAATTGCCATTTGCTTAAAGGCACTTTATCGTAAATTTTACTTTGGTAATAAGCCCTTAAAACGGAAGGCAGTAAATTCGCGCGCACCGCCGCTTTCTCCGGTAAATTTAAGCTCACCACTTCCAAAAGCGACTTTTCGCTGGTCTTATAAAATGCCTCATACAGCCGAAAATCTTCCAAAAGCGGCGTTTCCACGTGTTCAAAACCATAAGTTCGAGAAAGCCTGGATAGCCGTTTTAGCGCCACCGCCCATAAATCATCAGACTGACAAATAATGTCGGGCAGCCCGGCCAGACTTAAAACTTTTTTTGGCATGTAACCGCTTACTGTGCCCGGATTTTTTTTTGGTCGACCCATGAAAGTTTATAAAGTGAAAAGTTATAAAGTTTATGAACTTTAAAACTAATTATAAGTTGGTGTTTTAATTGTCCCAAATTCCGAAAACGGAAACACTCTTACCCATACACGCCCCACAATATCGTCCTGTGGCAGAATTCCCCAAACCCTGGAATCACTACTGGCCGTCCGGTTGTCCCCTAAAACAAAATATTCCCGGCTGCCTAAACGCACCTTTTCGTTTTTGCCAAAAGTTTCCGCTTGGCTGGGCAAATAAGACTCTGGTAATTTAAAACCTTCAGAATGTTCGCTGTTGGTAATAAATACAGACCCCTGCCGAATTTCCACCGTCTCTCCCGGCAATCCCACAACCCGCTTAATAAAATACTGGGAAGGGTCTTTGGGATATTTAAGCACAATCACTTCGCCGCGAACCGGATTGCCGCTAAGATAAGAAAACCTGTCAATAATCAAATAATCATGATTGTAAAAATTCGGAAGCATAGAAGAGCCGCTCACCACGAACGGTTCGGCCACAAACATCCTAAAAGGCACGATTATTACCAGCGCGATAAGTAAAATCTTCACCAAATCCCAAACAAAAGCGCCTACACTTTTAAAAGTGGATGATTCGCCGTTTGAATTTATATTTGAGTTTTGATTTTCAAACATGAAAAAATTCTTAAATATGTAAAGTTATTCTACTGATATTTGGAGGTTTGTAAAGCCCTTCAGCCGGTATTAATTTATGGTGGGTGGTACAGGATTTTTATCCCACACCAATTCTCTTAAACTCAAATACTTAAAATAAAACTTAAATTGGAGCAAAATAAATAAAATTGAGATTCCCCTGTTCAGGGAAATTGGTGCGGGATAAACCTGTGGCATCTGCAACCCCAGTATAATATTTGGACTTTGGTGGACGCGACAGGACTTTCACCCCGTTAAATATTGGCGTAATTATGGTGGTCGCACCTGGACTCGAACCAGTGACCTTTGCAATGTGAATGCAACGCTCCCCGCCCGCTTAGCCTTGCGATAAAAATAAATGGTGGGCATTACTGGACTCGAACCAGTGACCTTTGCAATGTGAATGCAACGCTCTAACCAACTGAGCTAAATGCCCTTATAACACCCACAGCCAACATTATAAATTACGTCAAATTTTCAAACTGGCGAAGCAAGGCGGGCGGGTAACCAACTGAGCTATGCGACCATAAATATTTAACGGGGCAGGACTGCCTGTCCGCCTCTGGGGGAAGCTAATCGCCCTTTAATGCTGAAAAACTAGGCAACTGGCACAACTATATCACTCTTTATACCAAAAAATCAACCCCG
>JAJYWK010000065.1 GCA_021791515.1 bacterium | reverse complement strand
GCATGCCGGCATTAGCGGCCGGCCCTTGGAGTTTTATGGCCGCACAGCGCCGGCTGATTTTTGCGCCAAAGAACAGGCCGGCATTCAACAATTAAAAACAGAGTACAAAAATTAATTATTATAATTTATCATTATGGCTGAACAAAAAGAGTCGGGCCAGCAAATTCAAGTTAAAGCTTCAGATGAAGTGTTAAAAGGGAGCTATTCCAACCAGGTTTCCGTGGGGCATACCGGCGAGGAATTTATTTTTGATTTTTTAAATGTCTTGCCGCCCACCGGCAGCCTGGTAGCCAGGGTGATTGTTTCGCCATCGCACGCAAAAAGATTTGAGGCGGCCTTAAGCGAGAATCTTAAACGCTACGAAGAAGCTTTTGGCACGATTAGCCTGGCTGTGGTGCCGGAGAGGAAGATTGGGTTTAAAACAGAGTAAATATAATCCGAATTATCCGAAAACTGCAATCCGAATGACACGAAAAAGATTGCAAAAAGATTTCGGAGCATTCGGATATTAATTTGGAGCATTCGGATTATGGCAAAAGATTACTATGAAATTTTAGGCGTTTCTAAATCCGCTTCAGGGGATGAAATTAAGCGCGCTTTCAGGAAAAAAGCCCATGAGCACCATCCGGACAAAGGCAATGGCAACGCGGAAAAATTTAAGGAAGCCAATGAGGCCTATCAGGTGCTTTCAGATTCGGAGAAGCGCCAGCAATATGACCAGTACGGAACTACTTTTGAGCAAGCCCAGAGAAACGGCGGCGGTTTTAATTATCAGGGAGGTAATCCTTTTGCCGGTTTTTCCGCCGGAGGCGGATCCGCCTATGGCGGAGATTTTGGCGGTTTTGATTTCGGTGGGGACTTGGGCGACATTTTTGGCGACTTGTTTGGCTCCCGCCAGGCGCGCGCCAGCCGTCGCAGCCGAGGTATAGATTTAGAAATGGGTATTAATGTAAGTTTTAAAGAGGCAGTTTTTGGTACGGAAAAAAATATAATTTTGGAAAAACAGGATACTTGCAAAGTCTGCCAAGGCTCTGGCGCTAAACCCAATACGAAAATAATTACCTGTCCTAAATGCCACGGCCAAGGGCAAATTCGGACGCAACGGCGAACGATTTTCGGCACCATTGCTTCAGCCAGCGCCTGCGATCGCTGTGATGGCTTAGGTAAATTACCGGAAGATCCATGCTCTGCCTGTTCGGGCATGGGCTTTAAACGGCAGGAGAAAACTTTGGCAATAAAAATTCCAGCCGGCATAGATGATGGCCAGAGAATCCGCATCGCCGGCGAAGGCGAGGCCGGCTATCGGGGTTCCTCGCCGGGAGATTTGTATTTGGCGGTAAGCGTTGCAGGACATTCCGACTTTAAGCGGGACGGTTTTTCTTTGCTCAAAGAGCTGCCTTTAAGTTTTACCCAAGCCAGCTTAGGAGCTAAAATTTTGGTTAAGACTTTAGACGGGGACATTGAATTAAAAATCCCTGCCAGCACGCAAAGCGGGACGGTTTTTCGGGTGAAAGAAAAAGGCGTACCGCACTTAAATCAGCCCGACCGGCGCGGGGATTTAATGGTTACTGTTCGCGTGGTAATACCTAAAAAACTTTCCAAAAAGGAGAAGGAATTAATTAAACAGTTAGCTCAGGAGCAAGGAGAAAGCGTAGAAATTGATGAGAGTTTGTGGAATTCAATAAAGGAGAGTTTCTAAAACTAAAATACCGCGAAAGCGCGGTATTTTAGTTGTATTGAACTTTTATTTAATATTTTCAAGATCGGCTTCGGCTTCTGTAAGCAGGCTGCCTAATCTACGGCCTTGCTCTGTCTTGTCTGTTATTTTAGCTAATGCCGAATTCCAGTAATCTAGCATTGATTCAATATTATTAACTGCTCTTTCAATCCCCCTCTTTTTTCTATTGCATAACATAGGGTTTTTATTGTTTCAAGCCTAGAGTTGTCATACTTATTGGCAAGTCCGATAGCCCGCATAACTGCATCATGAAATCTTAATATTGGTTCTCTTTCTAAAGACATATTTTTTAAAGCTAATTTTTAACAAATGGTAGAAAATCGTTCAATTTTAGTTTTTAAAGTTGCCCAATCTCCCACAAGATCACCGTAATGCGGGTTTTTACTCGTTTCATTTAACAAGCGCAAACAGTCTTGCATGAGGCTTCGTGTGTTGAAAATCATGCTGTCGGGTTCTGTTTTTGCCTCCACGGTATGGAAGTTGGTTCCCGAACTATGCAAATATTCAAAGTTGGAGGATAATTCTTGTAAGCGGGTTAAAAATTCGCCTAATTTTATTAAATAACGGTCATTTTTTTCTCCATCCGGAAGCATCAGATCTGCATCTAATAAGCCTCTAAGTTTATACATTTCTTGTCTGGCTAAAGCATATTCCCGGGAGGTTTGGACTTCTTTTCCATCCGCTGGTCTTGCTGTTTCCTGGACCGGCACCCTTTTGTTTGTGTGCCGTTCACCGACAGCTCCGGCGATGGCGCCGAGACCCAATGCCGCCAAAACATCCCTGCGATCTGGGTGTTGTTCTGATTTATTAGGCATAATTTTATATTAATATTTACACTGTCACCTTACTCTCTCTCTCTCTCTTTGTCAATCGGGCGGGGCTTTTTTGGCCGTTGGTTAGAGGCTTAAAGTTTATAAGGTAAATCCAGATTCAAGTTAAAGGTGCAAATTTGGTTTTATTATTTACAAATTTGTGGTATAATAATAAAAATTATGTCAGAAGAAGTATTAACAATCCAAAAGCAAATAGTGCCGATTCTTAAGGAAGCCGGCGTTTTAAAGTCGTCTCTTTTTGGATCTATTGCCAGGGGGGAAGCGGACGAAAAAAGCGATGTTGATATTTTGGTGGAATTGCCTAAAGGCAAGAGTTTATTTGATTTAATAGATTTGCAGGACAAGCTAGAAACGACTCTTGGGAAAAAAGTTGATATTGGCACATATGCTTCCATTAAAAGAGTCATTAGGGACAAGGTTTTAAAAGAACAAGTTGTAATTTATGAGGGATAAAACAAACAACTTAGTTTGGCTTACGGATATTGTTGAATCAATAGACTTAATAGAAAGCTATATTGCCAATGTGACGGAAGAAGAATTTTTTAATTCAGAAGAAAAACAAGATGCGATAGTAAGACGGCTTGGGATTATTGGGGAAGCGGTAAAAAATATTACCGAAGATTATAAAAATGCGCATTCGGAAGTTCCTTGGAAAGAAGCGGCCGGAATGAGAAACATTTTAGTTCACGAATATTTTGACATAGATTTAAATATTACTTGGGGCGTGCTTAAATATCATCTCCCAGAGCTTAAAAAAGCTATTTTATCTTTGGTGGCTAAATAATAAAACTTGAAACAAAAATGACTGCCGCTGACGCAAATCAACTTATTCATAGTTTGAACTGGCAAACCCCGTCTTGGGATTTGTTTATTTTTTTATTTTGGGCCGTGGCATCGGTGTTCTACGCCTTTGCCGCAGGCCGGGGGCGGACCATTAGCTTGTTGTTTAGCTTGTATATTGCCAGGCTTATGGTTTTAGAAGCGCCTTGGCTAACTAACGCCATTAACCAAAAATTGCCTGGCAGTTTGGCAGGCCTGCAGCAGTTAGTGAGTTTTTTATTGATTTTTGTTGTATTGTTTGTACTTCTCGCGCGCTATGCATTTCGCACTTCGGCCGACGGCCGGCACTTTGGCGCCATCCCCTTTACTTTAATTTTTGCTTTTTTACAAATTGGTCTGTTAATTAATACCGTATTGGTATATTTGTCAGTTTTTGGCTTGAAGTTTTCGGCATTGGTGAATTTGATTTTTTTATCGTCTGCATCCGGTTTTATTTGGCTGGTGTTGCCGCTTTTATTTTTAATTGTTTTGGGCCGCTCCGTTGCTGACCCAACCGAGGTATAATTTTATGCCCATGCCTAAACATATCGTGCTAATTATTGATGACGACAATTTAATCTTAACGACTTTAAAAAAACGCTTTAGTACACAAAATGTAGAAAGTTTTACAGCTTGCACGCCAGAAGAAGCCAAACAGCTATTGGCAAAAATTACCCCGGAGCTGGTAATTTTAGATTTGCTTTTGACCAAAGAAGACGGCTCCAGCGGAGTTTTAGATTATATGAAATCCGAGGAGCGGCTTAATCAGGTGCCGGTTTTGGTTTTAACCAATTTGGACAAGCCGGAATTGCGGAATATGATGCTGGCTGAAAGAAATGTAAAAGAGTATTTAATCAAAGGCAGTATGACTTTGGACGATTTGTATAATAAAACTTTGGGATATTTGGAACCGGTTGGGAAATAACTGATAACAAATAATTTATAACTTATAACAAACAAAGAGTTATTTGTTATTAATTATCAGTTATAAGTTAAGCTAATGACCAGCGGGAGAAGATTCCGGTCGAAATCAGTCGGCCGGTTTTTTGTTTAAGACAGAGTTCGCCAAATTCAATCTTTCCGACTTTGGATCGCATCGCACCTTCCAGTAAATTATTAATAGCTAAAGCCGAGGAGTTGGTGGCATAGCCGTTTAAACTTAGAAATTTTGCGTCAGGGGACAGCAGTTTTATGCAATCGGCGAGCAGCTTTGGCAAATCCTCGTTGAATTTCCAGGTCTTGCCGGTCGGTCCATGTCCAAATGCCGGCGGATCCATAATAATTCCGTCGTACTGTTGACCTCTCTTTAATTCTCTTTTCACGAATTTTACCGCGTCATCCAAAATCCAGCGCACCGAATCAGCCGGCAAATGATTGAGCTTATGGTTTTCACTGGCCCAGCTAATAGCCGGTTTGGACGCGTCAACGTGGGTTACCTGGCATCCGGCTTTGGCCAAAACCACGGTTGCCGCGCCGGTGTAAGCGAACAAATTTAACACTTTAAATTTGTTCGAAGTTTTAAGGTTTGTAAAGTTATCAAGTTCCAAGTTGGAAGTCTTAGAGCTTGGCTTTATAACTTTATAACTTGACGAACTTGTTAACTTGCCCGTCATCCAATCCCATTGGGCCGCCTGTTCGGCAAACAGGCCGGTATGTTTAAATGGTGAAAGTTTAAGCAGGAAACGAACATTGTTAAAATTAATTATCCATGGATCTGGCAGGGTGTGCTTAATTTCCCATTTCGCGGATTTAAAAATGGCAGCGGATTTACTCCATTCGGCATCGGGAAGCGACCGGGGCCAAATAATTTGCGGATCCGGCCTTTGAAGAATCACGTTTCCCCATTTTTCCAAACGAAAACCTTCGCCGGTGTCAAGAAGCTCGTAGTCCCATGGCGCGTCAAAATGTTCCAGAATCATAGTTAGTTGGTTTTTTCATTAATATCGCCTAAAACAAAGCTGTCTAAAGTGCCTTCGTAAGTTACGGCTACATTTTTTTCAATTAGGTTGGTAAAATCCCGGCTGGTAAAAATATAAATTTTGCGTTCTTGCATAATCAACATCAAATTGCCGCGCTTGCTATCGTCGGAAATTTTTAAAACTCCTTCCCAAATTGCCGATTGAGTTTTTGGCATGCTTAGTTCTGCCTGGGTTGGAATTGTGTTTTGTTTTTGCTCCTCTATTGGAGCTTCCTTTTTATGATTGATTTTATAAACCAAAAAAGCAGCCAGCAAAATTACCAAAATACTAATAACAATTCTGGCTGTTTGATTTTGATGCCATTTAGTCATAATTTTCAGTTTAATGATTTCATCTATAGTTTAGGGGTTTTTGAGGGAATGTCAAAGGCTTAATGACCGCCACTAAATACTGTAATGAGTTTTAAAAGATACCCTAAAAGCAGAAGGGAAATTGTTATAGAGACAACAATGATTATATAAGTATTTTTTTTCGCGATTGTATTTGCTGTTGACTCCACGGTTTCATTTGGCTTTGGTACCGGTATCCGGGATTTATTTATAAAATATCTTGTTATAAAAAAGACGGCGAGCGGAATAATTAAGTATGCAGGAAAAAGTAAAACAGATAAAAATATAGAATAGCTGATTCCGTCACCAATCCAATTGCCGAAATTGCAGGTTGGCAGGCGCATAGGAATAGGACTCGATATTTTATTACAAGCGTCTCCAGTAAACACGTACCAAACTTTTAAGGCAAAAGAAAAAATTGAAGTAGCCAAAAATATCGCGGAGAAACTTAATAAGGCGAATTTGGTTTCTTTTAAAAGCATATATTTTAATTTAAGTATAGATATATTATAACATCGCGATTTGCAAAAAGTAAGATAGTAAAGCTACATAAAAAAAGCAACCAGATGAGCTGATTGCTTTTTTGGTGGGTCCGGTGGGGATCGGACTCGTAACATCTGCCTTAAATCC
>JAJYWK010000056.1 GCA_021791515.1 bacterium | reverse complement strand
CTTCTTAACCTTTACAGAACTGCAATTTGGGCATTTTTTTAACCATCATACTTAAGTAAGTTAATCATTATACTTTAAGTATGGCAGAAAGTGCCGAAATCAGCATTACATATTTTCCATTAACCCTTTGTTTAAATATGGGTAAAAATTGTTTTTTACCTGTAAATAAGATATGTTTTTAAGTAATACTCTTGACATTTTGTTGGTAATTTGGTATAATAGTTGGTTAAATTTAAAATCTCTCTGGATCTGTTCCTGTTCTATAAAAGAATAGGTTCTATAAAAGCCTTAAACCCCCAGTTAAATAGTCTGCCTTAGGCGGAATTTAACGGGGTAAATTAAAGAGCAGTAACGGGTCCAGAGAACCCAAAATCTTCCTCCCCAGTTCAACTAACCAGTTTAGGCGGACTGGGGAAGGAAGTCCAAAGGTTCTCTAACTCGAAACTGCTCTTTTAAAAATATATCGGAGGATATAATAATTAACCCTAGTTAAATAGTCCGCTAGGCGGAATTTAACGGGGTTAACGTTACTTATTTTTTGCTGTATGACCTGATGAGGTAGACCCCGGTTAAAATAGTCCGCAAGGCGGAATTTAACGGGGTAAAGTGTCCTTTGCGAAAAGATTATAAAACAATCACGAAGAATAAAGTTTAATTGTAATTTTTTTGCAAGGGACACCATAGAGTAGTCGCCTTAGCCAGGAGGCACGTCATGTGCAACGCCAAGACCTCTCTCGTTTCCAGGATCAGCCTCGCGCTGGTTCTTTTCGTCAACCTGTCCGCCATCCCCGCCCTCGCGGGGATTCCGAAAAAGGGCGCGGCGCTCGCAAAGACCGACGACGCATTCGTCGTGACCGCTGATTTGCCGACCGACGTACAGGTCGGCCGGGTGTTCGGGTTTTCCATCAAAACAAACCTGAGCGAAGATGCGCCGGTCCAGTGTGAGTTGGGTGAGGGCGCCCCAGATAAGGTGGAACCCAACGGCGACTGTAGCTTTATCGGGCAGCCGACAGAGGTCGGCACTATCAACATCCCGGTGAAGGTCACAAGTGAGAACAAGGTGGTGACTAAGACCTTTACGGTCAAGGTCGCCCCATGGGCGTTCACGGCCAGGGACTTCGAAGACATCAGAGACGAAGTGGCCAGGTTGCAGGGCACCTACCAGAAAGATGACCGGACCGTTCGGTCAGACGTCACTCTTTCCAAGGTGAACTTGGCCATCCAGAATATCAAAGGTGATCTGCGACCGAACACAATTGAGCTGACGCGGGCGCAGCTTTTGCAGCTGGTTAAGCACTTCCGCTGGCTGTGCTACGGACTGCTGTTTAGCTTCCTGGTCGTTTTTGTCTACATCATCGACCTGCGGCGGCGATTGCTCGGCATTTCGTGGATCCGGGCTCTTGTCCCGGTTCTCATAATTTGCTTGATGATCCCTGCGCTCCATGCCGCTACACCGACTGTCGCTTCGATCACTCCGTCTTCTCTGAAGGCCGGCGAGTCGGGGCTCGTTAAGGTGTGCGGTTCTGGACTCGACACGGCCAATGACGCCAAGTTCGAGGGGCTGAAGCACAGCAAGCTCGAGGCCGACAAGGGATGCCTCGAGTTCACCTTTGACGCTACGGCGACCGCGGCCAAAGGCGACTACAAGCTGATGATTCAAGCGACCGCTGCCGGATCCTTTGAGGATTCCGGCAAGACGCTGAAAGTCAGAGACACTGCCCCCTCGGCTCCCATCGCTCCGACTACCGATTTTTCCGCCCGCATCGCGGCGCGGGAGGATATGCGGTGGTTGGCTCTCTTTAACGCCGTTTGTGGCACCGAGCCTGCGAAGGCACGGTGCGGCAAAGAGTTTGGACCGGCCATTACCGGCACCGAGCTTTTCGGGCAACTGAAAAAAGCGCGGAACCAGGCAGAAGAGAACGCGGTGATGGCGAAGCTCGCCAATGCCGCAGAGTTCAACGCAGCCGACCGGACGCTGGGCGATCCTCGGCTGAAGGCCGCCATCGCCGGTGGAATTGAGGCGGGGATTCAGTCCCTGCCGCAAGCCACCAGTGCGGATCTCGCCCCGCTCACCGCCCGCATCCAGCGGGTGGAGATGAAGGCGGACGCCGCGATGGACGCCACCGGTGCCCTCGCGGGCACGGTGGCTGAACTCGGCCACGTGTCCGTCCTCGCCGGTGGCCGGAGTGGCTTCCTCGGCTTGGGCAAGCCCAAGCTGGAGCAGTTGGCCCCCAAGGCCGCCCTCACGGCGGAGTTCATTCGGGGTTGCGTAAAGCAGCTCCAGAAGGACGGCAGTCTGGGGGCCGGCTGTGAGGCCGTCTTCCCGAATCACGTCGCCGCGGCACCGGCCACCAGCGGCCGGGCGCCCATGCAGCCCGGTAATCAGTAAGTAACGTTATCATCCCTCCCATTGAAAGCCCAACGGCAAGTAGATGTGGAAGGAGCCAATCAGCAGCAGGAATGCGCGTGACCCCCCGGGTCCGCCTTCCTGCTGCTTTCTTTTGTCTTAGGACTTACGCACCGCCGTCTTTAGGACCGGCGGAGCCGGATCCTTGAAAGCGGCTCTGGTCAATTGCTTCGTTATTTTGCTGTGGTTTTACTCGCCGTAGCTTGGCTACGCCTCATAAAATCCTCGCAAAATGCCTTGCACTTGACTCAGTGCGTAAGTCCTGTGTCTTCTTTTTTCGCAAAAAACCAAATCAATAGTCCCGGTGTCATTCCGAGCGAGCCTGTCTGCCACAGACAGGTCAGACGAGCCGAAAAATCCCGTAGAGTTCGTGATCAATTTGACGTTAAGGGATCCCTCCGCTCTCCCGACTAAAGTCGGGGTCGGTCGGGATGACAGCACAACAGAATTGCGAAAAAGTCCTTAAGAGATTTTGATATCAGACTTTAACGCGGCCACGCTAAAGTGTGATACCTGCATGGAGATAAAAGGCCTATATTTTTTAATCCCGATACTTTTAACTTCTCCCTCAATCTTTCTCCATGAATTGGAGAGGGGGTTTCAGCCGTCAAACTCTTTACAAATAGGGATTTTTATGCTACAGTAATAAGTCTTTTGGGCGTAAAGCTCAAAAGAGTTTTGCAATTTTAAGTTAATAATTTTTTAGGAGGAAGTTGTTGTTGTAAGACGCGGATGATACGCGGATAGCTACGCTGAATGGACGCGGATAACTGCAGGCTGGGTATGCAGCCCGGACGAACGGAAAGGGATATCTAAAGTTTAGATATTTCTCTTCGTTCGTCCGGCTGCCGAAAGGCAAACTTCAGCCCGGATGGAAGAAAGGGAGGCAAGCAATGCGTACGGCATTTGCGTTTCTCCTGTTGCTTTCAGTCGGCATTCTTGCCTTCGGGCAAGATGCTGGCAAACCGATGTTTTTTGAAACCCCGCGGGCCTGTACGTCGGCTCCGGAGGGAACCTTTATGATCTATCAGCCCCAATATCACGAGAAGTTGGGCTGGTGGAAAGAGATGGTTTCTCTCGGCAAGGCCGAGCACGTCCAGGATTCCAAGGCGCGCTGCGCCAAGGAATTCACGGTCGTCGGTTGGCGCATCGTTCGCTGGCCAGCTGGCATCGGGTATTTTCGCCAGGGCGACAAGATTGGCGATCCCCGGTGTGGTAACCCGGTGGAGGAACTCTGGGATGTCCCGGAGCCAACTCCGGAACCTACACCCGCACCACCACCGCCGGTTGAAAAGAAAGTCCACGTTTGCCCGACGTGCGGGGATGTGGAGTGGCAGGGACCGGTGGTATGGGAGAACGATGTGATGAACGTCGTACTCACCAGCGACCTGTCATTGTCGCTTACGGCATCATTCCGCGGCCACGTCTCGAACGTGCTGTGGAAGGACGACGCGGGCGAGGTTCGCGGCGAGGGCAATACGGTCCACCTGGACCGCGGCGACTTTGCCAGGGCGGGGCTGTATAAGCTTTGGGTAGAGGGTGTGGATGAGGACGGGCACATTATTCGTTGCCTCGTCCGCATTGCGGCCACTCTGCCTCCGGCCATCACGGCTCCGGCGTCACCACTCCCCGAACCGGTGATAGCGCCGAAGCCGAAGAAGAGCCACAAAAAGCTCTACATCGGCATCGCTGTCGGGGCAGTTGGCGTGGCTTGCGTGGTGTCGGCCATTGAAGGATGGCCGGTGCCGTGCGGCTGGATGGCCAAACGTTTGGCCAAAAAGCCCAAAATCATCACCAGTATCCCCAAGTGAGGGGATCAACAACAACATTTGTAGCCCCCGCCATCCGCCAACCGGCGGAGCGGGGTGATAGCAGCAAGCGCATCCTTTAGGAGGGGGGTGCGCTTGTTTTTTGTTTTAAATAAAAGGAAAAATTATTTATTTGCTTTGAAATAGGTAAATTTGAGCAAAAAGCCTTGACTTTTTGGTACTTTTCTATTATAATTTTAGGTTCTCTAAAAAATCTATTATTGGTTATTTGCCCAGCCCTTTCTAAAGAAAGAGCTGGACTGCAACCTGAACGGTTTTGCTTGTGGTGGGCAAAACCTTGTAAAGTGCGATAATTATTTCCCCGCCACCTATGGCGGGGATTTTATTATCACACCATCAATTTATCCAAGCACCAATTTGGTGTTTAGATAGATTGTTTGGACAGGCACGAATTTGTATAACACCACTCTACAAATTGGTGCTGGATTTACGAGGTTTTGCCACTCGCAAGAGTGACTGCGGTCCCGCCTTTGGCGGAACTTAAGATTTTGCTCTTTGACAGAGCAGAAGGAGGAATAAGTCAAGCGTAATTTATTTTCGCGAACGAAAAGCAATTTTCGTTTGCGTGTGTTAATAGTTCGAACAGCCATGGAAAGGAGAAAAGTCTATGGCGAACAACCGTAATCGCGGTGGCGGTGGGAACCAAAACCGCGGAGGCGGAGGCGGTGGCGACAACAACAAGATCACCATCACGGCGGGAATCAGCGGAAAGCGCAACGATTGCAAAATCAATGTGATTCTCCGCAAAGGCAGGTTTGCACTCCTCGGCGAAAGACTCATGTTTCGTCTGGGGACCGCAGACAACGCCCATGGTCCCTGGATCATGGATGTGACCAGCTCCGCCAACAGGTACGTCTTGGCCACCGATGCTGACGGCGAAGTTCAAAGCATCGCCTTTGACTTTGCCGCGGAGGACTACAAGCACTTCACCCAAGTGCTGGTGGTCTATTACCGTAACACCGTGCCAGGAGAGGGGGTCTATGAGCAGGCGGTTCAACTGCCGGCTTTTGAGACCACGGAAGGACCCAAGGCGGCCAAGAAAGGGAGAAGGCTTGTTTGCCAACTTCCCGAAGGCTCCTTGAAGTCCCGCGCCAACAAGTTCACGCTTCCGACCATCCGTACCCTGAATAAGGACGGCAAAGCGGAAGCCGCTGACCTGATTCTTCGCGCCAGCGAGCCGGTGACCGTTATCAACACGGAAACCGGCAAGGTGGTAGCGCGGGGCAAGAAGGTCGTTACCTACAAAACGCCGGCCAACGGGCTGGCGCTATTGGAAGTCCAATTTGCCGGGATGGAGCGCACCGTGACGGTGTTGCATCCGGAATCCGGCGAGGAGGTTTCCCTGACGTTGGAGTTCGAATACTGAAAGGAAAAAGAGTATGACCGAGGAACGCAAGAAGCTCCTGTTTGAGATCGCTCGCGAGGCTGGGTTGGACCTGGGGTTCATCTATGGTCTGCCTATGCTTAAGCGGGCGTTTACCGGCAGGGCGGCGACGGCCGAAGATAAGGCTGTTGTCGCGGAAGCGAGACAGCTCGTTTCTGAAGGCAAGCACGACGAGGCGCGCAAGCTCCTCGTTCGTCACATGATGGGCTTGGGTCTTTACGACGAGCAGATGTTTGACGAAGACCTCGATGCCGTTGTTCGGGCCGGGCTGTGCACCAAAGCTCAGGTCAAAAGCCTGGGCGAATGGCTGGCAAAAAACCAGCGCCGGCGGTCCAAATTTCGCAACTCGCTGACGCTCCAGGAGACGCCTCAAAAGCGCCTGGAAGTCATCGCGGTGTATGCGAAGCTTAAGACCGATGCCGAGCGCAACGCTCGGCTGAAGGCCGTCGGCAAGCTCGACGACCAGATGGACGAGGCCGTCTGGAACTGGGTCAAGACCCACGTTCCCGGAATCTCGCGCAAGGTTTGGGACGGCATCGTTACCGCAAGTGGCGATACCAACCAGCAACTGAATAATTGGGGTCGGCGGTTGCAGAGGGGCGCTCGTTGGGGCTTTCCAGCTCCGGCAAGGCGGCCTGCGCCGACCAAGCGGACCATTTGGCAGTGGTTCGTAGACTTCCACCGATAGAACAAGGAAAGGAAACGGAAATGTTCAATTTCATGCAAGGTCTGACTGTGATGGCCGGGCGCCGCGCGGCGGAACTCCGGGCCATCATCACGCTGTTCATTTTGCATTTCGTGATCATGGTCTTCGGCCAGGTCGCGATTTCCTGCTACGTCCAGCAGGTCCTCCATCCGGCCAATGCGTATTTCGCAATTGCTTGGCCGGGTGTGGCGATTCTGGCTGGATGGATCTTCGGCGGCTGGCCGATTGGCCTGGTATTCGGCGCCTACGTTGGCTCTAATATCGGGTTCTTTCGTGCCCTCTCCCGGGTTGTCATCGGCTTTGTCGCAGTAGAGACATTCATCAACGTCTTCGCTTGCGTTTTGCCGCTGTACGTCAACTTCGGGGTCACCGGGTTCCTGTTGCTGACGACCGCCGGGTACTTCCTGTACAGGATACTTGGCGGGATAGACATTGATTGGAATCTGTGGGCCAAAGTTCCCCGGGCTGGCATCGCGCTGGCCGTGGGGATTCTGGTCTACCAGGCGTGGTTCTCCACCAGCGGTATGCCCGCGTTTCCCCTGCCCGATTTGATGGACCCGGAAAGTTGGCTCTACATCATTCTGTGTGTTGCTGGGATCAGCTGGCTCATGGGGCTTCTTCAGAAGTTCCGGATGCCGGGCTCGACTCCTGCTCCGGCGGCTCCGGCCCAAGGAGGGCACAATGACCACCACTAAGTTTGTCCTCCTCGGGCTCGTCATCGTCATCGTCCTGTTCTGGGGCGCGGCGAAGTATCTCCCCGCCCAAGAGGCGGCGGAGAACCGACTTGAGGGTTTTGCCAAGACCCAGTTCAACAAGAATATTCTGGTCTTGGAGAAGGCCCGGCGCGCCGGACAGTTGGACGATGCGCGGTTCAACAGGGGCTACGCCAACGAGCTTGGCATGCTCCACGTGCGTACCGCGCAGGCCAAAGACCCCGGCAACGGGGCGTGTCAGTCGGAATTGCAGGTTGTTGGCCCGGGAGTCACCGATTCCCCGCTACCCGCGTCCTGCCTGGACAACTTCCAGTTCCCCGTTTGGTCGGAAGGGCCCAAAAAGGTCCTGAAGGCCGAGTGGCGGACACCCGGCGGCCTGCTCATAGCCGGCGAGCCTCAGCTCATAGCCGGTTACAAGAGTGTCGCAAAGCCCTTAGGGGGCAACCGCTGGGAAGTGGAGGGAAATGTGTCTTACCGGCATACGCATGCCGCGGACAACATCGTCCTCCGCATCACGGTGGAGTAGGTTATGCCGCAGCCACAAGAGCGGCAGATCGTCATCAAGGAGTTTCTTAGTCAGTCTAGTCTTGGTGACGTTCGCCAGTTCGCTTTTCCCCGGAAGTTTCGGGGACGCTTGACCAATAAAGAAAGATCGCATCTTTTCGCCCGCGCTCGCGCGCCGGCTGAAAGGAATCGATCTCCTTGATGACGAGAGTAGGTTAGTCCCTATTTTCGCCATCAATTCAAAAACCCCCATCAACCTCTCTCTAACTCTCTCCAGGTCTTGGAGAGAGAAACTGAAAGGTAAAGCTATGGGGGTTTTTGAATTTGTATGTTATAGATTCCTCTCCGCCTAAGGCGGATCGGGATAACCCCGCCAATTAGCGGGAATAACTTTTGACTATTAAGAGATCCCTCGCTACGCTCGGGATGACCCCGCCTGCGGCGGGGTCACTTTATAGTTGCGTTAAGCAGGCTTTGGACTATAGCAACTATGCTAAAGGCCAGCATGGCAATAACAAGGCCCAAGATTGCCCAAATTATGGTTTTTTTGGCTTTGAGGTACATTTCTTCGTTGCCCGCGGCCATCACCATTTGGAAACCGCCGACAATTATGAACATTACCGCCCAAATGCCGGTTATGGCTAAAAAGCCTTTGACCAAACTTAAAAATACGCTGGTTAAATCTTCCTGGGGCAGGGGGTTGTACAGGCATTTGGCAGGGTCGGTGCAGGGAGGATTAACGGCCGGAGTGCCCGGCTGTCCGGGGCCTGGAGGCGCGGCGGCAGGTTGCCCGACTTTAAAACTAATACTGTTGCGGGCAATAATATTACCTTGGGTATCGGAAATAAAAACGGACAAACTGTTATCGCCGCCTGTCATATCAACAGCGCCTTCGACCGCGCCGGTCTTAATAGAAAAGGGGTAAGGAAAACAGAAAAATCTTATATCCGGGTTATTATTGAGTTTTACCTTCATTACATAATTGGGATTGTTGGCGCCTGCGCCGCATTGGGCATTGCCAAGAGCGCTTGGTAAATTTGAGGCTACAATATTAATTTTGGTGTCGGGAGCATATGTGCTATTGGATGGCAGGGGAGGGTCAAAGCTTAAAGATGGCGCTGATTTGGTAACAAGTTCCAATGGATAGCTTTCCCAAGCCAGGGCTTGATTTTTTAAATTATCAATATTGCGTTGTTGGTTCTGAACGGTGGTGCCGGATATACCTTGATTGCTACAAATAAAAATAGAGGAGTATTTATTGGCTTGCCCGGCTGTCCCGGAATTAAAATTATAAGTAAAATTAAAATTAGGAACAGGATGATTATATATTGTGGGAAAGTCAAACGAAGATCCGGTCCAGTGTTTTAAAAAAGCAATCATTTTTATTCCCTCCGGGCAAAGTTGGGAGAGTCCGGGGTTTCTGGAGTCTTGAATCAAAAAAGTTAAAGTTACGCTGGTATTGGGCAGTAATGGCGAGTGGACATAGTCTTTGTCTATAAAAGTCAGAATAGTTTTCGTGCCAAGAGTGTCTTTTTTTGCTAAATAGCCATACTCTTGGGCAAGTGCCGAAGGTATGGTGAAAACCGTCAACAGGATAATAAGGGAAAATATATATAGCTTTTTTTTCATATAAAATTTTTAATTTTTATGTTTTTAGTTGGTTTCTCAAATCGTTTAAGCTCTCTTCATCCGCCTGTTTTTGCGCGGCTTTTCTTTCTTGTTTTTGCCGCATTTCAAATTCACTAATTTGTTTTTTTAAATTTTCCATTTTTTTGCGGAAATTTTCCGCCTGTTCTTCGGCCTTGGCTAAAAATTCTTCCTCTTCCGTATCTATGGCCCCGGAAATTTCGGCCATTAACTCTTTTGTCAGGCCTTTGCTTTCCAAATCGTTAAGCAATGCGGTTTTTTGTCCCGGTTCTATGCCCAAAGACTCAATAAGTTTTCTTACGTCATCATTTAAACTCATAAATTAAGCCGCCATAGTTTTAGGTCTGCGTATTTTAGTTTTGCGCTTGGGAGTTATTTGAGCGTCCGCTTTGTTTAATGAAAGTCCCCGCAAGCCTTCTAGTATAAGTTTTTGGGTTTTAGCCGGTGCTTCATGGAGCAGGGTAACACCATATGCGCTTACTTCCTTTGATAAACTGAACTGTGTCCCCAAGTTATTAAATCTTCTTAAGGCGTTTTCCAATATTTTAGATGAAGTTTTATTATCACCGGCCAGAGTAACAAGCTTGTCTATTTCTTCTGTCATTTGCTCTTTGGTCATTTTGGGTTTGGCTTCCGTTTCCGTTTTTGCCTTAACCTTCGCTTCTGATTTTGGTATTTCTATTGTAACCGGCGCGCTGGGGATCTTTTCTGTTTTAGCTTCTTGCGCGGGTTTATTTGCCCCGGCTTCGGGTTTTAATACCGGCAGCAAAGCTTCCATTTCTGCAAAGATATTTTTAGTGTCCTGAGGCCATTTGCCGGAAATATTTTTTAAAGAATTAATTGCCTGCAAAACAAGGTCTAAAGCGGCCTGTTCTAAATTCTCGCCGGAATTTAATTTATTTGCCAGATCTTTATTACCGAATTTTAAAGGGTTGTGTTGTTCAATAAGCTCGGCAAGCGGTTTAGCCAGCGCGGCAAACTTTTTCCAGTTGGCTTTAATTTCATCCCGTTCTTGTATTAGGGGATTTAAAATTTCATCAATGGTTTTTTTTTGCTCCGCACCCCATTTGGCGCCTTCCTTCAGTTTCGTCAAGGTTTCAACAGCTTTTTCCTTTAACGCAGGGTCGGTAATTTCTTCATTTTTTTGCAAAGCCGCGACTAAATCCGCGTAGCCGCCTTTTACGTTTGGCCCAAAGCGTTCAATCATTTTTGCCACTTCTTCGGCGTTGGTTTTCGGCTCTTTACGCGCTTCTGCTGTTGCAATTTGCGCTAACTCTACTCTTTGTTCGGTTATTGCTTCGGCCTGTCTGGCTGTCTCGGCGCTGTTGTTTTGCGCCTCGGCAACTAATTGCCCGGATGCTTCCTTTAAATTAAGACTAATAATCCCTTTTGTTTGGTCTTCAATTTTATTAGATTCAACTTGCGAGGATGCCCAGGCTTTAGCGTGATCCCAAAAGTTTGCCAGCCTGTCGGCTTTGTCTAAAAACGCCTTGTTATGTCCCTGAATGTCCAAGGTTGTTATATAGGTGTCGTTTTTATCTATCCCGCTAGTTAGACCTTTGGTTTTTTCCCAAGCTTTTTTTAACCAGCCTTTTTTTGTTTCTTCCTGTCCGCCATTTTGGGGTTCCGGTTGTGTTTCCGGTTGGTTTAGGTTTAACGATGTTTCCGGGCGGCTCATATATTTATAGGGGTTAATTACTTTATAATTATACAAAGATTGTTAATTTTTGGCAAAGTTGATGAAAGATTCAGATTTTGGTATCCATATCTGTTGTTTTGTGCTATAATCCAAACAGTAAAAAATCAAAAAATCCGATAAACAGCCAAAGATGCTGTTTATCGGGCAAAAACCAAAATCAAGCAAAAAAGAACCTCAAAGTTTTCTTTTTCCCCCGCTTGATTTTTATTTTTTTAGCATAGGATAATGCGTTTATGAGTGAAGAGTTAGAAAAAATTAAAAAAATCGCGGTGCCGATACTGCAAAAGAACGGGGTGGAATTCGCCGGCGTTTTTGGCAGTGTGGCCAGGGGTGAGCAGACGGAAAACAGCGACGTGGACATTTTGGTAAAATTTTCGGGCATGCCGACTTTTGTCGGTTATTTACGGCTGGATGAAGATTTGCGCAAGGGTTTGAAGCGGGATATTGATTTGATTACCGAAGGCGCGGTAAATAAATTTTTACGGCCGCAAATTGAAAAGGATTTAAAGATTATTTATGGACAAAGATAAAATCTATCTCCAGGAAATTATGGAGTTTTGCGAAAAAGTGACTAATTTTGTCGCGGGGGTTTCGTACGAGCAGTTTATTGAAGATGAAAAAACCCAGCTGGCGGTAATTAAGCTTATTGAAAATATTGGCGAAGCCTCAAAAAGATTGTCTCCGGATATAAAAGCCCGCTACCCTAAAGTGGATTGGTCGCAAGCCGCAAAAATGCGGGATCGCTTGACGCATCATTATATGGATGTGGATTTGGCCATAGTGTTTGACGTGGCCATAAATGAAATTCCGAAATTATTTGGGCATTTAAAATAGCTGTTGCAAGCCGACTAGCTTGATTTTTATTTTTTTATCTATTATTGTTAGATTATAAAGTTTCAAGGGGCAGGCCTGTGGAAATTAACTATATTAAGACTCCTTGACCTTATTTTTTAGGTCGCTAATAAATATATCCAAATGACCCCATTAGAAATTAATGCATGGGTTATCGCGTGGCTTCTTTATTACCGCAAGTTTAATACAGCTTATAACATATTATGAAAATTTCTAACGGGGTAAAAAAAAATATGGAAATTAAACCCAAAATTGAAGCGTTTGCAAGAATTAAGGTGTTAGGCATTGGCGGCTCCGGCACCAGCGCGGTTAACCGCATGACTCAGCTGGGGATCCGCGGCGTGGAATTTATCTCCATCAACACCGACGCGCAGGCTCTCCACAACAACCAGGCTGACCGCAAGGTGCACATTGGCAAAACCGCCACCAAGGGCCTTGGCTCGGGCATGAATCCGGAATTGGGCAGGCAGGCGGCAGAGGAAAGCGTGGAAGAGCTGGAAGAAGTTATTGATAATGCCGATATGGTGTTTATTACCTGCGGACTTGGCGGCGGCACCGGTACCGGCGCGGCGCCAATTTTGGCGGAACTCGCCAAAAATAAAGGCATCCTTACGGTAGCCGTAGTTACCAAACCGTTTACCTTTGAAGGCAGTAAGCGCAAAGAGGTGGCCGAAGTCGGCTATGATAACTTAAAAGATAAAGTGGATGCCATAATTTCCATCCACAACGACAGAATTTTACAAATTATAGACAAAAAAACATCTTTAATTGATGCTTTTAAAACCGTAGACGAAGTATTAAGGCAAGGCATTGCGGGCATTAGCGATTTAATTACCACTCATGGTATTGTGAATGCCGATTTTGCGGACGTAAAGAGTATTATGCAGGATGCCGGTACGGCCTTAATGGGCATTGGCCGGGCTTCGGGTGAGACCAGGGCCCAGGATGCGGCAAAAGCGGCTATTAATTCTCCTCTGCTGGAAATGACCATAGACGGGGCCAAAGGCGTGTTGTTTAATATTACCGGCGGTACTTCTTTGGGTATGTTTGAAATTGACGAAGCGGCCAAGGTAATTACCCGCAGTATTGATCCTGACGCTAAGGTTAAGTTTGGCGCGGTGATTGATGAAAGCATGGGCGATGAAATCAGAATTACCGTAATTGCCACTGGCTTTGATGAAAGCAGTAAGCGGTCACCTGCGGCCATGGTGATGAACGAGGATATTAAAAAGCCGAAAATTCAGGAACCAAAGTTTGTAAACCCGGTGCCGGTTATGGAAGTTAGAAAGCCGATGTTTAACCCCAAGCCCGCCCCGCCAATTCAAATGGATTTGCCGGAGGAAGAAAATCAGGCCAGTGAAGATGAATTGGATATTCCGGCGTTCATTCGGAAGAAAATGAAATAAATCTACAGAACTACGAAAAAGAAACACTACAGATGCCTACAAAAAAATTTGGTGGCCCTGTAGTTTTTTCTTGCATTTTTTCTTTAGATGTGCTATAATGTATTTATCTAAGGTATTAGAAAGGTCGGTCGCAAAAAAAGCGATAATACCCCAAGCGCAAAACCTCATCTCTTCAAAATAAAGTGATGGGGTGAAGAAATAAAAATAAATTAACAACAAAATAGAGGAATCCAACAAAATTGGCTCTTTCAATTGGAGAGCGAATTAAAGTTTTAGTTGGGAATTAATAATATGACCGAAGAAACTCCCGCAAAAGTTTTAAGCTTGCTCGGCGTATCCCTGGCTTCTATGTTCTTTTTGTTTGCCGTGGCTTTTACCAGCTCAAGTTTTGAAAAGCAGCAGTTTGCTTTTCCCGACCCGTTTAACCCAAGCAGGGTATTGGCAACATTAGACCAATCGGCAAACAGCTATAGCCGATTTGTTGCCGTGAATATGGTTCAGCCCGCCCAAGAAAGCTACGCGGTTTGGCAAGATACCGTAGCATATGTAATAGACAATGCCGACGAATCAATTTTGGCTATAACCGGCCTTACGCCCTTAGCAGAAGTTCCGGAAAATCAGCCAAAAGTCGCCGGTGCCTATATTCAGGCGCCGCCTAGCGAGTATCAACCCATAGAAATGTTTAAAATTTTTGGAATTAGATGAAGTTGACCCCGCGGCAAGCCGCGGGGTATCGGGGCAACTGCTTTATGCAAAGTTGCGGCTCCGCCGCTCATTTTAGTCTGGCCTTCATCCTCGGAGCAAGCTCCGAGGTATTCGGGCTATCATAATAAAAGTAACAACCCCGGCTCCCGGTAATAGGTTCTTATTTTGTACGAAAAAAGGTTAATATCTGTTGTAGTGATTTAATCTTTTTAGACAAATTAGTTTTATTAGAACCTCTACTTGGGTGAATGTGCCTCCGGGGTTGTTTTTTAATTTTTTTGTGGATATCTATATACCTGAAAAGGTATTTTTTTATTTTTATTAAGGATTTTGAGAGACTTGAAAAAATCTACATATAGTATTACAATATTAATGTATCCACTATATATAGTGGAAATTCGAAAATCGCCCCATTAAACAATGGCCGGCGGTAGATACCCAGCTTTTTATTGAAGGTATTGTTTAACCGGGTAAAGGGAAATCCAAACAAACACACAATAACCCTAAAAAATATAAAAATCTAAAGGGTTTTTATAAAAACTTGAAGGTGTTGGCGCAGCCAGCCTGTTAAATGCCCCCAAAAAAACCTAAAAAGCCAGAAAATTTTACCATCAATTTATAATTATCAAACATAATTAAAAGTAAGTATTACCATTATTCACCAGTAGCTAATTTATGCGCTGCCCAAATTGCCAAAATGAGGATACCAAGGTTTTAGATAGCCGGCCCATAGACGAAGGCGATGCCATTAGACGCAGAAGAGAGTGTGAAAAATGCAACTTTCGGTTTAGCACTTACGAAGAGATTGAAATTTTGGACTTAACTGTGGTAAAAAAAGACGGGCGGCGTGAAATGTTCAGTAAAGAAAAGTTGGAGCGGGCCATCCGTCTGCCCTTGGATAAAAGACCCCATACCGACGAGACATTTAGACGCCTGCTTTCGGCCATTGAGATAGAAATTCAGAGAAAGGCAAAGGACGGGGAAATTAAAAGTTCGGAAATTGGCGACATAGTGATGAAAAAATTAAAAAAAGCTGACAAAGTGGCTTACATCCGCTTTGCGGCGGTGTATAGGCAGTTTGAAGACGTAGACGAGTTTAAGGAAGAGTTAAAAAAACTTTAGTTAACACGGAACTACGGATTGTACACGGAAAAACGGATTACTACAGATATTGAATCCGTAGACATCAGTAGTTCCGTGACCAATCAGCAGTATCCGTGTTAATAAAATAAAAGAATTAAATTAATTAAAGAAAATCATTATGCCTCAAGTAAAAGAGAATCTGCAAACTCGCAAGGTCAACGCGCTGTCGGAACTGGGCGAGAAAATTTTTCTTGACCGCTACGCGGTTAAGGATGTTAAAAGAGATACTTTGAGCGTAGGCGATACCGTGGTGGTTTTGGTTAATCCTAAAACCGGCCAGCGGGAAATCGGCACAATTGAAAAAATTAATCTTGAAACCCGGGAAGTTACAGTTAAAATGCGCGATGGGCAATTGGAATACCGCACCATTGAACACGTGGACAAGCCTTTAGAGCTCAAGCCCGAGCAGATGTTTGACCGGATTGCCAAGCATATTGCCAGCGTGGAAAAAACTGAAGGTAAGCAGCAAGAGTGGGAAGCCAAGTTCCGCATGCTTATGGACGACTGGAAGTATGTGCCGGCCGGCAGAATTTATACCGGCGCGGGCACGGGGCAGAATTTAACTTTTTATAACTGCTATGTTATTCCGCACCCTAAAGACTCCAGGCAGGGGATTTTTGAAACCCTGGGGCAGATGGCGGAAATTATGTCGCGCGGCGGCGGCGTTGGAATAAATGTTTCTTCCCTGCGCCCGCGCTACGCTTACGTAAAAGGCGTAAACGGCCGCAGTAGCGGCGCGGTTTCCTGGGCATCGCTATACAGTTTTGTAACCGGACTTATAGAACAGGGCGGCTCCAGACGCGGCGCTTTAATGTTAATTTTAAACTGCTGGCACCCGGATGTTTTGGATTTTATTAATGCAAAAAAAGAAGCCGGTAAAATCACTAATGCCAATATTTCTGTTGGTATTACCGACGATTTTATGGACGCGGTAAAAAATGACAAGCCGTGGGATTTGATTTTTCCGGACACTCAAGATCCGATGTATCACGACAAATGGGACGGCAACATTAAGCGCTGGCAGGCTTTGGGCGGCAGAGTGATTAAGCATAAGACCGTGCGCGCCCAGGATATTTGGGACAACATTATTACCTCGGCTCACTCCAGCGCCGAACCCGGCATGTATTTTATTGACCGCGCCAATTATTATTCCAACTCTTATTATTACGCGGATTTGCCCTGCACCAATCCGTGCGGCGAGCAGCCGCTGCCGGCCTGGGGCGTATGCAATTTGGGGCACGTGAATCTGGCAAAGCACATCAACAAGGAAACTCATGAAGTAATGTGGAATGAACTTAAGCAAACCGTGCAATACGCGGTTAGATTCCAGGATAACGTAATTGATGCCACGCCGTATTTTTTTGACGAGAATAAAAATCAGCAAATGTCCGAGCGAAGAGTGGGTATGGGCAGTATTGGCTTGGCTGAAATGTTAATTTACAAAGGTTTGCGCTATGGAAGCAAAGAAGGCGTGGAGTTTATAGACAAGCTTTACCAGTTTATTGCGGTTACGGCTTATGAAACTTCGGTTGAGCTCGCCCGTGAAAAAGGCGTGTTTGAAAAGTTTGACGCGAATAAGTTTTTAGAGAGCGGCTATATGAAAAATATGCCGGAATATATTCGCAACTTGGTGAGGCAGTACGGCATCCGCAACGTAACCATAATGACCCAGGCGCCCACGGGCACTGTTGGCACCATGGTTGGCACTTCCACGGGCATTGAGCCGTTCTTTTCCTGGACGTATTTTAGAAAATCGCGATTGGGCGTACATGAGGAAAAAATCAAACTGGCGCAGGATTGGCTAGATATACATCCGGGCGAAAACTTGCCGGAATATTTTGTCACGGCTATGGAATTGGCGCCGGAAGACCACGTAAAGGTGCAGGCCGCGGTGCAGCGCTGGACAGATTCGGCCATTTCCAAAACCTGCAACGCGCCGCAGGATTACACCATTGAGCAAACCAAACAGCTTTACACGTTAATGTATGATTTGGGCTGCAAGGGCGGAACTATTTATCGCGACGGTTCGCGCGATGAACAGGTTTTGGCCACTGATCACACCAAACTTGGTAAAGATGTAAAAGAGCAAATAGAAAATAAATGGGGCAAAGATGCGAAGTCCCGTAGCGAAGCTTTAGCTTCTGCTACTGGGATATCTGATCAAATAGAAGCCAAGCTTGAGGCCGCGCAAGCCGCATCCCAGCCCAAAGAAGTAATGTCGGTTTCCGGCGACAATGTGCAAATCAAATTGGCTCCCAGAACCCGTCCGGATATGGTGCAGGGGATTACTTACAAGATGCAAACGGCTTATGGCAATTTATACGTTACCATCAACGAAGACAGCCAGGGGCCATTGGAAGTGTTCGCGGTTATGGGCAAGGCCGGCGGATTCTTTTCTGCCCAGACCGAAGCTATTACCAGGCTGATTAGTTTGGCGCTAAGATCTAACGTGGCAATAGAAGAAATTATTGAACAGTTAAAGGGCATAAGAGGGCCCGATGTAAGCTTTAGCAATGGCGGCGTGGTGTTTAGCTTGCCGGACGCGGTGGCCAAGGTTTTGGAAAAGCACATTAAGCGGAATGACAAGCAGTTGACTTTAGATTTGCCCGCTGCCGATAAAACCCCCTCGCTTAAATTAGAAACCGATGTGTTATTGGAAGAGAAGGTTGTAGCAACTATTAGCGAGGATAAAATCAAGACCAATGGGCATTTAACTTACAAACAAACGCAAAAGGTTTCAATTGCGAATTTGGGCAACGCGCCGGTTTGTCCCTCTTGCGCCAATATGATGATATTAGCCGAAGGCTGTATGAAGTGTGATTTTTGCGGGTACAGCAAATGCGGCTAGCACTTACTATATTTTTCTCTCCAATTCATGGAGAGATGTCGCCCGTAGGGCGACAGAAAGGTTAATAATTGGCATTTGCGGGTTGAAAGTTTATAAAGTTATAAAGTTATAAAGTTTGTAAAGTGAGGCGGACGGCTGGTTCAGCCGTCCGCCTAAAAAATATGAGAGAAAACCCAATAGTTTCAGGTTATAGAAATAAATACGAGAGAACATTGTCTTCGGAAAGTCCTGACGCGCCGTACCCGCAAGTTGTTGAATTTGTACAAAAATATGGCCAACAATTGGGCAGGCGGGTTGCGGATTTAGGCAGCGGTAATGGCAGAAATTTGATTTATTTATCTCAGGCGGGCTACGAACCGATTGGTGTCGAATTGACTCCGCAAGGCGCGCAAGCGACTAAGAAGCATCTGGAAAAGCTTGGCTTGAAAAGCGAGGTGGTTATTGGCAACATCAATACACTTCCTTTTGATAATGCCAGTTTTGAATCCGCAATTTCCCGCAGGGTTTTTGATTATAGTGATGATGCGGAGGCAAGAGAAAAATTTCAAGAAGCGGCGAGGATTTTAAAACCCAATGCTTTGATGTTTTTAAGCGTCAGGTCTGCAGAACAAGCTCCAAAAAGCAATGAGACGCTTGAGTTCGAAAACCAGTATGGAGGCAAGACTTTTTTGGTTGAATCGGGTTCTGAAAAGGGCGCTAAACAGCATTATTTTACAGAAGCGGAGCTTAGATATTTGGCGGAAGATTCTGGTTTTGAGGTTCTAAAACTTCAACCCAGGGCATATAGGGGCAAGAATGATAATGAAAATAAGTTTGAATTTATTTTGGAGCTAAGAAAATCAGTTGTTGCCTAAACTTTATGAAAAAAAAACAAAAAATCAAAATGCCTGAAAAATTTTCCGACGAGCCTAAAGGCTTGGTGATCTGTTATTTGGGCGCGGGCAAAGGCAAAACCACGGCGGCAATGGGTATGGCAGTTAGAGCCGCTGGCGTAGGGATGAATGTTTATATTCTGCAGTTTGTTAAAGCGGCGGCGTCATCATCAGCGCAAATTCAAGAAGGCGAGTGGCCGGTGAGCAGTGAAATAGATTTTTTTGACTTCTTAGAACAGAAATTGGGATCATCGTGGGGTAACAATAACCTCTCCCGCCCCTTCGGGGCACCCTCCCCAAGTATTGGGGAGGGGAAAATCGGAAGAATCTATAATGAACAATTAGGCTTAGGCTTTGTCGGCATTTTGGGAGATAAAAAAGAAAAGGAAGTTCACATTCGCGCCGCGTTAAAAGGCGTGGAGCGGGCTCGTGAGGTAATTGTAAGCGGAAAATATCAACTGGTAATTTTAGACGAAATTATTTCTGCCTTAGAATCCAAGCTTATAGAAGAACGTGATATTATCGATCTTATTAAATTAAAAGCGCCCTTGCAGCATTTGGTTTTAACCGGTCATAATAAATATCCTAAAATTTTAGCATTGTGCGATTTGGTAACGGAAATGAAAATGATCAAGCACCCGTATTATAAGGGGATATTGGCACAGAGGGGAATAGACTATTGATAAGTTAAGATTTATGATTTAAGATATAAGATATGAAAAAAATATCGAAAATTTTACTAGTGTCAGCGGGGATTTTTTTGTTAGCGGCGGGATGCGATTTAGGCAACAGGCAACAGGCAACAGGCGGTAGTACCCAAAATACAGTAAACAGTACACAACAAACAGCTGGAAATCAGAATCAGGCGCAAAATCAAGTGCCAGATGATAGACCTTGGATAATCCAAACAGTTGAAGGTTCTAATATAAACCAGCCAAAGACGCAGTTTACCCAAGGCCAGAGCGCGATGGATGTTTTGGAGGCAACGCATCGGGTGGAAAGCAAAGAATACAGCGGCTTGGGCAAAATGGTCTTGGCGATAGACGGCGCAAAGCCGGACAGCAAGCACTTTTGGGAATTTTTTGTAAACGGAAAAAGTAGCAACGTAGGCGCGTCATCTTATGTTCTTAAAGCAGGGGATAAGATTGAGTGGAAACTTTCGGCAATCAATAATTATAAATAATATGGATCCAGCAGAGAGAGAGAGTAGAATGAGGAGTGTTGTCATAAGTAGAATTGGCCGCGAATTAGACCAATCTGAATTTTTAAATCACCCTCAGCCAATGCTAATTTTAAAAAATGCCTTAAGGGATATTGAGCAATATAAACTTTATATGCCAGATCAGGGGCCTCTTTTGCAGCAAAGCAAAAATTGGCTGAATACCTTAGAAGAAGGTTCAGGAGATGCTTATTTAATGGAAAAATTACATAGTTTGATTTTAAATATTTTTATTAACTATAGAATCGCAAATCAAGTATGATTTATTTTATTATCATCTTAGCAATAATAGCCCGTTTTATTCCGCATATGCCGAACTTCGCGTCCATAACCGCGCTGGCGATTTTTTCTGCCGCGACTTTGGATTGGAAAAAAGCAGCGGGGCTCACTTTGGCGGCAAGATTTATTAGCGATTTATTTTTAGGTTTTTTCTCCTGGCCGTTAATGCTTGCGGTTTACGCCAGTCATTTGGCAGGCATTTTGTTTGGGGTTTGGATAAGAACCTCCCTTAACCCCTCCTCTGCAAGGAGGGAAATGGGCCCATCCCTCTCCTTTTTTAAGGAGAGGCAAGGTGAGGTTATTAAATGGATTAAAATCGTTGGATCTTCAATCGCCGCATCCATGCTCTTCTTCTTTGTCACCAATTTCGCTTTTTTTTACAGCGAGTATCCTCATAACATCAGCGGCATAATTTTAGCCTACATGAACGGCTTGCCGTTCTTGCGGGGGACAATGGCGGGCGATTTGGGTTACACCGCAGCCCTGTTTGGGGTTTATGAAATTGTTGGGTATATTGTTCGAGCGAAGTCGAGAACAAATTTAAATTTTGGCTT
This sequence comes from bacterium, assembly GCA_021791515.1. Classification (GTDB taxonomy): domain Bacteria; phylum Patescibacteriota; class Doudnabacteria; order UBA920; family UBA920; genus PALSA-1336. The sequence continues at coordinate 14,900 of JAJYWK010000056.1, read as the reverse complement.
TTGGGCAAGCTCGAAGACTAAAATTTAATCTAGGATAAGCAATGAAAGTTACCATCACTGCCCATCCTAATTCCAAAAAACCGCGCGTGGAAAAAGATTTATTTGGCGGTTTGCATGTTTATGTAAGCGCTCCTCCTTTGGAAGGCAAAGCAAATATGGCTGTTATTGAATCGCTGGCGGAGCATTTTAAAACCAGCAAATCGCGAATAAACTTGATTCGCGGCGCAAAATCAAAAACCAAAGTTTTTAATGTCGAAATCTAAAATTTTTATTGGGATAAGTATTGCTTTTACTGTCGGCGTATTTGTTGCCTCACTGTGGCAAGCGGATCATCGGATTGTCTTAAGCGCAGTTGCGGTTGGCACCGCTTTAATCATTTTATTGTATGTGTTTGATTCCCCAGGCGCTGTTTACGCGCTTTTTTTATTATCCCTGTGCTTGGGCGCTTTAAGGCTGCAGGCCGCTCAGCTGCCCAATGAATTTAGTCAACTAATCGGCCAGAAGCAAAAATTGGAAGGTGTAATCGCGGAAGATATAGACATCCGGCCGGACAAACAGCTTATTACTTTTAGGCCTTTTGGGCATAGCCAAAACTTGCTGCTCACCACTACCAAATCGCAATCGTTTTTTTACGGCGACAAGTTGGCGGTGGCAGGCAAAATTACTTCGGCCAAAGAGTTTAACGATTTTGATTATCCCAAATATTTGGAGCGGTTTAACATTTACGGGCTTGCCTATTACCCGAAAATTTTGATTTTAAAAAGCCATCAGGGAAGTCAGCTAAAGGAAATTTTGCTTAAAATTAAATGGGCTTTTGTGGATCGGCTAAACCAACTTTATGCGGAGCCGGAGAACAGTTTGCTTTTGGGGATTTTAATCGGCGCCAAAAAAACTTTGCCTCCGGAAATTGTGGATAATTTTAATGCCACCGGCACTTCTCACATTATTGCGGTTTCCGGCTATAACGTCACCATTTTAATTTCGGCGCTGGCCTGTTTGGCTTGGGTTTTTGGTCGGCGCGCTTGGTTTTATTTGGGAATTTTTACCGTTATGGGATTTGTGATTATTGCCGGCGCTTCGGCTTCGGTGGTGCGCGCCGGCGTAATGTGCGTTTTAGCTCTTTGGGCTTTAAATTCCGGCCGACAGTACGCGGTGGCGCCTTCCTTATTTTGTGCCGCTTTGATAATGCTTTTAATAAATCCAAAAATTTTGTTTTGGGACGTAGGTTTTCAGCTGTCTTTTACCGCTACTGCCGGGATAATTTATTTTTATCCTTTATTAAGCCTGCGCTTTAAAAATTTTGGGGAATGGTTTGGGGTAAAAACTGTTTTGCTTACAACCCTTTCGGCAATTGTCGCAACCTTGCCGTTAATTCTTTTTAATTTTGGCCGTTTAAGTCTGGTCGCCCCCATTGTTAACATGCTGGTTTTGCCGCTGATTCCCGCTATTATGTTGTTTGGATTTTTTAGTATTTTGCCATTTGTCGGCCCGGGCTTGGCTTTAATAGCCAGCTTACTGCTTAAATATATTTTATTCATCACTCATTTTTTTGCCCGTTTGCCTTTTAGCAGTCTGGATTTTAAAATTTCCATTTGGCTGTTTTGGCTGATGATTTTGGCCGAGTTTGCGCTGTACTACTTATTAAAACTTGCGATAAAAAAATCCGGAGAAGGCCTGCCCAGCACCAGTTTCCCTAAAACCTAAATCTGATAACATCCAAAATTGAAGCAAAAATTGTAAAAATTGCTATTTTGTTTAGTGGAAACCGGTGCTGGGTTGAATCGTTGGGTAATTTATGATAAGCTTTTAAAAGACTTAATTATTAAAAATTTTTACATGAGCAACCGAACGTTAGTAATTGTTATAATTTTAATTATTTTAGCCGGAGTGGCCGCGGGGTATTATTTATACCGCAAAGACACGGCCCCCCTAGTTATGGACACTAATTCAATTACCCCGCCGGCCACTCCGGAAAATTCAGAGCAAAAAGCATCCCCGACCGAACAACAGGCGCAAAATTCAGACCCCTCTTTAAGCGGACAATGTCAAAGAAATTTTGACGAAGCAAAGTTAAAGAGCAATAGCAACTTAAGTCTGGCCGGCCGGCAGGTGGAAATGGACGTGAAGGATTTTGGCAAAATTGTTTTGGAATTCTATGAGAAAGACGCGCCCAAAACCGTGGAGAATTTTTTGCGCCTGACGGACGCAGGCTATTACAACTGTTTAACTTTCCATCGCGTGGCCAAAGGTTTTGTAATTCAGGGCGGCGACCCCAGCGGCAACGGCAGCGGCGGAGTTAGCGTTTTTGGAAAATCTTTTGAAGATGAGTTAAATGCCAATACGGCAAGCTACAAGGCCGGCTATGTAAAAGGCGTTTTGGCCATGGCCAATAGCGGCCCCAATACCAACGGCAGCCAATTCTTTATTATGCTGGCCGATAACCCTTTGCCCCACGCGTATACTATTTTTGGCAAAGTTAGGGCCGGTCTGGATGTGGTGGATAAAATCGGCCAGGTAGAAATAACCCCACAAATGGGGCCGACCGACGGCGCGCCTACGCGGCCGGTGGTAATGGAAAGCGTAAAAATTATCAAATAATCCATTATCTTTTATCCTTTATCCTTAACCGGTAAAGGATAAAAGATAAAAGATAAAGGATAAAAATTTTATGGAAAGATCACTAGTGCTTTTAAAGCCAGACGCGATTGATCGCGGTTTAATTGGCGAAATTATTAGCCGTTTTGAGCGGGCAGGCTTAAAAATCGCCGGGCTTAAAATGACCTGGCCAAAAAAGGAGCTTGCAGCCAAGCACTATACGGAAGATTTGGCCCAACGCCGCGGAGAGCATGTTCGGAATTTAATGATAGAAATGCTTACTTCCGGACCCATTGTGGCGATTTGTTTGGAAGGCGTGGAAGCTGTGGAAATTGTACGTAAAATGGTCGGCACCACCGAACCCAAAGCCGCCGCTCCCGGCACCATTCGCGGCGATTATTCCCACGTGTCCTTTAAGCACGCGGACAGCAAAAAAATGGGTGTATACAATTTAGTCCATGCCTCGGGCTCTGTACCCGAAGCAGAAAGCGAAATAGCCGTCTGGTTTAGCCCGGAAGAACTGCACGAGCACAAGCCCGGGTATACCAAGCATACTATAGCGTATTAAGATTAATTTTTAAAACTATGCCAATTAGACCAGAAGATTTTGATAAACCCGGATCATCTGAGCCCGAAACAATACTTCCTAGCGGTAGTTCCATTAATCAGTTTGGTGAGTTTGTAAGAGGTAAGGATGTGCCTAAAAAAGACGTTCCAGAGAGAAAAGATGGAGATTTCAAAGTAAAGGGCAAGAAGGGCCTGCCGGATCATTTGCTTTAATTTTATACAACAATGATGCCCATTGCGTTGCGCAATGGGCATCATTGTATTCGTATCATTCGTGTGGATTCGTAAATTAGTGTCGCTTATTATTTCCGCCTGAAAAACTTTGGCAAAGACAAATCCTGCAGTTTTAATTCCTTAATTCTTTGCAAGAGGCCCTTATCGTGTTCATGCAAATAGTGTCTTATGCGGCTGCGGGCATTGCTGGTTTTGGCGGCTTTTAGCCAATCCCGGGAAATTTTTACCGGCTGTTTGGTTTTTAAAATTTCCACTACGTCGCCTTTTTTTAATTCATCGTAAATCCTGCCCATTTTGCCGTTGATTTTGGCGCCCATCATGTGATAGCCTAAATCGGTGTGTACGGCAAAAGCAAAGTCTATTACCGTGGCGCCCTGGGGCAAGTCTTTAATGTCGCCTTTGGGAGTAAAGACAAAAATTCTGTCCCGGAAGAAATCTATTTTTAAATTTTCCAAATATTCCTCCGGGCTTTGGGTCTCTTCCTGCCAGGCTCTAAGTTCCTTCATCCAGCGCGACTGCAGGCGGCCGGCGCTTTCCGGCTTTCCTTCCTCGGCGTAAAACCAGTGGGCGGCCACTCCGCGTTCGGCTTCTTCGTGCATCAAATCTGTGCGGATTTGCAGTTCAAAAATATGACCCTGCCGGTCAAACACCGTGGTGTGCAGGCTCTGGTAGCCGTTGGGTTTAGGGATGGAAATATAATCTTTTATCCTTCCCGGCACCGGTTGAAAGTGCTTATGAATAACGCCCAAGGCCGCGTAACAGTCCGGCGTGGAACGGGTGATTATCCTTAAAGCAAACACGTCATAAATTTTAGAAATATCATTTTTATAGCGTTCCAATTTTTTAAACAGGGAGTATAGGCGCTTAACGCGGCTGGTAATTTCCAAATATTTAATGCCTTCTGTGCGCAAAATATGGCTTAAAGTTTTTTCCAGTTCTTTTAAGTTTTCGCCCCGCTTTTGCACTTCTTCCCCCAGCAATTTTTTCGTAAGCTCAAATTCTTTAGGATTTACGATTTTAAAAGACAAATCTTCCAATTCGTCTTTCCAGCCTCCAATGCCCAAACGGCCGGCAATCGGCGCGTAAATTTCCAAAGTTTCCTGAGCCACTTTCATCTGTTTTTCCGGCGGAATAAATTCAATGGTGCGCATATTGTGCAGGCGATCCGCGAGTTTGATTAAAATTACCCGGATGTCCTGGCTGGTGGCCATAAACAGCTTGCGCATATTTTCCACGTAAAATTTATCCTTGCTGGTTTTCATCCTTACATGGCCCAGCTGGGTAACGCCGTCAATTAGGCTGGCGATTTCTCCGCCAAATTCGGTTTTTATTTCTTCCAGCTTAACCCGGGTATCTTCCGGCACGTCGTGCAGCAGCGTGGCCGCTAAAGTGGAAGGGTCGGGAAAAATTTTGCCTAAAATTTCCGCCGCCGCCCGGGCGTGCGTAAAATAATCTTCGCCGCTTTTGCGCTTTTGGCCCTCGTGGGCTTTTTGAGCGAATTCATAGGCGCGCTTAAGCATAGCCTCTTCTTCTGGCTTAAATTTATGCGGAATTGAGTTTAGAAATTCGGGGTAATTTTTCACCTCAGTTAGAAGTTAATGTTAAGCGTCCGTTATTTGAGATTATAACTTAAGACTATCCCGTATTTAGCATTCCGTGGTACTTCTAACGGGGTAAATCTTATGGGTATTATATCACGGGCGGGTTATTGATGGTATAATGGAACAAATATCATTTATCCATTATCGTTAATCCTTGACCGGTGAAAGATAAAGGATTAAAGATTAAGGATAATTTTTATGCCCGAACTGCCAGAAGTTCAAACTGTCGCCAGTGAGTTAAATCGCAAACTTAAAAACCGAAAAATCAAGTCGGTTGCAGTTAACGCGCCCAAAATGGTGGCTGTGGGGCCCGCCGCTTTGCCGCCAAAGCGGCAAGCAAAAAGTTATCAAGTTTTAAAATTTATTAAGTTGCTAAAGGGGCAAAAAATATTGGGTGTAAAAAGAAGGGCAAAGTTAATTATTATCAACCTCTCTCCAACTTCGCTAAAGCTTCGTCGGACAGGCCGCTCCCTGCACCTATTGGTTCATTTAAAGATGACTGGACAGTTTATTTTTGAAGATAAAAAGTTGCGGGCTAAAACGCACGGGCTGTATCGAATGTTTAACAAACTATCAGCGCCTAAAGTTTTATTGCCGGGCAAACACACGCACGTAATTTTTACTTTTAGTGATGCTTCGCATTTATATTTTAACGATATTCGCAAGTTCGGCTATTTAAAATTGGTACGCGATGATGAATTAGATCAAGTCAAAGAATTAAAAGAGTACGGCCCGGAACCGCTTGATAAGAAATTTACCACCGGAGTCTTTTGCTCGGCCGCGCAAAAGACTCCCCATGGAAAAATTAAGGAAGTTTTAATGGATCCTAAAACCGTGGCCGGCATTGGCAATATTTATTCCGATGAAATTCTGTTTCTTTCCGGGGTGAGGCCGGAAAGAACAGTATCCAGAATACAGAATTTAGAATTTAGAAAGATTTATTCCAACATCAAGCTGGTACTAAAAAAAGCCATTAAAGCCAAGGGGTCGTCGGTCGGGGATTTTGTGCGTACCGACGGCAGTTGGGGCGGATTCGGCAAGTTTCATTTTGTCTACGGCCGCAAGGGGCAAAAGTGCAAGAAATGTGGTACGATAATAACATCGGTTAAACTTAACGGCAGGACAGGAAGTTTCTGCCCTAAATGCCAGAGGTAACTTATAACAAATAATTAATAACTGATAACAAAAATGAAAAAAATTTATTGGTTTTTTATTATTTTAGCAATCATTTTGGCAATGTTTATATTATTTTTTAAGACGGATATCTTTCAGCAACTTGGTCTTAGAATTCCTCGAAATTATCAGGAATGCGTCAGATATGGCGGACATGTAGAGGTTGTTGGAAATCAAAAGACAGATATGGCTGTTTTACCCTACTGTGTTTGGAAAGGAATAAAATATAATGGTGAGTATATAAATTATTAAAATCTAATATAATTATGGAAATTGAACAAGATCAAAAAATTACCCAGGAACAAATGTTGCAGGAAATTTACGAAAACACGCGCAAGACCAAAAATTACATGATGTGGCAGTTGTATATTACCCTTGTTTTGGTCGTGCTACCGCTGTTGGCCGCCTTAATTATAGTGCCGTTTGTGATGAAGAGTTTGACCGCTACTTACAGCGGATTGCTGCAATAATTAACCGACCCGAATCTACGAATGAAATCCGAATTATCCGAATTCGGGTCATTCGGATGGATTCGAATATTAGGGCGCTATATGCAAGATGATAAATGGCAAAATTTAACAGACATCGCGAACAAGAACTTTAAAAATGTTTCTTTAAGCAAGGAAGATTTAATTGTGGAAACCCCGGATGGTCCGCAAAAGCAGGGAACTGAGGACGTATTGGAATTTTTGCATCCAAGCGGCGATAAATACCGCTTGGTGCGCGAAAACCGCCCCGTGGTTTTGGGTAAAAAAGAACTTTATAGTCATCGTGCCGGCCAGAGCGCGCAAACGCAGTATAAATTTTCCGAAACAGAATTTTCCCACAAATTGAGGGTTTATAAAGAAGAAGGGTTTGATGAGTGGCAAGAGATAACATTAGATTCTTTGGGAATCTAATGTTATGAAATTGAGAAATTAGATATTAGGAAATTAATTGTATGGAAAACAAAAATACGTATATTAATTTAAAAGATTTGGAAGTTTATCAGTTAGCTCGAGAATTGTCCCGTCTAGGCTGGGAAATATATGAAAAATTGGATTGGCAGACTAAGAAGATAAATGGAGATCAGTTTATTGAATCAACCGATCCGGTAGGAGCAAATATAGCGGAGGGCTATGGAAGATTTCATTTTTTGGATAAGATCAAGTTTTACTATAATGCTCGCGGCTCCTTTTTGGAATGCAATGAACATTGGGTCGAGTTGTTATACGAAAGAAAAAAGATTTCAGAGGATATTTATAGGAAGTACAAAGAGGTTGCAAATAAATTTTTTCTTAAATTAAATAATTTTATTGCAGCCACCTACCGTGCTAAGACGGCCTAGTTTCAATTAATTTCCCTATTAATTTCTTAATTTCACGATTTTTATGCTTAAAAATCGTATTATATCAACTTTGAAATTTTTTGACCTGCAGGATTATCCATTAACGCTTTTGGAACTGCGGCAGTTTTTGCTTGCCGATGTGGAAAGCCTTAAGTCGCAACTGAATGAAAATTTTGAACTAGCTGGCAAGCCAAGCCAGCTTTCGGGCGCGCAAGTGGAAACGTCGGCAATTTTAAACTGCCTTGATGAGGAATTAGCAGGCGAAGTTGGATGCGACAAAGGTTTTTATTATTTAACCGGCCGGCAAAAGTTGGTAAAAACCCGCCTTAACAACTATCTTTACGGCATTAAACGGGAAAAAATAATAAGCCGGTTTTTGCCGGCCTTAAGGCATTTTCCGTTTGTCCGCGGAGTGGCTATTGGCGGCAGTCAGGCCATGGGTTTGCAAAAGCCCACTTCGGATATAGACTTAATGTTGTTTGTTGAGCACGCTTATTTATGGATTATCCGTCCGATTTTAGTGATTTATTTCCAAATTTTAGGCATTCGCCGCCACGGACGATTTATAGCCGACCGGATTTGCCTGAATCATTATTTAACCAGTTGGCAGGAAGTTCAAAGCGGGAAAGATTTATACAATGCCATGGAGTATTTGAGGCTTCGGCCTGTGGTTTTCGCGCAAACGGTAAATGAGTTCCGGCTTCATAATTTGCCTTGGATAAATATTTTTTCCCCTAATTTTTACCAGCAACCCGGGCAGAACGAGCCGGCATCCCGTTTGCAAATATTTTTTGAAAAATGCCTGCGCAACAGATTTTTTAGTTTTCTGTCCGATGTCTTGCAAAAATGGCAGTTAAAAAGAGCCCGCCGCGGCAACTATGTGATAGTTAACAGCGACGAGTTGTCGTTCCATTCTTTGGAGCGAAAGCGTTTATTGCTTGGAACCTATTTTAAAAATCCTTCGGGCTGTAATTCCAGGATTTTGGCCCAAATCCCAAAAAAATTTTTCCGCTTAACTTAGGTTAAACATCAAAATTTATTTTGAAATTTGGCCTCAAAATCCTGGAATTTCGCCTGCAAATTATTTTTAAAACAGGTTCTTACTAAATTTTTTGGAAGTCTAAAAGCAGCAACAACGGAAACCGCGAATTCCGGTAGTTAAAATCGTAAACATTGTTTTTTGCTTCAGTTCTCAAATCCTGCACCGAAAGTAATTGAAATTTTGCCGATAAGGCGCAATTAATTTGTTCCGGCAGGGGAGAAAACCGAAGGGGAATATTTTTTCCGGACCAATTCCCGCCGCGTTCGGCATCCATAGATTTAAAATACGGCCGCAATTGCAGTTGCGGTTTTTTGTTGAGCAGTTTGCCTGTTATTCCGCGCTTCCAAACGCCAACAGGATAGCCGTAATAGGGGTTGACCGAAATAACCAAAAGATGACCTGAAGGCTTAATTAAATTGTAGAAGTTGTTATATGCTTGTTGCTGATTTTCCAAATTATGGAGCAATAAGCTGGCAATTATTACATCAAAAGAATTTTTTTCATACGGCAATTCTCCAGCCGCGTCAGCCACGGCAAATTTTATATTCGGGGATTTTTGTCTGGCCGCCTCAATCAGGGTCGGGGAAACATCAAACCCTTCCGTGTTTGGATAATTGTTAAATAGTTTTGCCGTAAGCCAGCCGTCGCCGCAGCCGGCATCTAAAATTACAGATGCCGGGTTTTTGGGCAAAGTCGGTTTTATGGAATCAAAAATCAGCCGGTGCTGCATTTGCCCGTCTGGGGAGTCGGAAAATTCTCCGTATTCCTGGCCTGCTTTGGAGTCTTGATAAGAGTAATCCATAATGTTATTATAACACAGCTAAATAACCGTATTTTGGTATTATCACTCCTCTTGACAGAGTGATAAAAGCAAGATAAGATTGTTTTACATAAAGATAATTAAGCAAAAGGAAAACGATATGAAAGTAAAACCTTTAGGCAACCGGGTGCTGGTAAAACAGCTGTCTTCGGAAGAAGTCACCAAATCTGGAATTGTTTTGCCGGATACCGCGGATAAAGAAAAAAAAGCTCAAGGCAAAATTGTGGAATTAGGCAACGGCAGTGAAATCGCGCAGCTTGGATTAAAGGTGGGCGATACGGTAGTTTTTGGCAAATACGCCGGCGAAGAAGTGGAAATGGAAGAAGACGGCAAAAAAACAGAATACAAAATTTTATACGTCGGAAAAGAAAAGGACGACAGCGATATCCTCGCGCTGGTGGAATAACAACTAATTTCTCAATTTTTACAATTTCCCAATTTCGGAATGAAATTAATTGAAATTTGGAAATTAAGAAATTGATTGCAAGGAGCAACTATGAGTAAATTAATCAAATATGGTTTTGACGCCAAGCAGGCGATTGCCGCCGGCGTTAACAAGGCCGCCAACGCGGTAAAGGTAACTTTGGGCCCGACCGGCAAGGCGGTAATTTTAGATAAAGGTTTTGGCAGTCCAACTATCACAGATGACGGCGTTACCGTGGCCAAGGAAATTGAACTGGAAGACAAGTTTGAAAATGTCGGCGCATCCTTAATTCAGGAAGTGGCCAATAAGACCAATGAGGCAGCCGGCGACGGCACTACCACTGCCACAGTGTTGGCGCAAAAAATGGTGGAAGGCGCGTTTGAGGCCGCGGCACTGGCCAGCACCCAAGCCAATGAAATCAAAAAAGGCATGGATAACGCGGTAAAGTTTGTGGTTGAAGAACTAAAAAAAGTAAAAAAGGAAGTTAAGAACAAGGAAGAAATTCAGCAGGTTGCCACAATTGCTTCTTTAGACCCCGAAGTCGGCAAGCTAATTGCCGAAGCCATGGAAGAAGTCGGCCATGACGGCGTAATTACCGTGGAAGAAGGCCAAACTACGGGCTTGCAAAAAGAAGTGGTTAAAGGCATGCGCTTTGACAAAGGTTTTGTTAACCCTTATATGGTTACCAATGCCGAGCGTATGGAAGCCGTGTGGGAAGACGCGCATATTTTAATTACGGACAAAAAGGTATCAAGCGTTCAGGAAATTTTACCGGTTTTGGAAAAGGTCGCCCAAAGCGGCAAAAAAGATTTGGTAATTATTGCCGATGAAGTGGAAGGCGAAGCATTGGCCACTTTTGTGGTAAACAAGCTCCGCGGCACTTTTAATGTATTGGCGGTAAAAGCTCCGGGTTTTGGCGACAGGCGCAAGGAAATGCTGCAGGATATTGCGGTTTTAACCGGAGGCACGGTAATTACCGAGGAAATGGGGCTCAAACTTGAAAAAACCGAACTTGCCGATTTAGGCAAAGCGCACAAAGTGATTGCCACCAAGGAATATACCACCATTGTCGGCGGCGCCGGCGATAAAAAGAAAATTGAAGACCGGGTTAATCAAATTAAAGCCGAGCACAAAAATTCCACCTCCGATTACGACAAGGAAAAATTGCAGGAACGGATGGCCAGGCTTGCCGGCGGGGTGGGCGTAATTAAGGTGGGCGCGTTTACGGAAACCGAAATGAAGGCCAAAAAGTTTAAAATTGAAGACGCGCTCAATGCCACCAAAGCGGCAGTGGAAGAAGGTATTATTGCCGGCGGCGGCGCGGCCTTGGTAAAAATTGCACCGCTGCTCGATAAAGAAATGAGCAAGGTAAATGGCGCGCACCGCATGGGCTATAAAATTGTGCGCGCGGCACTGGAGTCTCCCTTAAGGCAGATTGCGCAAAACAGCGGCGTGGAGCCCACGGGCATTATTACCTACATTCAAAACGGCGATTCGCACGCGGGTTATGATTTTACCAAATACGACGAATCCAATTGGGCTTTGGGTCAGGAGAAAGACATGATGAAAGCCGGTATCGTTGACCCGCTTAAGGTCACCAGACTCGCATTAGAGAACGCGGTCTCCATAGTTTCCACCTTAGTTACCACCGAAGCGATTGTGGTAGACAAGCCCGAGCCTAAAAACCCAGGTCCTGCTATGGGAATGGGCGGCGGCATGCCGGGCGGCATGGGCGGAATGGATTATTAGCATGTAGCATAAAGCATATAGCATGTAGCATGAAAATAGCCCCGGCCTGTCATGCGACAGGTCGGGGCTTTATGATATAATCATTTTATATGGGTATAGAAGACGAACAATTGTATCGTGAATTAAGATTGGGGCATCAAGCATTGCAGGGAATGGACAAAAATAAGCTGGTTTGGCTTAGGTATTTTTATGACACAAATGTCCCGAGCGTTAAAATTTTTTTAGACCAGCTTATAATGACAGAAGGTGTTCCGCCGGAAGATGTTCTGTCTTCCTTTGAAGACGACCTCGATGCTCTTATTGAGCATCGAATTAACGAACTTCTTTCCATTGAAGAAAATTTGGATCCGCAGATGAGGCAGTATATTTTAGCAAACTGGAAAGCTTCAGAAGCGCTGTTTTCCGCCTTAACGCGGCATTTGATTATTAGGCCCAGTGAGAATGCAAGGGGCGAGTTGGCCGTATTGGTTATGCAGGACCAGGAAAAAATAAAAGAAATTTTAGAAGCCGCTCGATCCGATGAAGGCCTCATAAATTTTATGAAGTTATGTGATGAGCTTGCAAAAAAAATGGAGGCGCCGGCAGATAAGAGGTTTGGTACGGCTCCGTTTTTAGAAGAGCTAAATGAGTTGGACCGCCTTAAACTAATAATTAACCCGGATGATGTTAAGCGGTTAATTTTGATGCAATTATCCGGCAGAGAATCAGATGGTGTTGAAAAAAGGCGAGGACTTAGACGGTTATTAAAGACTCTTGAGGCAAGAGGTTTTTTTAAAACTTGATTTTTTGTTTTAAATAAGGGTGATTTTTATTTATTTGCCTGAAATACTAGTTAAAAGTCCATCCCTACTTTCTAGCTTGAAGTGCAACTGATTTAGGGCACCATGCCTTTAACAAAGACCTCGTAAGGGGTAAGATAGTTAAGTCGTTTTCTTGGACGGTGGTTAAGCTCCCTAATTGCTCGGTCAACGTCCTTTTGGGTTACTGTAGCAAATGGTGTTCCTTTAGGGAAGTATTGCCTGAGCAGCCCGTTAAAGTTTTCATTACTGCCCCGTTCCCAACTATGGTAAGGGTAAGCAAAATATATCGTCATTCCCGTTTCTCGTTCCATTAATTCATATTCAGAAAACTCAAGCCCATTATCCAAAGTTTCTGTTTTCTTTTTTTCTTCCGGAATCCGTGCAAAGCTTCGCACGGTTTTTTGTTTTAAGTTCTCCGCCGTGGCGTGATCAAGCTTGTCGGCGATGGCATATCCCGAGACCCTTTCCACGTGGGTAGTAATAGCTGTGGTCTTTTCCTTGCCTCTGATGGTATCGCCCTCCCAGTGGCCGATTTCTGTCCTTAGTTCAACAACGGACGGTCTTTCATCGATTCGACGCTTTTTGGCCTGTTCCCGTGCATATTCGCGCTGTTTAGTGCCGTGCCGTCTTCGGTATTTACCTTTCTTTTGCCTTAGGTACTGTTTCCAGTTAGGAGCGTAATCATAAATGTAGCTGTAGAGAGTTTCGTGGACCACGTAAGGTTTACCATCCCGTTTTCTCTTGCCGCCGATTTGCTCCGGGGACTTTTTCTTCTTTAACTGGGTCAATACCGCCCGCCGAAGCTTCTTGTTCTTAATTAGTTTTCTGCTTTGGCGTTTGCCTTCCATTCTGCGACTACGGGATTTTTTGTCTGCCAGTCCGGCGGTGTATTTTCCCGCAGCGTTTTTGTTACGATTGATTTCACGGCTAAGGGAGGAGTCTTCTTTTCCAATTCTCTCCGCTATGTCTTTTTGAGTCATGCCGATCTCCAGCCAAGACTGTATCTTGTAGCGCTGTTCTTTGGTAATATGTGTGTAGCCCATGCAATTGTAGGTTTAATGCTAAAGTTTGGTAACTTAACCATCTTACCTTAATTGCTGGGTCTTTTTATTGGCCTGGCCGCCGGTTGCACTTCAGATTAGAATTTTCGAAGACACTATTGACCTGACGGTCAACAACAACGACGCCTATGCTTGTATGGATTTGACCGTGACTGGAACGCCAGAAAATGGGCGCAACCAGCCGGAGTTATTGGCAGATACAACAGGCGGCATAAATGAAGGCGAACTGCAAGATGAATTGCACTTTACTTTTTGGGCCGATGATGGTGACAATGTCTTGGAAACCAATGAAGTCAATAAGGTGTTTGTTGACAATAAAACTATCAAACAAATTTCCGATGACCCGGACAAAATCACCTTGGCTGATTCCACCAAGAATGTTTGGACCAGTCCTACAGCTGGTGGTCCAATGACCGGCGGGCAAACTTATTACATCGGCAAAGTGTTTTGTTATGGAACTTTGACTCAAGCCCCAGCTCAATCAGGAACTAATGACCCGACGCAGGTTAGTGGTTTTGCTTGCAATGGAGTGCCGGTTACCAACGCTTCCCAAACCGATGGTGTGGTTGGCAATGTAAGCTTTGATGTGGTTCAGTCAAGGAATAATGCCAATTTTCGTTGTGTACCAGCACAAGAAGAACGCCCGACAGTTGGTGCACTTCTTAGTGCCTATCAAGCACCGACAACCTGTAATGTCATAGTTGACGATAATGGTAGTAATCCCGCTCTTGATACAATTCAAGAAGGAATAAACGCTGCTACAGCAGGTCAAACAGTTTGTGTAAAAGCAGGTACATATACTCAAGATGTTGTTGTTAATAAATCTTTAACCTTAGTTGGCGACGGGTCCGCTGTAACTAGCCTTACCGGTGTTGGTACTGGTTATGGAGGTGCACTTACTGTTGCATCCGGAATTGACAATGTGACCATTGAAGGATTTACAGTAAATGGCACAGGAGAGTCAGCGGTTTATCTAACCAGCAATAACGACAACATGGATGTTCTTTATAACAGAATTGTCGCAGCTGCTGGCAAGAACGCTCTCTTATCTGGTGGACAGCAAACCAACAGCACGTTGTCAAATAACGTGTTTGAGGGTAGTGGCAGTCAGCTAGTCTACATTAACGGATCGGCGAGTTTGGGTACAACTAACGCCTCCTCTAATGTTGACTTCACCAACAATACGTTTGGTGGCACCGCGACAGGCCCACTTCTTGGTATAGAAGCTAACGGCAGCTCTGTTACCTTGAATAAATTTTCGGGTACTACTGGTTATACAAGTATTGAAACTTGGGAAGGAAATAACCTTGTAAACCAAAACAACTTCAATGTTGATGCAGGAACAGGGCCAAAACATGTGACAAATAGTGTACATGGGACAAACACACAATTCCCAGGCACTCTCAACGCCGAGAACAACTGGTGGGGAGATACTGATCCCTCGGATAATGTAACGGGGTTGGTTGATTTTACTCCGTCTGAAGCGAGCGCTTTCCCGCAAAACTAA
>JAJYWK010000052.1 GCA_021791515.1 bacterium | reverse complement strand
GCAACGTAATTCTACCGGGTGGACGAGATAGAGGTTAGAATTAAGAATTTAGAATTATGAATGTAGAAGAAACAATCATTCAAATCCAGGAAAGAAATAAGAAAGTGGAAAGCGACAAGGCTTGGGAAGTAAGCTGGTCCAGGCGCATTGTCATCGCGGTTTTTACTTACATAATTGCGGAAGTTTGGCTGCTCATTATTAAGGAGCCAAATTCCTGGGTCAAGGCGGTTGTGCCTGTTGCGGGGTACATTTTATCAACTTTATCTTTAGGTTCAATAAGAAAATTTTGGATAAAAATTTATGACAAATATTAACAATCATTCAGCAAGGGCAGAATTTGCGGCCAGGATGTTTAAGCCATTAGAAAACGCCATGCGCCAAGTTGAAGCAGGGGTCGACTCTGTTTTATCAAAAAGGAAGCTGGCAGAAATTGTCGCATTATATCAGACTGAACAAGTAGAAAAACAAAAAGACATTGCAGAAAAGGATGCCTTAACAGGAACTTATAGAAGGCAAGCTTTGGAAGACTGGGCTTTTTCGGAATTGGCCCAAGAGGCCCCCGCCCAGACAACAATCATATTTTTTGATATTGATGATTTTAAAAAAATTAATGATAATTTTGGGCATTCGGTAGGAGACGAAGCCCTTCAAAATTTTTCTTTTAGCCTCCGGGAATGGACGGCTCGCAACTTTGGAGATAAAGCAAAAATCGGCCGTTGGGGAGGGGAAGAATTTGTTGTGGTAATTCCTGGTGAAAGTCCTGATAGCGTACTAGGAAAATTTCCCACCAAAAATATGAAAGAAAACGGGGAGAAAATTTTTAATGTTGATTTTGAAAGTTCAGACGTTGTCAGAAGCGGCAACAGGCAGAGTTTTAGGCTTTCGGCCAGCATTGGCTTGTCCTGCTTTAAGGGAGCTCCGAGTTATTCGTTTATGAAACAAGAATTTGAAAGGGTGGTTAAAGAAGCCGATTCAGCCATGTATTATAAAAAGAAAAATGGAAAAAATGGCGCGGCCGTTTATACTGTACAAATGTCCATTTTTATGGGACAGGTTAAGGCTAGGGAAGAGGAAAATAAAAGAATTATTGAAAAAGCGAAGATTGATGCGCAAGAATTTTTAAGAAAATTTCCACTGTCACAAGGTTCAGATCAATTTAATGGGGAAATTTCAGAAAAAATTTTAAAAGAGGTTTCTGAGGCTTTAACAAAGCTCAAAGTTAGCGAAGGAAACGAAGCGGCAAGGAATTTATATTTGGATTGTTTTATGCTTCAATTGGCGGCTTAAATATAATTTATGAAAAATAAAAATAACACCTCCTGGGGCAATGTGGCCGGTTGGTATAATCAGCTTTTGGAAGATAACGAAGATACCTACCAGGAAAAAGTTATCAAGCCGAATTTGTTAAGAATCCTCGCGCCTAAAAAGGGCGAAGAGATTTTAGACGTGGGTTGCGGGCAGGGATATTTTAGCAGGGTTCTGGCGCAGGCGGGAGCGAAAGTTTTGGGCGTGGATATTGGCGGAGAGTTAATTAAGCTGGCAAAAAAATTTTCCGGGCCAAACGAAAAATATTTGGTTCTTTCGGCCGAAAGGCTTTTGGGTTTTGTTAATAATCGGTTTGATGCCATAGTTTGCGTTTTGGCTTTGCAGAATATGAAAAATTTATATGCGGCCGTGGCGGAAATGTCGCGCGTGGCAAAAAAAAGCGGCCGGATAATTTTAGTTTTAAATCATCCCTCCTTTCGGGTGCCAACGGCTTCGGCTTGGGAATTTGACCAAGCTAAAAATATTCAATTTCGCAGAATTGAAAAGTATATGTCGGAAATTACCCAGGAAGTAGATATGACGCAAGGAGAAAAAGATCCGCGCAAGAAAAAGTTCACCTATTCTTTCCACCACCCGTTGCAGGTTTATTTTAAAGCGTTTTACAAATCCGGCCTTGTTGTCAGCCGGCTGGAGGAGTGGGTGTCGCATAAAGTTTCCGACAAGGGCGCGCGCAAAGCGGCCGAGGATAAAGCCCGCAAAGAAATCCCGCTGTTTATGTGTATTGAATTAAGAAAAATATAAGAATTAAGATATAGGATACAGGATATGCAAATCGCTATTTTTGGTTTAGGTAAGATGGGTATGCAAATAGCGCGTCGTTTGAAGGCAAATGGCCCCAGTACCAGACAGCCTTCGGCTGACGGTACGGGGCAGGGTTTTGAAGTACTTGCATGGAATAGATCACAGGAACCGAGAGAAGAAGCGGCTAAGGCGGGGGTAAAAACATTTGCCGATGTATCAGAATTAGTAAAAGAGATGAAAGACGAAGTCCGCATATTCTGGCTAATGTTACCTTCCAATGTTATTGGAGAGTTTTTGGAAAATCAATTAGGTCCACATTTAAAACCCGGAGATATTGTAATAGACGGCGGGAATAGTTTTTATAAGGATTCCATTGTTAGGGCAGAAGGGCTAAGGGCAAAGGGAGTTGTCTTTTACGATTGCGGCACCAGTGGCGGGGTTTGGGGGGAAAAAAATGGTTTTGCACTTATGGTAGGAGGGCCAAAAGAGCAATGGCCGATGGTGGAACCTGTCTTTAAGGTTTTATCTTCCGGGGAAAATTACGGCCTGGTGGGCAAAAATGGGGCCGGGCATTTTGTGAAAATGGTTCATAACGGCATTGAGTACGGCATGATGGAAGCTATAGGCGAAGGCTATGGCGTGCTGGAAGCGAGTGAATTTAAACTCGATCTAAATCAGGTAACGAAAATCTATCAGGAAGGCACGGTTATTAGAAGTTGGCTTATAGATTTGGTTAGAAATATTTTTGAAAAAGAAGATATAGAAAATACCAAGGGCGAGATAAATATGTTAGGTGAAGGGGAGTGGACTGTTAAAGCGGGCAGGGAACTTGGGGTTGATGTACGGGTTTTGGAGGATTCGGTAAATGTGCGGAAGGAATCAAAAGATCAAAAAAATCAGCAAAAATTTTCCAATAAAATCGTGGCCTTGCTTAGAAAGCAGTTTGGTGGACACGGAACCAAGGAAATGACCAAAAGTGACAAAAATGACCAAAAGTGACAAAAATTTTAGGACAGTCTATTCTTTCCAGGAAATAAAGTTGTTAAAAAAACTGGATTCATCGAACAAAATTCAGGACTATTTGAATAGTTTAAAATTTAATTTTGAAAAACGCGGGGATACGTGTTATTCCCCGCGTTTTGTTATAAAAAATAAAACCGCGCATTGCATGGAAGGCGCTATGTTTGCGGCCACGGCTTTGGAATTTCATGGGATGAAGCCTTTGGTAATGGATTTAAGGGCAGTAGAACATGACTTTGATCATGTAATTGCGTTGTTTAAAAAGGACGGCTGTTGGGGCGCAATTTCCAAAACCAATCATGCGGTCTTGCGCTATCGCGAGCCAATCTACAAAACCTTGCGCGAATTGACATTGTCGTATTTTCATGAATATTTTGACGATAAGGGAAGAAAAAATTTACGGGAGTATTCAAAACCGTTTGATTTGAGATATTTTGATAGATATCCGATTAAGCTCCCTCCCCAGGATTTGGGGAGGGCCGGGGAGAGGTCGACAAGGGTTAATTGGAGAACGTCTGATAAAAATCTTTTTGCCATCCCCGAACATTTAGATAAAATCAAGCATTATAAAATTTTAAATAAACAACAAATAAAAAATCTGCGCAAGGCAGACAAGATAGAAATTCTGGCGGGGAAAATTGTTGAATATAAAAAATAGCCTAAGGGGTTATTTTTTTTCAGAGAGGATTGTTTTATAGTATTCCACGTATTGGGGGACTATTTTTTTGGAGCAGAATTTTTCGCAGGCGGATTTTTTTGCCGCTTTGCCCATTTGTTCCAGAAGCCTCCGATTATTCATTAACATCTTTAAGTTTTTAGCAAAGCCTTTAACATCGCCGACTCTGGCTAAAATACCATCTATTCCGTCATTTACCACTTCAGGCACTCCGCCGGCTTTGGTTGCCAGCACGGCTTTGCCATACGCAAGAGTTTCCAAAATTCCCATGCCAAAACTTTCTTCCGCAGATGTGTAAATGCCTATGTCAGCCGCGTTAATGTAGTTGCCAATATCTTTTATGCTTTGCTTTAAAATAATTTTATTGGCAATGCCGAGTTTTTTAACTAATGGTTTAAATGACGTAAAATCGCCGCCGGAAAGAATTAGTAGTTTAAATTTAGAATCCGGAATTAAAGAGACTATTTTTAATAAGTCCGGAATTCTCTTCACCGGCCGCAAATTGGAAAGATGGATGGCAAGGAAATCAGAATCCTTAATCTCTAATCCTTTACGAATCAGATGGCGTGATTTGGTGATGGCCGCGGGGGAGTAAAAGTTATAAATAACCTCAATCGGTCTTTGGGGCTTTATAATTTTAAGCGTATCGGCTTTTAGGCTCTCTGAAACCGCGGTTACGCCGTGCGAACGTTCAATGGAATATTTTATAACTTCAAATAAGTTTTTATCCCGCGCGAGCAAGGTGATGTCTGTGCCGTGCAGAGTGGTAACGATTTTCGGCATAGGCACGTTATTGGTGCGCATAATGCGTCTTGCAAGCAGCGCGGCGGTAGCGTGAGGTACAGCATAATGCACGTGGACAATATCCAGTTTGTATTTTTTTTGCACCGCCTCAATAGCTACGGCCAAAGGCAAGGTGTAATCGGGATATTTAAACAAATCGTACTTATTTATGTTGACTTTATGAAAGTGAATATTTTTTCTTTTTTCCAGCAAAAAAGGCGATTCATAAGAAATAAAATGAATCTGGTGGCCTAATTTGGCCAGTTCCACGCCTAAATTCGTGGCTACAATCCCGCTGCCGCCTATGGAAGGGTAGCAGACAATACCAATCTTTAGCTTGTAGCTTGCCTGTCCGCCATCGGCTCTTGCCGAAGGCAAGTGCAGGCGGGTAGTCGGTAGCTTGTAGGATAAATTCATATTTAATAATTTCTGGATGAAAGGTTTAAATCAGAAATGTTTTTAACGCGGATTGGGTCGTTAACATATAACCCGACTGCCAAGTCCGCGCCCATAGACGCGCCAAGCGCCCTGGCTTTGCTTAAAACAATGTCAATATATTTTTTGGTATTCATTTGGCTTTTATGAACGGCCATGGTTTTTTCCCAATTCTGTTTTACGTCACTTACATTTATTAAAATATTCGGTTTTCTGTCCCACTCCGCGCTGGATACATAAAAATAAAGCGCGGTAATTTTATGAACGGGCAGTTTTTTTAATTCCTTTAAACCCCCATAGCGGGCAAACCTTGCGGCATCGCGCGTTAATCTTGCCAGATTTAAATGGTCTGGGTGTTGGTTTTCGGTTAAAGACGGAGCCAATACTATTTCCGGCTTAAATTGCCTTATAATTTTTGCAATTTTAATGGCATTTTGGGGGTTGTATTGAATATGGCAATCTCTGCCGAGGTTTAGAAATTCAATTTGCGAGCCCATAACTTTAGCGGCGGCTACGGCCTCCTTTTTTCTTATCGCGGGCGTGCCACTAGTGCCTGCTTCGCCCAAAGAGCAAACCACAATTTTGGTTTGGTTTTTAAGTTGGTTTTCTTTTATTAACAGGGGAGCGGCTCCGAATTCTACGTCATCCGGATGCGCGCCAAAAGCTAAAATTCGCATAAAAGTATGAATTAAGAATTATGAATAGGAATGAAGGCAAAATTTGAATTATTTATCTCATCACGCTGGATAAATTTTACCTCTGGAAAATCTTCAAATTTTAAATAATCTTTTTCACCTTCGCCGTATATATAGTGGGTGCAACCAATTACCGAATTCATCCATGAAAATCGGCTCTCTGCGCCCGGAGTAATTTGTTGCTTGGTAATTTTATCAGGTTTGGGCAAGTAAGTATACACCGGCCCGCCTTCGTGGAGGGAGGCAAAGGGTTGAGGGTTGAGGGTTGAGGGGACAGGGTCTGATTCAGAAATAATTTTAGCTCGTACGATTTCGCCCTGATACTTGATATCCACAAATCCGGCAGTTATATCAGCCGCGCGTTGTCTAAAATCGGGATTGGATGATCTTACTACTTCAATTCCTTCCAATAAACCCAGTTTGTTGTACATCTCCAAACAAAAATCCGCCGCAGTATTTTTATCAATCGATGAAAATAAATCAATCATCGACCGGCCAACAAACCTGGGGAGTTGTTTTAAAACTTCCTCCTTCCAACCGGTAGGCACACGCTTTAAATAAAGCGGGGAGTGCTTTTTTTGCAATTTGTTTTCTTGGGTAAAATTTAATCGGGCTTCCGCGTTTGTTGAGCGATCGCGGAAAATCGTAATAGTTTCTCGGTAATCAGCATCGCTATCGTGATAAAAAAACACCATGCGCCCGCCGATTTTTTTCTGTAAAACGCGGGCTGTGTTTATTTTTGCAACCAAAAACCGCTTGGGAAAAAATCCGCACGGCTGTTGGCCAAAACAAATTGTTGGTTGATCAATCATAAGATCATTCTAACATTTTACTATCTTGACATCAATCATATTTCTCATACTTGACAAATACCCCAGGGGGGTATATTATTATAAATAATAACTGATAAATGATAAACCATAACAATAACTATGCAGGCAAAGTATAAGAAAAAGCTAATAAATCATTTACACCGAATCGCAGGACAGATTCAGGGGATTGAGCGGATGGTGGAGGCTAATAAGTATTGTGTGGATGTAATTACGCAGAGCTTGGCTGTGGAAAAGTCCTTGCAAGGTTTCAACGCGGATTTGCTGGAAAACCATTTAACCGAACATGTGCCGCATCAGTTTATGCACGGGCAGTCCGCTAAAGCGGTAAAGGAGATGGTAAAAATTTACAAAATAAAAAATTAGCCGATTGTATGAAAAATACCGTTATAAAAAAATTACCAACCTCCTTAATTATTGCCCTTATAGGCATAGTTTTTGGAATAGGTATTTTTGGCGTAAGCATAGTCCACCAAGAGAGGTTAATGGAAGATCATAATAAGGCATCGGTTTGCCGCGCTCAAGATTGTGAGAATCACGGTACTGATCCAATTTGCGTCAGTAGTTGTTTAAGCGCCTTTGAAAATAGTATGCAAACCCTGCCGGCGAATTTGTTGAATTCGGCACTATTTATTTTAATATTCAGCATATTTTTTGTTGTCGGATGGAATTTTGTCCGCAAAAATAGTCTTAGCAATTTAAAATTATTTATTCGCCAAAGTCAGGAAAGGTTTATTTTAAGTTACTTTTCCCAGTTGGGTAATTGGCTGACCCTTTTCGGTAAACGGGATCCGGCTATAATTTTTGCCAGTATGTAGATTCTTAGTGATTTTTTGCTAAGAAATCAAGTTAGAATTTTTAACTGTAAAATATTTAAAAATTTTTTATGCAAAAATTAATTATCCCGATAAAGGGAATGCATTGCAAATCGTGTGAGCTGTTAATTGAAGAAAATTTAAAACAAGTGCCGGGGGTAAAAAAAGTGGAATCCAGTCATGTTTCCGGTAGGGCTAAAATTTGGTATGAAAATACCAAGCCGTCTTTTAGTGGAATCAGTAAGGCTGTTGAAGACGCCGGTTATACCGTCCAGCAGGAAGATAAAAAGCATTGGTTTTCCCGCAACCCCCGAGACTATTACTATTTAATTAACGCCGGTGCTATTTTATTAGTTTTGTTTTTGGCCGCGCAAATGTTTGGGGTTTCCGGTATCGCAGAAAATTTAAATCAAAAAAGCATTGCCATGGCCGGACTGGTTGGCCTTGTGGCCGGCGTTTCTTCGTGCATGGCATTAATCGGCGGGCTGGTTCTGGCTTTGTCTGCCCGTCATTCTGAATTGCACCCGGAAGCGACTCCCTTACAAAAGTTCCGTCCCCACTTGTTTTTTAATTTAGGCAGGGTGCTTGGGTTTGCGGTCTTAGGCGGGGTTATCGGCGGAATAGGTTCAGTGCTGCAGCCCTCTCCTAAATCACTAGCCATTCTGACTCTATTTGTGGGAGGGGTAATGGTCTTGCTGGGATTAAAGCTGATTGAAATATTTCCAGTCTTACAAAAAGTTAACATTACTTTGCCCAAATTTATTTCCAGACTGTTTGGAATAAAACATGAGGCAAAGGAGTATAGTCATAAAAGCGCATTTTTTGGCGGAGCACTGACTTTCTTTTTACCATGCGGATTTACGCAAGCCATGCAACTTTATGCGGTTTCCACAGGCAGTTTTGTTCAAGGCGCGTTAATTATGTCCTTGTTTGCTTTAGGTACCGCGCCGGGACTGTTAAGTATCGGCGGTCTATCTTCCGCTTTTAAGGGCTCCAAAGCCCGCATGTTTTTTTCTACGGCGGGGCTGGCAGTAATATTGCTCGGAATATTTAATATTTCCAATGCAAGTTTAATTGTATTTCCCCCAAAAACGGAGAAATTTAATGTTGAATTAAAATCTTCCGGCAGCCAACCAGTCATTGGGACAGTTCAGGAAGTGCGGATGACTCAAGGCGGTTCAGGTTATAGCCCAAACCAATTTACGGTCAAAAAAGGCAATACCGTAAGATGGATAATTAACTCTACCAACCAGTATACTTGCGCCGCATACATAAGTATGTCCGCCTACGGCATTGCACAACCGCTTAGGAGCGGAGAAAATATAATTGAATTTACACCTACCCAGGCAGGCGAAATAATTTTTTCTTGTTCTATGGGTATGTATCGGGGAAAATTCATAGTAACTGATTAATAAATAATAAATTTATGAAAACAATAAAATTTCAGCTAACAAATTTAAATTGTTCCGCTTGCGGAAAAGTTTCGCAAATGAAAATAAGTAAAATAAAAGATGTGATGTCGGTTCGGCTGGAGCAGGACGGAGCTACCGCGATAGGGGAGCTGGATGCCAGTCGGGATGTTTTAATATCAGAACTTCAAGAAGCTTTGACAGGAACCGGGTATAAAGTCAATTCAATATAATTATTAACTATTATTTATGGAAAATACGTTTAAGTTAAATATTCAAGGTATGCATTGCCAGTCTTGTGAAACCTTGATTACAGAAGAGTTAAAACAATTACCCGGAGTTGTGGAAGTGGAAATTTTCGCGAAAGACGGACAAGGTGTAGTAAAAACAAATTCCGATTTAATTACAGTTTCAGATATCCAGCAGGCAATTAAGCGGGCCGGATATGAAAGTACAGTGACCGAGGATCATTCTATGCATATTGGGCATGACCGGAATGCCCAGATTCTAGGCGCTGGTCAAGAAATTGGCGTGCCGTTTTCCATGAAGCTGGAGCATAGGGTTGAGGCTCAGGGCAGAGTGATGCAAGACGAGAAAAATCAGCCATATTTTGATGGGAAGTTATCAAACTATAAGAATGCTGAAGTTAATGTGCCGAAAGGACAAGAAGCCACAAAAAATTATCTTGAACAGTTAGTTAAAAGTGTTAATCTGTTTAAAGTTTTTGATCAGCTTGGGACCCAGCAGGGAAGTGGTTCTTTGGTAAAATCGGCGATAGTTGGCGTACCCTCATCTACTACGGTCGTGCCAATTTCCGGAAGTGGAGAAAATCGTAAAGTAAATTTGTCTCTTTCCGGAATGCACTGTGCTTCTTGCGCCGGCATTATCGAGCGGTCTTTAAAAAAAGTGCCGGGTGTTACCCAGGCCAATGTCAATTTTGCCGCGGAAAAAGCCTTAGTTAGTTTCAGTGCCTCTCAAACAAAAACTAGTGATTTGATTGCTGCGGTAAAAAAAGCCGGATATGCGGCTGTGGAGGTAGATGTTAAAGATACGGAATTTGACGCCAGAAAAAGGCAAGCGGAAATCAGCTCTTATTTTAAAAAGTTGGTTTTTAGCGCGGTTCTAAGTCTGCCTATGTTGTATTTTATGTTTTTCGATTTTTTCACCAAGGTTCCGGGTAAAGTTTGGCTGTTGCCGTATGTCGGAATTATTTCTTTAATTTTGGCTACCCCGGTGCAGTTTATTGTAGGTAAAGGTTTTTACAAAGGCATGTGGTCATCTTTGCGCATGAAGACTTTCAATATGGATAGTCTTATTGCCATTGGCACTTCCACAGCTTATTTCTATAGCCTAATAACCTTGATAGTTTATGCCCTTGCAAATAAAACTGTAATTGGGCTTCGGGGCGGAAAAATTCAGGATTTGTATTTTGAAACCGCGGCTTTCTTAATTACTTTTGTAATTTTAGGAAAATGGTTGGAGGTGCGCACTAAAGGCAAGACATCTGACTCTATAAAAAAGTTAATGGGCCTGCAGGCTAAAACCGCCCGGGTAATTCGCAATAATATTACATTGGATATTCCGATTGAACAGGTTGTTCAGAAAGATATCGTTATTGTCCGACCCGGCGAAAAAATTCCCATTGATGGCCGGATTACCAAGGGCTCGTCTGCCGTGGACGAGTCGATGCTTACCGGAGAAAGTCTGCCGGTGGAGAAAAAAGTCGGTGACAATGTGGCTGGAGGCACAATCAATAAAACCGGGAGTTTTGAATTTGAAGTTACTAAAGTTGGAAACGAAACAATACTTGCACAAATTATTCGTCTTGTGGAAGAAGCCCAAGGGTCTAAAGCTCCGATTCAGGATTTCGCGGATAAAGTATCCGCCTGGTTTGTGCCGGCAGTAATTATTATTGCCGTGCTTACGTTTTTGGTTTGGTATTTTTTGTTAGGTTCCACATTAGCTTTTGCGTTAATGGCTTTTACTTCGGTGATTGTTATTGCTTGCCCTTGCGCGCTCGGACTCGCAACTCCTACCGCTATTATGGTGGGAACCGGCAAAGGTGCGGAAAATGGCATATTGGTTAAAGGCGGAGAACCGCTTGAGGCGGCGTGCAAAATTAATACTATTGTGTTTGATAAAACCGGTACCTTAACATACGGTAAACCGGAAGTGACCGACGTACTGGCCTTAACTGGTAAAGATGAAGATGATGTTTTGCAAATCGCGGCCAGTTTGGAAAAACTTTCCGAACATCCTTTGGCGGAAGCAATTTATAGCCATGCCCAAGAAGAAGGGATCAATTTGCTGGAAGTATTAAATTTTAAGGCAGTTCCCGGTCATGGCGTACAAGGGGAGATCGATGGAGTGACTTACTATTTTGGCAATCGAAAAATGATGTCCGATATAGCCGGGGTTACCGTAGAGAAAGTTGGCAGAAAGCAAACTAAATTAGAAGAAGCCGGTAAAACGGCAATGCTTTTGGCCATTAAAGAGGAATTAATCGGGGTGATTGCGGTGGCTGATACGGTAAAATCAACCAGTAAGGCAGCGATTGAAAAACTTCAAAAAATGAAAATCGAAGTTTATATGATTACCGGCGACAACGAGCGCACGGCTCGGGCAATTGCCTCCCAGGTGGGAATTGCAAATGTTTTGGCGGAAGTTTTGCCGGAAGATAAGGCAAATGAAGTAAAAAAATTGCAAGCGGGAAATAAAAAAGTCGCCATGGTCGGGGACGGGATTAATGACGCTCCGGCTTTGGCTCAGGCGGATTTAGGTATTGCCATGGGTAATGGCACGGACGTGGCCATGGAAACCGGCGGGATAGTAATTATGAAGAACGATTTGAACGACGTAGTTAATTCCATCCAGCTTTCCCGGGAGACGATGACAAAAATAAAACAAAATATGTTTTTTGCCTTGTTTTATAACGTGGTCGGCATTCCCATAGCCGCCAGGGTGTTTATGTCTGTGGGTTTGGTGCTTAAGCCCGAATTGGCCGGGTTGGCCATGGCTTTAAGTTCAGTCTCTGTGGTGACTAATTCTTTATCCTTGAAATTTTTCAGGCCCAATAAACGCAACTGGATATCTTTGCTAGCCCCGATAATTATGGCAATATTTTTTACTTTGTTGTTTTTTGAATTTGCCAAGTTTAGCTCCGGCATGATTTAAATGAGATTATGTGCTAAAATTAGCTTAACAGGACTTACGCACCGCCGCTTTTAGGACTGGCGGAGCCAGTTCCTTAAAAGCGGCTTTGGCCAATTACTTCGTTAAAATGCTGTGGTGTTTGTCGTCGTACCTAAAGTACGCCTCCAAACATCCTCGCCTTTTGCCTCGTACTTGTCCAATGCGTAAGTCCTGTATAATTAATAATATTAGAAACAAACATGAATTCAAAAATGTCCGCCATCGGCGGGAAAAAAACTCTGTTAGTGTTAGGTTTTTCAGCCGGCATGTTCTTAATAGCCGGCACAGCTTTTGGGGCAACTTATGCGCCGGATGCTAATCAGGTCCAGGCGCAAACCGGCCAGACAACTCTTGGGCAGGCGCAGCCGCAAGCTTTTGCCGTGCCGGTGGATACATCCGGCGATTTTTGGTTTGCTCGCGGCGGGCAAACCGGCATGATGAGAGTAGCTGGCGGGTCGCAATATCCGCCGATGATGCAATTTGGTTTTAACAATAACATCATAGCTTGGTATCAGTTAATGCATATTATTACCATGGCAATGGTCTGGGTGGTTTTACTTTTGTTAATTGGTTATCTTTGGAAGTTAAATAAAAAACATAAATAATTAATCAGCGCAAAATATATGAACCCGACAACTGCGTTAATATTTTATATTTTTTCCTGCATTGGTCTGGCGGACACAATTTATTTATCCTACCATGCCATAACCAAGACCGATGTGGCCTGCTGGTTTTTTCCCAAAGAATGGTGCCAAAAAGTTCAGTACAGCCAATATAGCAAAACTTTGGGCATCCCAAATGCCTATTTGGGCTTGTTAATGTACATTGCGATTTTAGTCCTTACTTATTTTACGCAGGCCAGTTTGGTCGCGCCATGGATTGTAAAGGCCGTGGTAGTTTTGGGCTTTGCTTTTTCCATGTATTTTACTTTTATTCAAGCCTTTGTCCTGCGGGCTTTTTGCACCTGGTGCGTAATTTCAGCCGTGAATTTTACCGTAATGTTCGTCTTTCTGCTTATTTAAGAATACCGGATGTTTAATTTGAAAAGTTCCACTATTAAAACTGTAGAAACAATCCCATATAGCATAAAAATCAGCCGGCGGGCGAAAAGAATGCGCTTGTCCGTGGGTTGTGACTCCGCGGTGGTGCTAACTTTGCCGCGGGGTTTTGATTTAAGCCTGGCTGAAGAGTTCATTAAATCCAAATTGGCCTGGATAAAAAAGTGTTTGGAGCATTTTAGGCCCTGCAAAAATCAAATTTTAATAAAAACCGGACGTAGGGAATATTTAAAACATCGAGCGCAAGCTTTGGCTTTGGCGACTAATAAGATCAAAAGCTGGAACAGGCATTATAACTTTGGCTTTAATCGGGTTGGTATTAAAAACCAAAAAACCCGCTGGGGAAGTTGCAGTAAAAAGGGCAATTTGAACTTTAATTACCGGATTATACACTTGCCCGAGGAGTTGGCGGATTATTTGGTGGTTCATGAGCTGTGCCACTTAAAAGAATTTAATCATAGCCGCCGGTTTTGGGAATTGGTTTCGCAAGCAGTGCCGGATTATAAAATTTTGCGCAACCGTTTAAGAAATTTTAGCAAAGAACAGTTATATGTTTACCCCGTTAAAGAATAACGTGCGTGGAAGGGTAAAGCTAAATAAGTTATCTAAATATAACCGAGCGATTAATCCTCCCGAGGCTTCTTTAGCGGGGTTTAGAGAAGATGTAATTAGGTTTATTAAAACAGTGCCAAAAGGCAAAGTGGTGAGCTACGGGCAGGTTGCCGCAGCCTGCGGCCACCCAAAGGCCGCCAGGCAGGTAGGCGGAATTTTAAAGGCTTTGGATCCATCGGAAGGGAAAGCCCCTTGGTGGCGGGTGGTTAATAATCAAGGTGTAATATCCATCAAAGGCAACTGGACGGCAACCAAGGAGCATCAAGCCGAATTATTGCGGAAAGAGGGAATTGAAGTAAGTAAAGATTTTAATTTAGATATTGAAAAGTATCGCTATTAAAGTAATGATTAGCCTAAAACGTTTACAGAAAATCAAAGCCGTCGCCCAAAGGCGGCAGGAGGGCGTAGTAGTGTTGGAAGATATTCACGACCCTCATAACGCCGCCGCGGTTTTGCGCACGGCGGACGCTTTTGGCATCCAGAAAGTTTATTTTATCCAAACCCAAAATAAATTTAATCCCTGGAAGGTTGGCAAAGCCACCTCCTCTTCGGCGAATAAGTGGCTTACTTTTAAAATTTTTGATTCCACGGAAAAATGTTTTAAAGCGCTAAAACGGCAAGGCCATGCCATTATTGGCACAATCTTGGATAGCGAGGCAAAATCAATTTTAAAAACCAAATTTACAGATAAAAAAATCGCATTGGTGTTTGGCAATGAACACAGGGGACTAAGCCAAACGGCGATAGAAAAATCAGATACGCATTTATTTATTCCCATGCAGGGTTTTGTGCAGAGCTTAAATTTGTCTGTTACCGCGGCAATATGTATGCATGAAGTTTTCCGCCAAAGAACATCGTCTGCCAAGAATTTTTCTTTGAGTAAAACAGAACGGGATAAATTAATCAAAATTTGGAAGCAAAAATAGAGCGTTTGACCGCGGGGTTTTAAAGGATTATGCTGTTTAAAAGGGGTTAAATATATGAAAACACTAACGTGTTTAGAAATAGACGGCATTTGCGATACGCCAATAGAGGGCCAGACACCGGAACAGATGCTTAATAATCGGCTTCGACATTTGGCCGAAGCGGTAAGAATTTATCCTGAACATCAGGAAGTTTTGGATAAAATTCGCTTAATGAGCGAACATGAGCAGGCGCAATGGGAGGCGGAGTTTATGGAAAAATGGAATTCCGCGCCGGATACAGAAAACCATTAAAAATCAATTTTAAAATAGTCTCTTGCAAAAGACACCTCTTTTAAGAGGTGTCTTTTGCTTTGATGTTTTAAATGGGGTCGCGGCTTGTCCGGTCTCATAACCGTGCTGGAGGACAAGCAATATATGGTTACAGTACGCGAAAAAATGAACAATATCAAGAAAGTTGCAAAATTTTACAACTACGACTTCCTGTCCATCAAGAAGTAACCGATTTTCGCCCACTGTTTGCCCTTGTGGCGAGCTTTGTGCCAAGAGTAAACGTTTGACACCTGTTGCACCCAGACCAAACCGTAATGCGAAATTTGAGAGCTTGGGACGATTTGTTTAACTTTTGAAATATTAAGCAAATTGCACCAAGTCATAATTGCTTAACCTTTTCGCTTTTTGGATTTAGAAGCCTCCTTCCGATCCGCCTGAATCTTTTTAACGATTTCAGCCTGCTCCGCTAGCCATTCATCATAGTCCGATACCTTGCCTGCAAAACTCGGCTCGCCGCCGGTGTCGATATACTTCTGGATATCCTCCATGGCGAATCTCCCCAGAGCATCATAAAAGTTCACCAGATTATATGCCGCATCCGAGGCTTCCTGATCCGTCCATTCGACACCGAAATCTCTCTTGACCAATTCCTTTAACTCGTCAATTTTCTTTTTTGATGGAATCATTGCTTTTATTCTTAATGCTTTCGGGATCAAGCAAGGAAACAAGCGTGTCCCAAAGTTGGCGTACCCGGTCATTCTTATCCGGCACATCTTTATAAATTACTTCAACCTTAAATTTTGGGTTCCTCTTTTTTCTCATTGTCTTTTTTGTCAGCTTTGGCTTTTATCCTTTCGGCCTGCCACTGCTCGAACATAATCTCGGAAAGCATGTACAGCTGATCCCGAATTTCCTCAACTTCCTTATCGGATAGCTTGGGATCATTTAAAAGCTCTTTTACTCGTTCTACGCTAAGCATGTTATTACTGGGCTATACTTCTCGCCATCCGATCAACGGTACTGTCGAGATCAAATGCTGACCGCTCGTTCTCACAGGCGGTCTTTTGCGGATCGTCGTAATTGGCACACTGCACGGCTCGCAAGCTGAATGTAAAAATGACCGTCTTGTCGTCCTTCGGAAAGGCGTATGCATAGTTGGTATAGATACTTCCGGCCGCACCCTCCACGATGCTCGTGCGGCAATATTCGCGGTTATCAACCAATTGCTTCTCAGTCTTGCCGGCCCGGGCAGTTTCCGATCCGGCTTCGGTGCAAGTATATAGTTCATTTAAAACCTGAATCTGCGGAGGCCAGTCCTGCGTGTTGATGTATGTAGTGAGCAATGTCTCCGGATACTGGAATGTTATGCCACTCTCGGTCGCAGTCTTCCAAAGGTCGTTATTTTCTCCCGGACATGCAGAGAATTCGCACTTAGGTCCGGTGCGGCCGACATACGATCCATCCGGACAAAGCTTGGCTTCCTGTGTGCAAGCAACCTGCCCGGAACCTACTGAATTCAATTGCCAGATTGAATAGTTAAGATATCCGGCAAAGCTGACCCAAAGGATATATGGCACCAAAAGCCATGCGGCTGGTTTGGAGATTTTTGCAAAAGCAATGATCGTAGTGAGAATAGCGAGCCAGAGGAATACCATCTCAACGAGCGCACCACCTGGGCTGTGCAGACCGAAAAAGATAATTGACCAAAGCGCGTTTAAAACCATTTGAATGCCAAAAGCTGAATAGGCCAGGCGTTTGCTTTTTCCGCTATCGTCCTTCCAGACAAGATACAGCGCGTAGCCCATCAAAAGAAACAGTGTCGTCCAGACCGGACCAAATATCCATGCCGGTGGATTTAGAGCCGGCTTGACCAGCACCGGATACCAATCTCTCACCGAACCGATCGTAAAGTAGCTTCCCAATCCTCCTGCCAACTGTGGGATAATGAGCGAAATTATGAGTTTGAATGTGTTGTTGATTTTCATATTTATTTTTTAGTTTTGTTATGATGCTCTAATAATTTCTCGGCCGGGGAGATACCGCCAAGAACTTTGTGTGGAAAGTAATTCCAGGCATCGGTTACCAGCTCAAGAACGTTGCTCAATTCCGAAGCGTCTCCGCCACGATCAAACATTGCCACGACTTTCATCATGTCATCGTTGTCTTCCTCGTTATAGATAGCTTCCCGGACATGATCCAAAGTAAAATCACTCTCAGTTTCCTTGAGCATATGCACGAGCTCCTGCTCGATCTCTTTCCGCCGTTCAAGAATTTGTTGTTTTGATTCAATTTCCATAGTTATTTCTCAAATTGTCTACGAGAATTCCAATATGCACAATGATCACAGCCTTCGCTGGATTGTGGTATTTCACCGCTGTCCAAGCACTTCTTTATTTCAAATAAGGTCTTTTCTACCCACGAATCATTGCCTTTGTGTTCTATTAGATTCACGTCAAAATCAATTCGCTTATCAAAAGCTTGCCGGTCCATTTTTCCGGTGCAGTAAACAAAATATCCAATATCAGAAACTTTTAGTCCATTCTGTCGCAGTAACCACTGATAGACTTCCATTTGTCGCTTGTAGCCATCTTGCCATTCTTTGTCTAATGCTTTTACCGCCTCGTCCTTTGCTGTTGCTTTATAATCGACAACAATATATTCGTCTTTCCCATTGATCCATAAATCGTCAATCGCGCCGGTTACCAAAAGTCCAGTCGGTTCATGCAAATATCTGATACCGCCAAAATTTCTCCTCCATTCATCAAGTTCAGCGTGAGACATCGGCCGCGCATCTATGCCGTATTCTTTTTGAAGTGGGTGTTGCTCATTCTTTACTCGAAAACCATCAAATTCTTGTTTAAGCAGATAGTCCACCGCACTGTTTATAGAAAAAGGGAATCCGGGCACTCGCTTCACGCCGAGTTTATTATCCATATAAAAACATCGAGGACACTCCGAAAACAGGTCAATTTTAGAACGGCTTAGTTTCCAATTCTTTCCTCCGTAATTCCACGAAGCGTCTCTATTTGGGTTATAGTATTCAGACATGGTGATTAAACTTTAAGGTTTGCAAATTGTTCCTTGAAAATCATATTCTTTTTATTTGCGGCGGTTAGGAAACTTATCTTGCCTCGCAAGGACATTAGATACTTTTCTTTGTCCACCAGGAGATCGTGGTCTTTGAGATAGCTATCCACCCCAAATTTACTGCAAAGATATAATTCCTTTCTCACTCTCTCCCTGACGCTTTTTTCGGCATTTGGCTCCTGATTAATGACCAATCCAGTACATGTTTGCCTCTCTTCCGATGATGTAAACTTTGTCTTTTTTGGATCGTCGTGCAAAACAAATCCTTCCTGTTTGAAAATCTTATTGAGTAGTTTTTGAAACTTCTGAATAGGGCGATAACCAGAGATCGTCAGATCGTCAATCCAAAAAGTGTGCGCCAGTCCGTATTTTTTGAACAGTATACTTAATCGGCGATTGACATTCAGTAGCACAAGGCCTGATACTTTTGGACTCGTGGCAAACCCTTGAGGCAGGGCCGTATCTGCCGTAGTAAGTCGAGTTAACATCCTACTGACATCCGGCGTGCAATTCTGCATTCGAAAAGCTCGATAGACTGTCTTAAATTTTACGCTTGGGAAAAAATTCTTAATATCAAAATTAGCTACATATTTTTTACCCGAATGCATCGAAGCGTTGGTGTGTATTGAGCGATCGACTATACCGCCTTGAATATTAACTGGGTACTCAAGAGCGTCTAAGAGTTTATTAATTTTCCTGTGTATTTTCTTAAGATCACTATTGGCTTTGTAAAAAGGTCGCTTTTTGCCCTTCTTATCGGTGCCAGGAAATTTTTTGTAGCATTGCTCGATATACTCGCTAGTCCTTATTAAAAAATCCTCGGGCAGACCTAGTTGCAACCCGAGCTCTTTTGTTGTGTTGATTTTTAAAGATGCTCGTTTTTTCATTTTTTCTTGCCAAAAGTTTTCTCGGAAAATAAACGTTGTGCCTCCTCAAGCATTTTTTCTAACTGGGATGCAATTTTTCTTTCCCCTTCGGTTTTTCCCTTCGGCATATCAATTTTCTCCCACATTAAAAGAATCAAGGGTATATCAAGAAAATTAGACACCCCTTTTAGGAAATTGATGCTTGGGTCTTTTTTACCATTTTCAACAAGAGAGATGTAATTTTTAGACACCTTCAATTTGCTGGCCACATCTTCTTGGCCTAGCTTTTTATTGATCCTGCCTATTTTTATTAATTGTCCGACTGTTAACATAGTTTCAGTGCCATTAATGGCGTTAAATTGTAACGGAAGAGCCACTTGCTGACCGTCTCTTTCACCACCGCGGCGATGACAGAAAACGTTTGCCTTACAAACTCAAAGCTGATCTTGTTATCTTTTGCTAAAGACAACATTTGCTTATTAATTTGCATGGCCTCAGCAAGCAGGCCGAGAGCCTGCCTATCCTTGACCTTCAATTTCATGACTTTCAGGGTCAATCGGTTGAAGTTGGTTAGTAGGGTGATCACTCTTTCTTTTTGATTGTCCGAACTATTTTTACTCATAAGTTTTGGAATGTTAATGGTTAATATGCGACAGTAACTGCAATTAACGATCCCGCAACTTCGTTCGTCGCAAGCCAACATTGACTCTCGGCTCATTGGCGGTAAATTGGCCTGCGACTACTTAAAGTGGCAGAACCGTTAAAGCACGTATAGGGGAAAACCTATAAGAACTTATACCGTTACCCTTACAAATTTATTTGCCTTATAACTGATATCAGTGTTGTGTATTGCATAAAATGTTTATGTTTAAGTACATACACATTTATTGCTGAACACTTTCCTGTTAACAGAGCAGAACAAATACATGCCCGGGGCAAGGTGCCTTCTCTTTCGAGAAGTAAGAGGCCAAAGCCTCTTTTCAAGGTGGGCGTATGCCCGTGAGAGCCTAGCTTGCATTATTTTAGAGTGATCCTCTCTATTTACTTTCAATGAGCGTAGAGGACGAATCGTCCTCATTGGATATCCTAGCAAGGATATAAATAAAAGTCAAGTTATCATCACTATAAGTTATACACAGTAAAACCTCCGCTGGTTTCGGAGGTTCAAAATGGTATATGAGGCATTAGTAACTCATCCCACTCACTAGTTCTTTAGCCTAGTGCCAATTTTTAGCACATTACTTACACAAACTCTTCAAGCTCATATTCGCCACGACGGCGGTGTGCGGAATTAGAACGTAGGTCCACTTTTTGCCGCCGTTGGCTACATTAAAAGTCGACACCACTTCGCAATATTTCTTTCCAGCCTCGGCTTTTTCTTGGACTTCAGTGTCATCAATATCTTTTTCCGCCTTGATCTCAACCATAAAGATCGTATCTACTGTCTCGACCACAAAATCCGGATGATAGCGTTTTGAATTATGCTTCCAATAAAGCTCAAACTGGGACTCGGCCGGCCGGAGCCACTTCAAAACATCGGTATCTTTTTCCAAAATTGCGGCGAAGTCTTTCTCGGCCTTAGAATCGAATTTGTAAAGATTATGGCAGGCCTTCTTAAATCCGCCGAAAACCTTTGAAGGGATCGCGTGGGTAGGGTTTATGGTCTCGGTATAATGATGAACACTGTCAGCCGTATATTTGGAAAAGTTATGCGGTTTAATGCGATCAAACGGATACACGATCGGTTCTTCAAAGCCGGAGGTTTCCAAATAAAAATTCTGTTGAAGCTGGGCATAAATATAGCGGCCGATTTCTCTTTTGTGGTAGAGAACGATATTTTTCAGATCATCGGCGTCCCGATCTTTTCCGAGCTTGGCAATGGCTTGCCGTGACAATTTATATAAGAGTTCAGCCTCGCGGTCATAATCAACCTCCGGATAGTTGATCAATTCGTTGACGAGAATATTCTCCGGAATATCGCGCACAACGCCCGAGCTTTCGCTTTGCAAAATTTCGCTTTCATTAGTGCGCAGAGTCCTGCGGATGATTTCTTCAGATACTGGCTGATAGTTCAGACCAGCAACGTCCAGATCAAAATCTTGGAAGCCGGATTTAACGTCATGCTTCTGCTGAATAAGCACGCGCGGAATGGCGATTGTTTTATCAATAAACTCGGAGATAACGTTCTCGTATTCCTGTTTGGCCGCCTCAACGAGATTGGCCTTGAAAAGATTTTGTTGTGGATTGTTTTCTATACTTTCCACCATTTTCTCGAAAGCTAGTTTTCGAATTTCGTCGTTCTTTAAATCATTGATATTTTTTATATTCGCGCCAAGAGTGCTTACTGCCTCGGTTATTAACTGCTCGGCCTCCAACGCAAAGCCGGCTTTTTGTCGTTCGGCCTCATTGGTGATGTTGGCAATTTCTTTGCGCTTTTCAGTAAACGCTTCTTCCGTAACCGATGATGCGGTAATAACTTCCTGCTCTTCCGGCAAAGTATTCGGGTCAATTTCAATGATATTCTCCTGCCGAATTATAGAATTGGGATCATTAGCCGCATCCACAATGGATTGAAAGCGGTCATGAGCGATAATAGTGAGCTTGTCTACCTTTTCAACACCGGTCCTGGCACCGAAAGGTAATCGTAAGCCACGGCCGATAGTTTGCTCGGTAAGAATCTGGGAATTGGCCGCGCGCAAAGGAATGATGGTGTAGAGATTAGTAACGTCCCAGCCCTCCTTGAGCATGTTAACGTGAACGACAATCTCTATCGGATTTTCCGGTTTTTCCAAATCGATAAGCCTCTGAACATTTTCCTCTTTTTCTTCGCCGCGTTGATTGGAATGAATTTCCATTACCTTGCCGGTATATCTACCCTCAAAAAACCGGTCCGATTCAATCATCGTCCGAATTTCTTTGGCATGATCCGTATCTCGGGCAACAACCAGCACGAACGGCCGGACCAAACGATTACCGGTATCACGGGCATAAATATCCAGAGCAACTTTAGTATCTTCATGAATACGAATTCCATCTTCAAGCTTTATCAAATCCAGCTCTTTTGGATCATTGCGGTATTGGTCAGGATTAAAGTCGCGACGAGTGGCAATAGCCGGTTCTTTTACAAAACCGTCCTGCAAAGCCCGGGCCAGCGGATAATCAAAAACAACATTTTTGAATTTATTGCCGCGCGTATCAATCGGGGTAGCGGTGAGCTCAAGGCCTAAAATTGGCTTCAACTCATTGATCGCTCGGAGTCCGGCATCAGCGCGATAATGGTGTGATTCGTCCATTAGAAGCACGAGGTCCGACAATTCGGAAAGATAGTTGAAATATGACTCACCAAGATATTCTGATAATCTTTTAATCTTCGGCTCTTTACCGCCCCGGACTTCGGAATTGATCTTGGAAATATTAAAAATGTTTATATTGACCGACTCCTTAAACAAAGTGCTTTGCCGCGCTTCAGCGTAATTGTCTCCGGTAATGACCCGGGGAGGCGTGACGGCAAACTCGGCGATTCCCCTAAATACATACTTCGGATTTTGCGGATTGGAAAGATCGTCAATGAGCTTATTGTAAATCGTAAGGTTGGGAGCCAGGACAAAATAATTCTTAATGCCTTTGGCAACGTAAAGATACGAAATGAACGCACCCATGAGGCGAGTTTTTCCAACGCCGGTAGCCAAGGAAAAACAAACCGAGGGAAAGTCTCGTTCAAAATCCGAGCATGTCGGATACAATGCCCGAACCTTTGCCAATTCAGACACTGGATCAACCCCTTTCTTTAATTCCAGCGTATCTGCCAGTTTTTCCAAGATTTCCAAACTGTCCGCTTGCGGCTTGCGGAGACTCAAACGATTTTTGATTGCTTGTGCTTTTGTATTCATATTAGGATTCGTTAGATTCTTCCGCCTCCGCTTCAGTGGCCTTGATAATATTCAGATCGTAGTTATCTTTACCGAATTCGCAACGACCAAGAATCATCTGCGGAATCTTTTTGATTGTAATATCGGCAAAACGGCTTTCGCATTCCGGTGCAAACGATTTGGCGCAAATGAGTAAACTCTCGCCGGCTTTCATTTCGCTGTGAACTTTTTCTAACTGTTCAGCCGTAACAAAACCAGTAGTGACAAAAATAAAATCATTTTCCGTGGACTTTCCGTGCTTCCAATACAGTGCCTCATCCGGATAGAACTTGAAACCCTCATGCTTACACATGGCGGCCGCCAACATATTGCTGTTGTATTTTTCATCGATCACAAAATTGCCGAAAGAATCCTTGCGAAGCAGGCTCGGTGCAAGATTATAAAACTTAAATCCACCTCCGCCTTTCCAGCCAAGTGCTTCCGACAAAGCCAAGCCATCAGAACCATCAACAACTTTTTTCAAACGAGGCAAGCAGTGCGTGTCAGCATGATCACCGAATTCAATACCGATATGTTTCCGTCCGGTCTTGTGTGCCACGGCTGAAGTAGTGCCGGAACCAAGGAATGAATCTAAAACCCAATCGCCCGGCTTCGAAGCAATATCCAGAATCCGTTTAATGAGTCTCTCTGGTTTTGGAGTAGAAAATGGATCTTCAGCAAATAACTTTTTTATTTCTTGTTTTGCTTCTTGGTTATCACCAACTTCTTCACGGAACCATATTGTAATTGGCACTAACCCTTGCTGAACCTCCGTGAGAAATCTTTTATAACGAGGCACGTTATTCCCTTTGTCGCCAAAATAAATGCGATTATCTTTGATTAACTCTTCAAATCTTTTTTCTGAAAATCTCCAGCTTGTACCAGCTGGTGGCATAAGAGTCCTGCCTGACGGGGTAGTTATTGGATAAATATCTTTTGGGTTTGGTGTTTTTGCATGACAAGGTCCTGATGCCCAAACACCTCGTGGATCATTGTCAATATTTGAATAACCATTCGAATCCTCGTCCGTTCGGGGAAGTAAATTTCTTTGCCATTGTGACTTATTTTTTGCGTAGCATAGAACGAAATCATGATTGTCGGAAAGCCATCTCGCATCATTACTCCTAGTGTGTTTCTTCTCCCAGATAACTGTTGCAACAAAATTATTTCTACCAAAAACCTCATCACAAAGCACTTTTAAATAGTGAGACTCTGTATCATCAAT
Organism: bacterium; assembly: GCA_021791515.1. Lineage (GTDB taxonomy): Bacteria > Patescibacteriota > Doudnabacteria > UBA920 > UBA920 > PALSA-1336. The sequence continues at coordinate 12,054 of JAJYWK010000052.1, read as the reverse complement.
TGAAATCCAGATGCTACCCTGATCTTTATCCAAAAGGGTTTTCAGAATATCTAACCGTGGACGTATTAAATTGAGCCAAATAGAATGCTCAAGGTTATCGTCATAATGTTCAAAAGCACTACCAGTGTTGTAGGGCGGATCGATATAAATACATTTAATGCGGCCAGCGAAATCCTGCTCAAGGGCTTTGAGCGCGAGGAGGTTATCGCCGTGGATGAGCATATTCTCGGCCGACTTGTCTCCATAGGACTTGTCCGGGTCCTCGATTAAAATCCTCGGCTCGAGCTTGAGCTCTTCGTCCTTGCCGATCCACGTCAATTCAAGTTTTTGCTTTTTAGTCATATTATTTTAATTGCTTAGGATCTTTCTTATTCGGCAAAAAATTCTCAGAATTTACGACCCGTTTACCTGTTTGATCTTCCAATGCTTTGCGCGCGTTGCCAGAAATTTGTCCACCCTTTTTCGCGGCGATTTCATTTTGAGAATAACCCTCGGCCTTTTCTTTTTCGGAAATCTGGCGAGTAGAAAGTTCTGCTAAAGCCGTGAAAATAATTTCGGCCTCGCTCATGTGATCGCGCAAATTATGATAGGTTAGATTTTTTATTTTCTTATGCGTCTTGACGGAAAGGCCACTCCATTCTTGATGGATGATATTTGTAAGCTTCGCGAATTCTTGGCCTTTCTCAATTCCATGTTCAGACCAATAATCAGTGAGCTTATTTCTCGTCTCAACGCTCATCATTCTCTGTTCAATCCACTTTTGACTTCGTCCCATCATCTGCCAAGTCTTTCTCCCACGATTTACCGCCAATTCAGGATCAACGGTTTCCTGCATTCGCTCATAACCAACTTTGGCTAACCAAAGTTTGAATGGCTCAGCCTTGGGAGAGGGTACCGATTGGACAAGCCGGAAAATGGTCTCCACGTCGGCCGCATCGGTTTCGCGCATTTTGCCGTCAGGAGCGATCATTTTCAACTGGTTACATTTTGTAACCACTTCACTTCCTTCCTTATTTAACCGGTTTTTGAGCACTTTCCAGTAGTTTCTAGGGTCCGAGCTTTGGCTCAAGACACCAATAATGTCAACCACGCTGAAGTACCATTTTTCTTCTTTCGCATTCCACGTTCGACGAACAGGCTGGTCTTCAAAAATTGCTATAAGTTTATTGTTTTCTGTCATATATTTTTAGTTAATTATTTGATAATTTTTTATACAACTTTCCACCGGATGGTGAATAGCGGCTCAAGCTTTGATTTTTGTTTTAATTGAGACTCGACTTGCCCAATAAGCTTCTCTTTTCTGCCTTCCACGTCGTCCTGCGCTTCGTACAGTTTCTTGCGCATCTCATTGCGTTTCTTTTCCATATCCTTAATACCACGCTGGGCTTTCAATTTTTCATTGAGGTTAAGGATTTTCTTGGCGTTTGTTTTTGAAATTTTAATATCAACATCCAGTTTTTTAAGATCAAGCTCAAGGGCTTTCTTCATGTCTTCCGCCCATTTGTCCAGCTTGTCTACTTCATTATCGAAAAACTCACTGTTACGCTCGGCGATCCGACCAGAGACCATAGTAATAGTTTGGCTTTCCAATTCGTCCAGCTTAGTTTTTTCTTCCGGAGAAACTACTGCGGCTTTTACATCTCGCGCGGCAATTGAAAACAACTTCTTGGTAATTTCTCCATCAACCGGATTGCCCGATTCATCAATAGCCGATACAACCACGGAGTCCTCGGCTTCAAAAGCCTCGACGGTGTAATTGGAAACTTTCAAAATACCACTTTTGCCAACAAGCGGTTCTAGAATAGAAATAATCGTGGAATTAGTGGAGTAATCAAAAGTTATCTCAGATTCACCTGCCGGCTTGGCTTTGATCTCACCAAGGATCTTTTGAGCCAAAGGATGCCCTGGCCGGTAAATATGGGCATCATCAATATTCTTGCCGATTTTGTACGGTCCCGGATCAATCTGTTCGTTTGGGAATGGATTATTTTTAAGCGTAAAAGAATACTCGTGTTCAGCAAAATCAGCGTGGTCGCCGAGATAATATTTTGTTGCATCCCATAGCCAGCGAGTATAAGTATCCAGATACGCTTCACTTTCTTTAAGATTAACTTTGAGCTTTTCATGCACTTCGGCATCGAAGTTTTCTAACAATTTCTGGCGAGTATCACGCAGGTTATTTTGGATGCTCTCGTCCATCTCTTTTTGCAAGCCATCAAAGGCCGTGTTGATTTCTTCTTCGCTTCGGCAGGTTTGATAAATACCGGCGATACGCTTTTCAAAATCCACACCAGATTCAATGCTTCCGAGAACTTCATCGCTTGCGCCGAATACACCCTTGAACAAATTGAATTTTTGATCCAAGAGCTGATACACGCGCTGATCGGCGGCGTTTTTAAGATTAACAAAATTGATCACGACAACATCATATTTCTGGCCGTAGCGGTGGCACCGGCCGATACGCTGTTCAATCCTTTGCGGATTCCATGGGAGGTCATAATTAATAAGCAATGAGCAAAATTGTAAATTCACGCCCTCGGCCGCGGCTTCAGTGGCAATCATAATTTCCGCCTCATCCCTGAAATATTCAACCAGAGCCGCGCGCATGTCTGCAGTTTTCGAGCCGGTTACATTGTCCGTATCCTTGTTGTCCTTAAGCCAAGTAGCATAAATCTGTTTTGACTTTTCGTCGTTGTTCGAACCATTAAATAAAACTATCTTATCCGTATAACCATTTTCCGAAAGTAGTTGCAAAAGATAGTTCTGGGTGATGGTGGACTCGGTGAAAATAATGGCCTTTTTATTTGCATGAAGCTCTTCGGTCATTTCAAAACCTTTTTTAAGCGCAGTAAGCAGGGCATCTCCTTTGGAGTTTTTCCAAATTTTCTTGGCAACATCCCGAAATTTTTCAAGATCAACCTTTTCCGATTTCATCAATGCAACGTCTTCGTCGGTATACTGTATCTTTTTTGTTTCCGTCTCTTCTGTGCCGTCGTCCTCTTCGTTGTCTATCCATTCGTCCGATACTTCATCAAGCGTCTCAAAGTTCTGATCAAGGCCCTCAATCCCACTATCCTCGGCCGCTTTTTGCTTCTCCACTTTCTCAATAAGTTTCGAAAGTTTGAACACCAGACTATTCAGTGTGCTGGCGATAGCGAAAGACGATGACGCCAGAAGCTTTCGCAAAATCATGGTAATAAGCTGACGTTGACTATTAGGCAAAGCAAACAGCTTCGTTCTTTGCAGGTATTCGGACATACCATTGTAAAGTTCAACTTCTTCTTCAGTAGGAATGTAATTTTGAGTAAGCGGAATCCGCTTGGTGTATTTGATATATTCAAGAACCTGCCTTCGCAACGTACGAATGCAAACCGGCTTCAGCCGGTTGCGTAAATCGGTAAACATCTCCTGTCGCGGTTCAACCATACCAAGCTCGCCCTCATAAACATCCTGCTCGCGTGAGAGTCGGGCATAGTTAACTTTGAAACTCTTAAGATCACCGAATACATGGTCATCGATAATACTTACTAAACCGTACAGCTCAAGGAGGGAGTTTTGAAGCGGTGTAGCCGTAAGCAAAATTTTCGGAACATCAACTAATGCATCCTTTATTTCTCGAGCAATCTTATTACTGTTTTTATATACATTACGTAGACGATGGGCTTCATCAATTACAACAATGTCCCACTTGGTTTGTTTTATATAAGAAGATTTTGACCGGGCAAAATGATACGAGCAGATGACGACAACATCTTCCTGATCGAACGGGTTCAGATTGCCGTCTTTAACGTATTGATTGAATGATTTTGTTTCTAAAATAATCGATGGCAAAAAGAATTTTTCTTGCAACTCGGCATTCCATTGCTTGCGTAGGCTCGATGGCAGTATAAGTAATATTTTTCGTTTTCTTTCAGCCCATTTTTGCGATAGTACAAGTCCGGCTTCAATTGTTTTTCCAAGACCGACTTCGTCTGCGAGGATAGCTCCTTTGGAGAGTGGCGATCGGAACGCAAACAATGCCGCCTCTATCTGATGGGGATTAAGATCAACTTGCGCGTTGGAAAGTGTGGACGACAATTTCTCCAAGCTGTCCGAGGAACATCGCTTGGTTAACTCGTAGGCAAAATATTTTGCGTGGTGATCAGTGATTTTCATAGATTTTCATTTTCATACTCATGGTTTACTTTCAGCTATTTTTGAACTGCTCGTAATATGCTTTTACCCGTTTCTCCATTTCCGCATTGCCAAAAATCGGCAGAAGTTCAAAGACCTTCTCCCAGTTCAAAGCAGACAAATTATCAAAATGGTAATCTTTCGAGAGATATACAACATCCAAAAAAGCTCGTTCCGGAGTTGCGATAGAATAAGTCCCTTTGTGTTCTATGCCCGTTGGCGGTTGAGTCCTCGCAAGAACATCATCTTTAATTTTTCTATATGAATATATCTGATCCTCAATTTTTAATTCTCGAGTGAGATATGAGGCAATAAAAATTTGTCCGTACGATTGGAAAGTGACTCCGGCTCGTCCGAGAACGGTTTCAAAACTGATATATGACGGGGTGTAGATTCGGTTTGCCAATTCGAATTTGTCGTACTTTTTATCTTTGGCATAAATGCCACGACGAAGAGGATGCAGTTGATCTTTTTGAACATAATAGCTCACCCTGCGGCGCAATAACGCAGGACTGACTTCACCTCCGGCAAGCAAATTCACTTCCTTAAACGTAAAGACCGACTGCTTGGATCGGAGGAGTATATTCATGATGTCAATTCGTTGGGTCATGGGGTATAATTCAAAAGGTTACGCAAAATGTCACCTATAGATTATATTCTATGCTATAATAGCAATAAATGCAAGTGCCTGTGTCGGAGAGCAAGCAAGCATGCTTAAGTCGTAACAAGAAAAGCTATATTCCAAGTTTTGTCGCTAAGTTGGAATATAAAATTTAGTGAATAGAAGGCAGAAAATGGGCTCCATTCACTAAAATTTGGCGTTTCCGAAATAGTACACTTTTGTATCATTAGAGAAACGCCGATTTTGATCAGTACAGTGTGCTAAAAGTCTCTTTTTTGCATAGTACAGCGTGAAAAGTATGCAAAATGGCTAAAAAAGTTTTCACTATATCAACAAACTGATACAGTAAAGGCCATTACTATATCAATGCAGTGATATTGTAGTGGCTGGGCGCTAGAAAAGTTTCTACCCTCAACGCAAAAGTGGTATAATAAAATCAACAATTTAATAACTTCGCTCCAAGGGGCGACCTGAAAGGTATTCCGGGTCCAAGGGCTCGCAATCGATCACTTAACAGTGAAAGGTTGCGAGCCCTTTGTTTAACTAGACAATGAATATGAAAAATGAAAATGCAAAATTAGTTTTTATTTATTCCCTGCTGGGAAGTGTGGAGTCCTATACGGACGTCACACACAAAGTTCCGGCCAAAGTGTATTTTAATTCCCCGGTACCCGATCTGGACATCGGCGATCAGAAAGCGGTCCTAACCGAACTGAAAAAGAAAAAGATTATTATCGGCTTTAAATTTGATGATGGTGATTTTATAGTCACAAAACCGAGCCGGTCCATGCTTAAGGATTATTTTCTAAAACTCAAAGACAAGCCTGCGCCTAAACTGGAAAAGCCGGTGGACATGAGGATAAAGTTTGATGAGAAAACCGGAATAATTAGCATGGGAGGAAAATCATGCGAAATTCCGATAAATACCAATCAATATTTTTTATGTAAAACGATTTTTGCGGTCCCATTCGGCACGCTAGTCAAGGAGATAGACTTCTTGGATTTAATGGACTGGGCGAGAGACAGCAAGGACAGTGTCTATGACGCTATGCGTGCGGTAAATAAGAAAATCAAAGAGGATCTCGGCATAGAAAAGCTCATGAAATGGAAAGTCAGACGCATATTTGTCGATTACAAAACCGGATAAGGTGGAGTCCGACCCGATTCGGAGGCCCAAGAGCAGACTGAAAGAAAACGGTCTGCTTTTTATTTTGCGGGCCGGCAAATATATGCCGAAGCCAATACCAACAAAGAAAATACCACCCCTCACCATTGAACAAATGGAGGAGATTTTCATGGACAGATTAGCCAACCTGATCGTCCGGCTTTTGGATTACCGCCAAATGGAAAAAGATAAAGCTAAACAAAATGAATATGAAAAACCAGCCGGACAACAATAATTTTACTACCAGCGACTTCTACGCGGCCGCTTTTCTCACGGCCAAGGGATATAAGTTGCTGGGCATCAACAAAGCCGACTCGCGCCGGTTTCGTTTTATTTTCGCGGACGAACCCGATCGTCCCCAGCTCGTAAGTGCCTATTTCGCCGGCTTGATCGAGGTCAACGCCAAGGCATTTGTTACGGCGATTAAGGAACTTAAATCGCTTATGTATAACGATGCCATCGATTAAGCCTCATGGCCGAATGAATATGAAGTATGGAAAATTTACCATTCAAAATAGACAATAACGACTACGTAAAGCTTCCTCGAAGCATCAAGACCGCCCTCGTGGACGGCTATTTACGGTTTGAGGAATACACCGTGCTCGTCTGGCTATGGATCAATGCCAATCCCCGGAACGGCCGGGCCCACGTTAGTTATGCCGGTCTCTCCAAAGACTTCAAGGAAAAATATTCCAAAAATCATATCAACCGCCTGATGCTGAACCTTAAGCGGAAGAAGTGGGTATGGTTTGCCGTACAGCAAGGTCGCAGAAGTTCGTTCAATGTGGATATATCCAATTACCCCTTATCTGACGGCACTTTTAAGGACATAGACTTTCGCTTCCTGCAGAAGTCCGGCAGAAGTGAGAATGATACTGATATACAAACACCGGCAGAAGTGCCGGCAGAAGTCGGTGATGTTCGGCAGAAGTTGAAAAACGAGAAAAATGCTTTAGTAGAGCGGTTTTCTTTCACTTCTGAAAGTTCAGCTGGCAGAAGTCCTAAGAACGATACCGATAAAGAAAATAAAAACAATCGATCGACTCGTCGCCCCGTAAGAAGTTTTAGTCCAAAAACCTTTGAGGAGGAACGATGTCTGGAGATTGCTCGATACCTTGAGGAAACTGATATGAGTTTTATGCTTTCCGCTCTCCGGAAGCATGGATTGGCAAAACTCGAGCAGACATACCAGCAAATGCGTGACAGTCCAGAGGGGTCGATTCAGAGAAAAGGCGCGTACTTCAATACATTATTAACCCTTTAAAAGATACTAAATGATACCCAAATGGCAAAAACTGTAGACATAAAAAACGAAAAATATCAGAATGCGATCCGCTTAAAATATGGTGATTTTACGTATTTAGAGATCGCTCACCTGCTTAAAGTCTCCCATGTCAGTGTGAAAAGGTGGTTCCGGGCCGATGGATTGCTCAAGGAGGAATACGATCGATACGAAAAAGAAAGAAATGGTGTCCGCGACAGAGAGACAGATAATGTGCTCGCGAGACACGCCGAGACTGCGGCCAAGATGCTGGTATCGCTCATGGGAGCGAGAAGCGATGCCATGAAATTCCGGGCCGCTAAAACGATTCTGGATTTTGTGTTGGGTCCTGTGAAAGGCCGTGACGATGATCCGTACACCGGCAACGACTACCAGCGAGATAGCCGTCAAATCACCGAAATATTAGAAAGTATCAAGAAAAGACGACAAAAAGATTAGTTGTGGGCAACTGACGCTTAGCTTGTCCACAAAATTAGTATAGGGTGTCCCTGAAAGGTCTCTTAACAAAAATTAACCAAAATTAATATGAAAATACTATGGAACATGCATTAATTTACTGCCGAGTCTCGACCGAAGAGCAAGCCGAGGACGGCCATCATTCGCTCGCAACCCAGCTCAAGCTTTGCAAGCGAGCGATCGAGGAGAGCAACAAATATAAACTGGCAAACGAGGGCGTCTTTGAAGACCCGGGACGATCAGCCACAAACATGAACCGGCCAGGACTCCAAGACATGCTTCTTCGAGTCCAAGACGATAAAGCCATTCGAGCTGTCTTTATCCAAGACACCGATCGGTTGGCGAGAAACGCGCTCGACCACATGCAGATCAAAGCGATCCTCAAAAAGCACGATGTGGAATTATTCTCCGTCTCCCAGCCAGGAATAACCGACTCCCCGGAGGGAAACTTTATGGACTTAGTAATCGCCGGCGTAAACCAACTCCAATCGCAGATCACATCAAGAAAGACTTTGAAGAGCCTCGAGCAGAAATTCTGGGACGGCTGGTGGCCAACCGGCGTTGCAGTCGGATATTTAAACGCCGGTGATCCGAATGATGAGAAAAAGAGGATCATTATCGTGGACGAGGAACGCGCGCCGCTCGTTCAGGAAGCATTCAACATGTACGTTACCGGTGATTATTCCGTCTACGAAGTCCGTGACGCTTTATACAAGAAAGGGTTCAGAACTCACGCTGGTAAACGACTTGCCCATAGCAAGATGATCGAAGTCCTCAAAAACCCTTTTTATTATGGCGAAATGCGTTGGAGAGGATTGGTACATACCGGAAAACATAAACCGCTTATTGATAAAGAAACATGGGAACGTGTCCAGCTCGTCATGGCTGAACACAATCGATATGCCTGCCGTCGGCAAAAGTTTAACTTCATACTCCGAGGACTTACTTTCTGCGCCAACTGCGGACAGCGATACACTGCCGAACATCATCCTAAGAAAAATAAATCCTACTATCACTGCAACCGGTCCGGCGATCAGATCAAATGCCATGATAAATATGTGGAAGTCTGGGATCTGGAACAGCAGATCGCTAACTTGTTTAAATTTATAGAATTTACGCCGAGCTTTACCGAACGGCTGGTCGCAAAGATAGAAAAAATCTACGGCTCACGAAAAGAAACAATAAACAAAGAAAAGCGAGCATTGAATACTCAAAAGATGCTGGCCGAAAAGAAACGAGACGTGGCCGAGGAAAAGCTCTTTGCCGGACTCATAACTGATGACGACTTCACCAGAGTAAAGGTAAAAATCAAAGAGCAGATCGAAGCCCTGCAAGATGAGATTTATGCCCAAGACAAGAAACTTAACCTGCGAGTCGACGAGCTCCAAGACGTTTTGCTGTTTGTCCGCAATGCCTATGAGGCATATACCAAAGCCCCGGACGAAATGAAACGACTGTTCCTCGGTCTTTACTGGGACAGATTTGAAGTAACTGACAAAAAAGTAGTGACCGTACTGCCAACTCCGATCATTCGAGGACTCATGCAAGCCGAGGACATGGTCTTTACCAAGAAATACAAGGAGATTAGAGAACCAAAGATCATAACCGACATGACGGTCGAATTTACACCGGTAGTAGCCGGTAAATCAAAACCCAAGATGATTGCCCCTAAAACACAAAAATCCCGACGTAATGCCGAGATTCCTGTGATGGCATCCAATCAACCGGACTCGGTTATATTAGATACCGTCTGGGGTGCCCGAAGGGAATCGAACCCTCGTGACTACTGCCACAGAGTAGCGTTCTACCATTGAACTACGGGCACCATATTTTATATTAAACTGTTTTACCATTATGGATTAAATAATGGCAGTTCCTACATAACCACATTAGATTTTTAATAGAATTATTTTTTCTATTATGGTCAATGTGATGGATGATTAAAACTTTGCGATTTTTTATTTTGCAATGTTTGCAAACTGGTTTTATCTTATTAGCGGCCATGACTTTATGGTAAATATATTCTCCTCCTTTCCAATTGTGATGCAGGGGACCGGAATAAAATTTATTTCTCCACAAAGCCTGGCAAGATTTAGTACAAAAGAATTTATTACTTTTAGAGTGTTTGATTGCTTTGGGCATTTTCCAAACTTCTTTACCGCAACTTTCACAAATTACATATTTACCTTTGCGTTGAGCAATGTGCCGGCATTTTAATGAACAGAATTTACCATAGCCCATTTTTTGGTGACTAGGCTTAACGTATAATTCTGTGCCGCAAATTTGACATTTAACATAAGGCATAGTTATATTTTACCAATTGTTTAAAAATGGTAAAATACAGTCCTGTGGATATCTACCGCGGTCTACCAATGTAGTTTTAACAAAAAAACTCTCGCACAGATTTGTGAAGAGCTTACTAACCTACCTGCTGTGCCAAGTAGTAATCATATTTGATTACATTTAAATTTTATCAATAAATTTTCGTTGTGTCAACCTGTTTATCTAATCACCTCCCACTCCTTGTTAAAGGAGCGTTTGAAGATTTTTATGTAAAGAAAATTTATCCACCACAGCAGGTGTAATTTTAGCCAGCCGATTTCGTGCGCGCGGCGGGAAGTATGAAAGACATGCAGGCCGGTTTCCACCCAGGTTTTGCCGATTTTAGAAAGCCGAGCAAAAAGATCCTGGTCTTCGCCCACCGCCAGTTTGGGGTTAAATCCGCCAAGTTGTTTAAAGCTTGAGGCGCGAACCATTTGACATTCGCCGGCCGCGGCGCCGATGTGCAGGACATTGTTGGAAAATTGGTTAACCCGGTTTACAATGCCAAAAAAGAGTTTATCTGAAAGCGTTACGTGCTCGGGTAAAACTTTTAAAAATACCGTAAGCCCGACTAACTTGCCATTTATGGCAAAGGTTCGAAGGGTTTGCGAAATAAATTCATTAATTTCCGGAATAATAACATCAGCGTCTAAAAATAAAAAAATCTCGCCCGTTGCCGCGGCCGCGCCGGCGTTTCTTCCTTCGGCAATGGTCTGGCGGCGTTCGGAATTATTTCCAATAACTTTGTCTGCCAAACTTTCAGCAATCTCCACGGTTTTATCCTTGCTGCCACCGTCGGAAACAATAATTTCATAATTTACAGCATCAATCCGGCGCAGATTTTCCAAAGTGCGCTTTAAAACCTTTTCCTCGTTGAGAGTGGGAACAATAATAGATATCATATAGTAATTTAATCCGCCAGGCTCGGCAAGAGTTAATTTTTAGCGAATATCTTTATAGCCATGTTTGGTTGGCTTTTTAAACCACAATACGGAAAAATAATTGGCGATGTACTTTAAGGCGGTTGAGATCATGCCTTCTTGCGCGAGCCTCCGGCCGGAAGTAAGAATTGGCAGATCAAAAGTAAATTTTACCTGCCCGAAAGCATAAAGCCTGCGGCAGACTTCGGTGTCTTCCCCGTAGAAGCTGAAGTCCTTGCCAAGCACGCCCATTTTGTCCCAGGCTGATTTTTTAACCACAAAATTGCCGCCTTGCAGGAGTGAACCGATGTGAAAAATTTTGTCGTTGCACCAGCCAATTAAATAAGCAACCCAATAATAAGCGCGGGAGACTAATTTTGGCCACCAGCCTAAGTCGTAGTAGCGGTGCGGGCCGCTTAAAGCAACCAAATTAGGATTGTTAGAAAATTTTTCAATTACGGTTTTTATCCAGCCTATTGGAAGTCTGCAATCGGCGTCAATATGCGCGAGCAAATAATTTTTCGCGGCTTTGCCGCCGGCGGCGCGCGCGAAAACAATCCCTTTTTGGTTTTCGTCCACTACTGTAACAGGCGAACCAAAATTGAGCGCGATAGCTTTAGTGGCGTCTGAACTGGCGTTATTAATCACTATAATTTCCATACTAACGTCCGGATTGTTTTTTGCTTCCGACAAAATGGATCGCAAGCAATTAGGGAGCCGGTCTTGCTCGTTGTAAGCGGGGATGATGAAGCTTATGCTTTTTTCCATATTTAATTGCGATGGTTTTGCTGTGTGTCTGTCATCCCGACCCGACTTCGCTAAAGCTTCGTCGGGCAAGCCGACCAAAGTGTAGGAGTGGCCTGTCCGCCGTAGTCTGCCTGGGGCGGACGAAGGCGGAAGGGATCCCTTAACGATTGAAATTTAAGGGATTCCCTGCCTGTCGGCAGACAGGTTCGATCGCTCGGAATGACACAGCTATCAATAATTATTTTATAGTTTTAGCGATTATCTTCACCACTCTTTTATCAAACAAATTCGGAAGGATTTTGTCAGTCGATGGCTGTTTTACCATCCCAGCCAGGGCGATTGCGGCATTAAGCAGCATTTTGGGAGT